>DASSNL010000066.1:0-7633 GCA_035688075.1 Gemmatimonadaceae bacterium
CGGGAATCGAGGTAGATTCCCTCGGCACGGCCAGATCAAGGGGTTGTTTCACGTTTCAGCGCAGAGCGGACTAGCATGGCTGTCTCCAGCATACAGGACGACAAGAAAAAGGCACTGAATCTGGCCATCGCGCAGATCGAAAAGAGCTGCGGCAAGGGATCGATCATGAAGATGGGCTCCGATACCGCACGCGTGCGGGTGGACTCCATCCCCACCGGTGCTATCAATCTCGACTCGGCAATCGGCGTCGGCGGTATTCCGCGCGGCCGCATCACCGAGATCTACGGCCCCGAGTCGAGCGGCAAGACTACCCTCTGCCTCCACGTCGTGGCCAATGCGCAGCGCGCCGGTGGCGTCGCTGCCTACATCGACGCGGAGCATGCACTCGACACCGAATACGCCGCCAAGCTTGGCGTCGACGTGGAGAGTCTCCTCGTTTCCCAGCCGGACACCGGTGAGCAGGCGCTCGAGATCTGCGAGATCCTCGTTCGCTCCGGCGCCGTGGATGTCGTGGTGATCGACTCCGTCGCGGCGCTCGTCCCCAAGGCGGAAATCGAGGGGGACATGGGCGATTCGCACGTGGGTCTGCAGGCGCGGCTCATGAGCCAGGCGCTGCGCAAGCTCACCGGTGCCATCGCTCGTTCCCGGACGTCGGTGGTCTTCATCAACCAGCTGCGCGAGAAGATCGGCGTCATGTTCGGCAACCCGGAAACCACCACCGGTGGAAAGGCGCTCAAGTTCTACGCTTCGGTGCGTCTCGACATCCGGCGGATCGGGCCGGTCAAGGAAAAGGACGACGTGACCGGATCGCACGTTCGCGTGAAGGTCGTCAAGAATAAAGTGGCGCCCCCCTTCAAGCAGGCCGAGTTCGACATCATGTACGCCGAAGGGATCAGCCACACTTCGCTCCTCGTGGACATCGGATCCGAGGCGAACATCATTGACAAGTCCGGCGCCTGGTACAGCTACAACGGCCAGAAAATCGGTCAGGGGCGCGAGAACGCGAAGATGTTCCTAAAGGACAACCCGGCCATGATGGCGGAGATCGAAGAGAAGGTGAAAGCGGTGCTCGGGATCTCCAAGGCCGCCGAGTCGAACGGACAGCTCGAGGCGGTCGAAGAGTAACGGAGCTCCCAATCGTACGACGCAACTGCTCGGCAATGGACTGATGCCGAGGGGTGGAACGCTGAAATCTGGGGCACCCGGAAACTGCCCCGTTCTCGCGGCTCCTCCTCTCGGCGTCTGTCTTTCCGGCCGATGCGCGACAGCCAGCGCGCAATAGCGCGATAGCGATAAATCGATGCCATTCATAACCGCCGTCACGCCAAGCCCCAGGCGCGAGGGCCGCTTCGACATCCTGGTCGACGGCAAGTCGGTCGGCACGCTCTCGCTCGAGGCGATCGAGCGACTCCGGCTCCACGTCGGCACGGAATACAGCGAGCGCCTCGCCGAATCGGTCGCCGTGGACGGGGCCCGGCTGCGCACCTTCGACCGCGCGCTCGACATGCTCGCCTTCCGCGGGCGTGCCACGCGCGAGCTGCGCAACGCGCTTTTGCGGAAGGGGGAGGAGGCCGGCAATGTCGACCACGCTCTCGAGCGGCTCGCCGAAATGGGGCTCCTCGACGACGCCGCTTACGCGCGGCAGTACGCGCACGCGAAGATCGTCGGGCCAGGCTTCTCGCGCCGCCGTCTGCAGGCGGAGCTGGCGAAGCGCGGAGTCGCGCGGGATGTGGCAGACGAAGCGATCGCGGATGCACTGGCTGAGGACGACGTGGATAGCGACGCGATTCTGGAGCGCGTCGCCGCTCGGAAGCTGCGCTCCCTCGAGAAGGAGGACGCGCCCACCAGACGACGCCGCCTGTATGAGTTCCTCGCTCGCCGCGGCTATGATTCTGATGACATCCGTCGCGTGATGGACCGAATGCTCGACGCCGATTGATGGCATTCTGACACGAAATGCTCACCGGCGACCGTTTCATACGCTGATGGGCGCCGGTATATTGTTGCTCTATGCGCGCTTCCGAGATCCGCCAGCGATTCCTCGCCTTCTTCGAACGGCACGGCCACGCCGTGCTTCCCAGCTCGTCGCTCGTCCCCCGCGACGACCCGACGCTGCTCTTCACCAACGCGGGAATGGTGCAGTTCAAGCGCATCTTCCTCGCGCAGGAAAATCCGGCGCACGGCCGACGCGCCACCACCGCGCAGAAGTGCGTACGGGCAGGCGGCAAGCACAACGATCTCGAGCAGGTGGGGCACACCGCCCGTCACCACACCTTCTTCGAGATGCTCGGCAACTTCTCCTTCGGCGACTACTTCAAGCGCGAAGCGATCGGCTTCGCGTGGGAGTTCGTCACGCGCGACCTGGGGATCGATCCGAGCCTGCTCCGCGTCACCGTGCACGAGTCGGACGATGAAGCGCGGCTCCTCTGGCGCGAGATCGCCGGCCTCCCCGACTCGCGCATCTACGGGCTGGGCGACCGCGACAACTTCTGGCAGATGGCCGACACGGGCCCATGCGGTCCGTGCAGCGAGATCTATGTCGACCTCGCGCACGTCGCGCGCGACTGGGCTTTCCCGGCGGGCGCCACGGGCGAGTGGACCGACACTGATCGTACCGAGTTCTCGCTGGATGCGTTCGTGGAAGGCGCCGAAGCGGGCCGCTTCCTGGAGATCTGGAACCTGGTCTTCATGCAGTACGACCAGCAGCCGAGTGGCGAGAGGCTCCCGCTCCCGGCTCCGTCGGTCGACACCGGCGCCGGCCTGGAGCGTATCGCGGCGGTGTTGCAGGGCGTCACCTCCAACTACCACACAGATCTCTTCCTGCCGCTCATCGCCCGAGTGGAGGAGCTGGTGGGCGCGCCCTACACGGACTTCGTCACCAGCTCGAACAGCTCCACGGATGGTCAGCTCGAACCGGTCGCGCGAAGCGCCGGGGGCGCGAGAGGGAGCGTAGAGCCGGCCTCCTTCCGCGTGCTGGCCGACCATGCGCGCGCCGTCGCGTTCCTCATAGCCGACGGCGTCTTCCCGGCCAACGATGGGCGAGGGTACGTGCTGCGCAGGATCCTCCGCCGCGCTGTCCGTCACGCCTGGCTCCTGGGTAGGAGAGAACCGATGCTCGTGGACATCGCCGCGCAGGTGATAGACACGATGGGCGACATCTACCCGGAGCTCCAGCAGCGCGCCTCGTTGATCATCGAGACGACGCGCGCGGAGGAGGAGCGTTTCCTCGCCACGATCGGCGAGGGGATGCAGCGCTTCGACCAGCTCGCTCCGGCCAATTCCACACAGGGCTCGCTGCAGCTCCGGGGGACGATCTCCGGCGAGGATGCGTTCCGTCTCTACGACACCTTCGGCTTTCCGATCGACCTAACGCAGCTGATGGCTCGCGAGCGCGGCTATACGGTGGACATCGACGGCTTCGACCGCGCGCTCGCGGCCCAGCGCGAGCAGTCGCGCGCGGAGCGCCGCTCGCGCGACATCACCGTGGCCGGCGACGAGCTAGCGGACATCTCGGCCTGGGAGGGCGTCGAGGGCACGCTCGACTCGGGGCTCCCCGGGTCGCGCTTTGTGGGCTACGAGGTGCTCGAGGTGGAGACGGAGGCGGTGGCCGCGCGCCGGCTCGCCGACGGTCAGGTGGCCGTCGTCCTTCGCGAATCCCCGTTCTACGCCGAATCGGGCGGACAGATCTCGGATGTGGGCGAGATCGTGGGGGCTGGCTGGCGCATGGACGTGACCGACGTGCGGAAAGTGCACGGCATCAACGCCGCGGTGGGCCGCGTGGAAGGTGAGCTTGCGCTGGGCGGAGTCACCGCGAGCGTTCCGACCCAGCGGCGGCGCGACACCGAGCGGAATCACACCGCCACGCACCTCCTGCACGCGGCGCTTCGCACCGTGCTCGGAGAGCACGTACATCAGGCGGGCTCGCTCGTGGCGCCCGACCGGCTTCGCTTCGACTTCACGCACCACGGTCCGCTGACCGCCGAGCAGCTCGCCGAGATCGAGACGTGGGTGAACCGTGGTATCTGGGCGGACATCGAAATCGTGGTGCGCGAACGGCCGTACAAGGAAGCGGTCGCTGCGGGCGCCATGGCGCTCTTCGGCGAGAAGTACGGGGACGTCGTACGCATGGTGGGGATCCCGGGGCTCTCGCTCGAGCTGTGCGGTGGAACCCACACGCGCAACACGGGACAGATCGCGCTCTTCAAGATCGTGAGCGAGACTGGTCTCGCGGCCGGCGTGCGACGCATCGAGGCGCTCACGGGACCTGGAGCGTACGAGTACATCCGCGCGGAGGAGCAGCGGCTGCATCGTCTCGCCGAGCTGGTGCGCGCGCCGGTGGATGGAGTGGAGCGGCGAGTTCAGTCGCTGCTCGACGAGCGGCGCTCGCTGCAGAAGCGCGTGGACGAGATGCTGCGCGGTGGCGGCGGGCCCGGCGACCAGATCGGATCGCTCATCGGGCAGGCCGAGCGTGCCGACGGTGCGCGGATCGCTGCCGGCCAGGTGTCGGCGGGCGACGTGCGCGAGCTGCAGACGATGGGCGATACCCTTCGCGAGCGGCTCGGCTCCGGCGTCGGGGTGCTCGGATCGGCGCTCGAGGGCGGCAAGAACGTGCTGCTCGTAGTGGTGACCGACGATCTACGCGAGCGCGGCCTCCGCGCCGACAAGCTCGTGGGCGAGATCGCCTCGCGTGTCGGCGGTCGCGGCGGCGGGAAGGCACACATGGCGCAGGCGGGGATTCCGGATGCAGGGCGCCTCCCCGAAGCGATAGCCGCGGCACCGGACGTGATTCGCGCGGCGCTGGCACCCGCGTCGTGACGCTCTCGGAGTGGCTCGACGCGCGAACTCCGAAGCCGCCAGAGGCTCTGGCGGAGAGGATACGCGCGGTGCTCGCTCCGGTGCTCGACCACGAGGTGGAGGAGGGAGGCGGGCGAACGCACGGTGAATTGCTGGCCGCAGCGGCGTCGCTCCTTTCGGCGACTCCCGGGAGCGAATCGGAGGAGCGAGGGGCGGCGCACGACCTGCTGGCCGCCGACGCGCTCGTGACTTACGCCTTCGAGATCGCCGCCGAGAATCCCGACTCGATCGAAGGGCTCGCGGAATCCGCCATGCGCTACTTCGGTGCACTGGCGGTGGAGGGAAGCCCGTGAGGGTACTCGACCGTCTCTGTGGGACCGACGGCGACGCGGCCGGCGGACGCGGCCCGGCGACGGGCGGGAGCGGGCGGATGGGCGGGCTTGCGGTGCTGGTGGATCCGGTGCGTACCACGCCGGCCGCCGCGGGAGAGATGGCGCGTCGTGCCGCGGGGGAGGGTGTCGGCGTCCTACTGCTGGGGACGAGCTTCGGTGCGGAGTCGGGCGAGAGCGCCGCGGTAGCGCGAGCGCTGAAGGGAGCCGCGCCGGATATCCCGCTCCTGCAGTTCCCCGCGACGGCCACGCAGCTCACTTGCGAGGTGGACGCACTTCTCTTCCTCTCGCTCGTGACGGGGCGCAACCCGCAGTATCTCATCGAGGAGCACGTCCGCGCAGTGCCGTTCATCGAACGCAATCCTCAGGTGGAAGTCATCAGCACCGCCTACTGTCTCATCGATGGAGGCGTGGTGACGACGGTGGAGTCGGTGAGCCAGACTCGCCCGCTCCCGGCCGACAAGCCGGAGCTGGTTGCGGCTCACGTGCGGGCAGCGGCGCTGATCGGGATGCAGGCGACGTATCTCGACGCAGGGAGCGGTGCGAGCCGCGCGATCGCCGCGCACTCCATCACCGCCGCGCGCGGCGCCACCGCCGGGCCGCTCTTCGTGGGCGGCGGCATACGGACGCCAGAGGGAGTGCGAATCGCTCGCGATTCGGGAGCCGATTTCGTGGTGGTCGGAACACTGTTCGAGGAGCTGGGACCGAGGCTCGTTTCGGGACTCGCCCACGCGGCGCGCGCGTGATAGACATCCACTCGCACCTCCTCCCCGGTGTGGACGACGGCTCGCCGTCCATCGAAGTCTCGGTCCCCGTACTGCAGCGCTTCGGTCGGTCGGGAGTGGATCTCCTCGTGTGCACGCCGCACCTCCGTGCCACCGATGCCGCTCGCGCGCCTGTGGAACGCTACGCCGATATACTCGCGCGACTGGTGGAGCACGCACCCGCGAAGCCGGTGCTCCGGCAGGGGTGGGAGATCATGCTCGACGCGCCGGGGATAGACCTCACTCGCCGCGAGCTGCACCTGGCCGGATCCGACGCGGCACTGGTCGAGTTTCCGAGGATGAACGTACCGCCCGGGGCGACGCAGGAGCTCCTCCGCATCTCGATGAGCGGGGTGATCCCCGTGCTCGCGCACCCGGAGCGCTACTACGGCGCGACCGCGCGGCAGGTGCTCGACTGGCGGAGCGTGGGTGCAGTGATCCAGATGGACGCCGTGATGATCTTCGGGAACGCTCCGATGTGCCGCTTTGCGCGCGAGCTGCTGGAGGAAGGGCTGGTGGACTGCATGGCCAGCGACAACCACGGTGACCGTCGCTCGCTGAGCGCCGCCAGGCGCTGGCTGATGGAGATCGGCGCGCCGGAGCAGGCGGAGCTGCTCACCCACACCAACGCCGAGCGGCTCCTCGATGGGCAGCCGCTCCTTCCGGTGGCTCCCATCCCGCACGTGGACCGCGGGATGCTAGGGCGGCTCAAGGAGATTTTCAGCGGTCGGAAGTAGCAGCTGGATCGGCGCCGCGCGGCGCGACGCGAGCGGTGCTGGCGAGCCCACTGAACTCGGAGATGGAGAACACCGGATGATATCGCTACGTGGAAAGCGCGCCCTCGTGACCGGCGGCTCGCGCGGCATCGGCGCCGCCACGGCGCTCCTCCTCGCCGAATGCGGCGCGGACGTGGGGATCGGCTATCGCAGCCGCGAGGCGGACGCCGCGGATGTGGTTCGTCAGGCGGCCGCGCGCGGCGTGCGCGCGTTCGCTCAGTCGGCCGATATCGCCACGCGCGAGGGCGCCGACGCGCTCTTCGAGCGAGCGGCCCGCGAATTCGGAGGCCTCGACCTCTTCGTCGCCAACGCCGGAGTCTGGCCTGTGGACGACCTGCCGCTCACGGAGATGCCGGAGAGCCGTTGGGAGTTCACCATGGCGCAGAACATAGCGTCCATGTACTACACGGGCCGCGCCGCCGCCCGCTCCATCTCCGACGGTGGCCGCCTCGTATTCGTCTCCAGCACGGCCGGCCAGCGCGGCGAAGCATTCCACTCCGACTACGCCGCCTCCAAGGGCGCCACGATCTCGTTCGTGAAGTCGCTTGCCGTGGAGCTCGCGCCCCGCAACGTGACCGTCAACTCCGTGGCGCCCGGCTGGGTAGACACCGAGATGTGCATCGAGCCCTTCGCCAACGGCGGCCGCGAACGTATAGAAGCCACCATCCCCCTCCGCCGCGTCGCCTCCGCCCGCGACGTCGCCGGCCCCATCGTGTTCCTCCTCTCCGACCTCGCCCGCCATGTCACGGGAGAAATCCTGAACGTGAATGGGGGGAGCGTTTTGTGTGGATGATGCTGGTTGGGAGGAAATCGAGAGCAGACGGCAGAAAGCAGAAAGCAGTTAACAACCTTGGGGGTGAGGGCCGACGGGGTCAGGTCTTTAATTTCGAGTCGTGCGGGCAACGCCCGC
>DASSNL010000083.1:0-6155 GCA_035688075.1 Gemmatimonadaceae bacterium
CGACGGGGTCAGGTCTTTAAATTCGAGCGGGCTGGGCGAATGCCCAGCCCGCTCGAATTTAAAGACCTGACCCCGTCGGCCTTGTTCGAGACCTCGAACTACGAGCCGTTCACTGCTTTCTGCTCTCTGCTTTCTGCTTTCTGCCTCTCTCTCTACCTCCCCTCCGAACTCGTCGTACCTCGCAGCCATCCCACTCGTACGCGCAGTTGCGCGGCGGTGGCATTGGGGAGCTCCTCCACCACGTACTCGCGATCAGCGCCCGTGCCGCGCGCCGAGACGGCGAGCCCCGCCAGCGCAAGCGTACGCGCGAAGGGGAGCTCCTCCACACCGCCCACGTAGCGCTCGAACCAGTCGTGCATGTCGGTGCCCGCGGCCTCGCTCACCACTTCCTCGATGTCCTTCTCGGTGTACCCGCGTCCCTGCAGATAGTAGCTCTCGCTCGGCGCGTCCCAGGTGCGCTTCTTCAACGCACGCAGAGCGTCGTCCAGCGACCTCGTGTTCCCGCTGCGCGAACGGATCTCCAGGTCGAGCAGCAACGCGAGCGCGTCACCCTTGGTGTAGTACGAGATGAAGCTCCCGCTCCGATCCGCATCCATGGGCGGCGCGGCACCATCCCAGAGCGGCGCCAGGAACGAGGACATCCGCGCCGACACGTACTTTCGCCCCGGCTGCTCGCTGTTCACCTGGATAACGCGGCCGAGCGTTTGGTAGTACGCCGCCTTGTCCACCACGCCCGCGCGAAGAAGGCCGATCTGCCCGTAGTACTGTGTCCAACCTTCCGCCACCCAGAGACTGGGCTGCCACTGCTCGGTGCTGTAGTCGAAGGGGCCGAGCGCGGCCGGGCGGATGCGCTTCACGTTCCAGGTGTGGAAGTATTCGTGCGCCGCGGTGGAAACCCCCGACAGCACCGTTGCCGTATCGGACCATGGAGCGCTGTTGATTATCTGCGTCGAGTAGAGGTGCTCCATCCCGTCGCCGCCCTTGTAGCCAATGTGGAACAGGAAGGTGTAGCGCTCCAGCGGCGGCGGTGAGATCACGCGGTTCTCGTAGCGCACGATCTTCTCCACGTCGCTCACGAAGCGCTGCCGCTGACCGTGCTCCGACCCGTTGTGATGCACCAGCACGCGATACAGTCGGCCGTCGACGCGGAAGCTGTCCGCAACCACGCGCGGCGCGAGCTCGGTGGGGGTATCCACCATCCGATCGTAGTTCTCGAAGCGGAATTCGCGCTGCGCGGTCGAGTTGCTCTCACCGTTGATCAGCTGCCAGCCGGGAAGCGTGGCGACGGTGAGCCGAACCGAGTCGGGCTTATGCCCCACCACGTACGTGAAGAGCGATGGACCGTTGAAGTTCGCGTGCGCGGTGTCGAGCACGCTGAACGTTCCCGAGAGCGTGTTCGCATATACCTGATAGCTCACTCGCACGTTTCGCGCATCGCCGGGATAGAGCCGCCAGAGCGAGCCGTTCACCCGGTCGAAGGCCACCCGCGTTCCGTTGGCCGTGGTAGCGGTGAAGTCGCGCAAGTTGCGCGCGAAGCCCATGTTGGCGTAGCGCCCCGGCGACCAGACGGGTAGCTGCAGCTCGAGGGTGTCGCCGCGCAGGCGGCCGATGTCCATCCGCACATTGTAGCGATGGCCGAGCGTGTCGGTGGCGTCGAGGTGGTAGGCGATGTCGTACGCGGGTGCTCCGGCGTGCTGCGGGGCGGGAGCCGTACCGCCGCCCAGCGAACAGCCGGCGATGGCGATCGAGAAGAGGCCGACAGCGACTCGGTAGTGCACGATGCCTCCCTTCGGGCGCGCCGCGTCCGGCTGGCCCTGATAGATGGTTGTCGAATTCGCGATGGCTGCGTTCGCGATGTGTGGGAGCGTCACCGACGCTCGCTGCCCACTCTACCGCGGTCGGGGGTGGGCGAGCGACCTCGCATGATGGCGGCAACGGCATCCGCCCCGTACTGCTTCACCCCCAACAGGATTCCCAGCGCCACGAGAAGTATGGTGGTATAGAAGCGCCACACAAAGAGTATGGAGCCGTAGCGCGCACCCATGTCGCCCGCGGCGCCGCCCATGAAGCCGATCTCCACCAGCCCCGCGCCGGAAGGCGTGGGGAGCGCCAGCTGGCCGTAGGTGAGGATGAGGGACGCGAAGATCAGTGGCCCCATCGCCGGCGGATCCGCGAGCGTGAGAGCGAGCACCGGGAGGATCGCCACGCGTGCCGCGAGACTCACCAGCGTTAGCGGTACGCTCGCGACGAGTGGCCACGCTGGTAGACGACGGTAGAAAGCCCACGCTCTCCGTGTACCGCGCTGCACCGCGCCTCCCGACCGCGGCAGGAATCGCACTGCGCCCCACCAGATGAGCGCGATCACCGCCAGTGCCACTGCTGCCCACACCCAGCTGCCGCTGAGGCGATCCTCCAGCAGCGGCCTGGCCGCTCGCCACCAGCTGGGCGCGTACACGAGCGCCAGCCAGCCGGCCACGGCGATGATCAGTGGCCACATCACCAGTACTTCCACAACCGCGGCCACGATTCCCGCCGAGAGTGGCACCTTCGCGTGGGTCAGCGCGGCGAGCCGCGCGGGCTCGCCGCCCAGCCGGAGCGGGGTAACGGCCGATGCGGCATCACCCACCGTGTTCAGCGCCAGCACCTCCATGAACGGGACCTTGAACCGCATCCCTCGGAGTATCCACTGGAAGCGCCAGACGCGGGCTACCAGATCTATGACGACCAGCGCGAAGCAGATGAGATGAGCTTGCAGCAGCGACATCCAGCAGAATACGCGGCATGCGCTGGTTGCCGCCAGTGATGGCCCCGGTGTAGGTTCCCCGTGCCATGTCGATCACCGATCAGGGCGCGGACCTCGCGCGTTTCGCCCTCTTCGAGGGCTTCAGGGAATCCGATCTCGATGCTCTCGCAGCCGCGATGGAGCACGCCACCTTCGATGAAGACCGTTTCATCTTTCAGGAGGGCGATCCGCGTGCGCTGCTCGCGGTAATACAGGAAGGGAGCGTAGCGATAGAGAAAGGCGCCGAGTCGCGCATGGTGCGGCTCGCCACCCTCTCCGCCGGCGAGGCGCTCGGCGAGGGCGTGATTCTCGCCGCCGACGAGCCGCACGGCACCAGTGCACGAACGATCGAACGCACCACGATCCTGTACTGGAACGCCCTGGAGCTCCGCTCGGTGCTCCTGGAGCACCCCTCCCTCTTCGCAGCGCTCGTTGCGCGCGCCGCTGCGGTGGTCTCGCGGCGCCTGCGTGCCGCCGACGCCACACTGGCCGGCCGCGGGAGGATGATCGGCTTCGTGGGCGGGAAGCGACGCCTCGAGCACGACCTGCTGGGCGAGCGCGAGGTGGCGGACGACGCCCTCTACGGCGTTCAGACGCTGCGCGCCCTCGAGAACTTCTCCATCACACGCGACCCGCTCCGCGAATATCCCGCCCTCGTGGACGCGCTCGCGGCAGTGAAGGAGGCAGCAGCACTCGCCAACGGCGAGCTCGGACTCCTCGAGCCCAGAATCCGCGATGCCATAGTACGCGCGGCGCGCGAGATCCGCGCGGGCCGCCACCACGAGCACTTCCTGGTGGACATGATCCAGGGCGGCGCGGGCACCTCCACGAACATGAACGCGAACGAGGTGATCGCCAACCGCGCGCTCGAGCTCCTCGGGCGGCCGCGCGGCGACTACTCCGTGGTGCACCCCAACAGCCACGTCAACCTCTCGCAGTCCACCAACGACGTCTATCCCACCGCCGTCAAGCTCGCGATCCATACCAATATCGAGGAGCTCCGTTCGGCGATGCGCGCCCTCGCGATGGCCTTCCTGGACAAGGGCACCGAGTTCGCCGGCATCCTCAAAATGGGACGTACGCAGCTCCAGGATGCCGTTCCCATGACGCTCGGCCAGGAGTTCTCCGCCTTCGGCCACACCATGCTCGAGGACATCGACCGCCTCGCCGAGACGCAGGCGCTCCTCCGCGAGACCAACATGGGCGCCACCGCGATCGGCACCGGCATTACCGCTCCTCCCGGCTACGCCGAGCGCGTGCGCGTGCACCTCGTCGAGATAACCGGGCTCCCGCTCATCACGGCGCCCGACCTGGTGGAAGCCACGAGCGACACCGGAGTGTTCGTGCAGGTGTCGAGCGTACTGAAGCGCTGCGCCGTCAAACTCTCGAAGATCTGCAACGACCTCCGGCTCCTGAGCTCCGGCCCGCGCGCCGGACTGGGGGAGATAAACCTTCCGCCGCGCCAGCCCGGTTCGTCCATCATGCCGGGAAAGGTGAACCCCGTGATCCCCGAGGTGGTCAACCAGGTCTGCTTCGACGTGATCGGCGGCGACGTCACGGTCACGATCGCGGCGGAGGGCGGCCAGCTGCAGCTCAACGTGTTCGAGCCGGTGATCGCCTACCGCATCCTCGGCGGATTGCAGTCGCTGCGCAACGCGTGCAACGTGCTCCGCGAGCTCTGCGTGGTCGGGATCACCCCCAACCCCGACCGGATGCGCTGGTTCGTGGAGCACTCGATCGGAATCGTCACCGCTCTCCTCCCCTCCATCGGCTACGAAGCCGCCACCAACGTCGCCAAGGAAGCGCTCGAAAGCGGCCGCAGCGTCTACGACGTCGTCTGCGACCGCGGCCTCCTCACCCGCGAGCAGCTAGATGAGATCCTCGATCCGGCGAGGATGACGGGCGGGGAGAAGCAGGGTTCAGGAGGCAGGGTTCAGGGTTCAGGGGCATGAGGAAACAGGAAACAGGAGACAGGAAACAGGTACCGACTCCCGGCTGTATGGCTCTCTCCTCCGAGGCAGTTCCTGTTTCCTGTTCCCTGTTTCCTGTTTCCTGTTCCCTGTTTCCTGTTGCCTTGCAGTTCGCAGTTCCTGAACCCTGAACCCTGTAGTTCTGAACCCTCCCAATGCCCCGCACTCGGCTCAGCCCCTCGGTCTTCAACCTGCCGGTGGAGCGCATGCGCGAGGGGTATTACTCGGACAAGTACTTCGTGCGGGCCCGGGAGACGCTGCTCGAGGACGGGCATTCGCCGGTCGTGAAGATGCAGGTGTTCGGGAAGGCGAAGGCGTACCTGGGCGGGATGGACGAGGCGATCGCCATCCTCAAGCTCTGCTCAGATGATTGGGATGCGCTCACGGTGTACGCGCTCTACGATGGCGACGAGATCGAGCCGTGGGAGACAGTGATGACCATCGAGGGGCCGTACGCCTCCTTCGCGCACCTCGAGACGCTCTACCTCGGGGTGCTGGCGCGGCGCACCCGCGTCGGGACGAACACCCGCCTGGTGGTCGACGCGGCTCGGCCCAAGACGGTGATGTTCTTCCCGGCTCGTCATGACCACTGGCTGGTGCAGACCGGCGACGGGTACGCGGCGCACATCGCCGGGGCGATCGGCGTCTCCACCGATGCGCAGGCCAGCTGGTGGGGCTCCGAAGGCGTCGGTACCGTTCCGCACGCACTGATCGCCGCTTACGACGGCGACACCGTGCTCGCGACGCAGAAGTTCGCCGAGTCCGTGGATCCGTACACGAAGATCATCACGCTGGTGGACTACGACAACGACTGCGTGGGTACCAGTCTCGCAGTAGCGCGTGCCATGCGTGAGCGCCTAAGTGGAGTCCGGCTCGATACCAGCGAGAACCTGGTGGACCAGTCGATCATCCCTCAGATGGGCACCTTCCGCCCCACGGGAGTGAACCCCCAGCTCGTGTGGAACGTGCGCGAAGCCCTCGACGCCGAGGGCTTCGACCACGTCGAGATCGTCGTTTCGGGCGGCTTCACAGTGGAGAAGATCCGCGCCTTCGAAGCCGCGCACGTCCCCGTCGACTCCTACGGCGTCGGCTCCTCACTTTTCTCCGGCAGCTTCGACTTCACCGCCGACATCGTCCGCGTCGATGGTCGCCCCGAGTCGAAAGCCGGACGGGAGGAGCGCCGTAATCCCCGGCTGGACTTGGTGGGCTGAGGATGGGAGGGGGGAGGGAAGGGAGAAAGCAGAGAGCAGAAAGCAGAAAGCAGGAACGGCAAGGGTTCAGGAGGCAGGGTTCAGGGTTCAGTGACTGCCTCGGGCGGAAAGATCTCTACTCCGAGGTAGTACCTGAACCCTGAACCCTGCCTCCTGAACCCTGTAGTTCTGAACCCTCAGGTTCTCACTGCT
>DASSNL010000107.1:0-5779 GCA_035688075.1 Gemmatimonadaceae bacterium
GCGCAGCCAGCGGTGGAGCGAGGATTCGCTGACGGAGAAGAGTCGGGCGATCTTTGCGTGGCTCAGCTCACCGGAGAGGACCGTTGCCACGACCCGCTCGCGCAGATCCAGGGAACAGGGGGAAGGCATGGTGAGCACCTCCACGACGAAGAGCAAAGCCAAGAGCAACAAACGGCAACATCCTTCGTGCCATCCCCCACTCACCTCAGCCCGGCGCTGTCCATCCGCGCCGGAACCGCTCTAAAGACCTGACCCCGTCGCTGACTTCCGCAGGGCCGACCATCGAAGGGACCGATCGCGGCTCATCGCGTCCGGACCCATGTACCACTCACGATAGACGGTCGCATCCTGAACGTAGAGCGTCTCGGAGCCGCCCAGTCGGCGCCACCACACGCTCCTGAGAGGGACGAGCAGGCGGATATTGGCTCCGCGAGGCGGCGCCAGGAAGCTCACCTCCGCTCCGGCGTCTTCATGAGGCGAAGGCGTGCGAAAGTTCCACCGTGCCGTCGTTAGTACGGTGTCGCGTGAGACCGAGAGCGTTCCCTCGAGATACGGCTTCGAGTGGTCGCGGCCGCAGAATGTGATCGTGAACGAGCCGTCTTCGTTGCGCCATAATCCCAGCGTGTGGCGCAGCGCGAACTCCCGCTCCACGAAATGCTCGCTGAGCTCGCGGTGCAGGGGCGGGTAGCGCCAGTGGAAGAAATGGCCTTCGATGTCGTCGCCGGGCCTGATTCGCGTGGCGTAGCCGTCGCGAGCGATCGCTCTATAGTAACTCAGCCGCACCTGACCCGTCGAAGCGTATCCTCCATATCCGATTCGATTCCCCTCTACCTCGCCAACCTCAGCGGCGCTCACCTCACCACTCGTGCCGGAGGTCGCCGTCCAGACTCCGGCATTATGTGCGTGTGTAGCGTAGTGGTCGCTCATCGCGCGCCAGAGAGCGCGCGCCGCGGGATCCTCATGGTTCGGACACGCCCGGCGCGCGGCGGTCGTGACCACTTCGGGGAGCGGAGCCGCAAGCTGCTCGATCGTAACGGCGAGTCCGGTGCGCTTCTCGCCGAGGGGGGTGGATGTCGGGCTGAAGCCGATTCGCCGAACGAGGAGCACCGTGGCTCCCTGACTCGAATCGCGATCGAAGCGGAAATTCCCGTCGGCATCCGTGAAGGTGCGCGCGATCTCGCGTGGGCCGCTCCAGAGTGCCACGGTCGCCTCCGGCACCGGGATTCCTCCCGGCTCGCGAACGGTGCCCGAGACCTGAGCGGCGGCGGCGGGCGCAAGCGCCGTTGTCAGAATCGCGGCGAGCGACAGCGCAGCACGGCGACACCTGATTGTTCCATCCATACGAGGGATGGACGATCCCCACCCGGATATGACACGAGCGAGCCCGCGCCGATCACCGGGTCGACTACAAGCGCGCCTCGGGACGCAGCGGCTGAAAGAGCTCTACCGGATTTCCCGACGGATCTTCCAGCAGGATCTGCTTCCCACCCACACCGGTCACGATGTCGTTGCGGAAGCGCGCGCCGGACTCGCGTAGCCGGGTGACGGTAGCTTCGAGGTCGTCCACCTCGATGGCGAAGCGGTTCCACCCGCCGGGGCGCTGCTGGGTGCCGTCTGGCATCGGCTGGCCCCCTCCGCCCATCGGATTCGGCGCGCTGAGCGCGAGGCGCAACCCGCCGCGCGAGAGCATCGCGAATGGTGGGGCAGGGTGCATCACGAGATCGAACCCAAGCTGTTCGTAGAAGCGGATCGCGGCGTCGACATCGTCGACGATGTAGCGCACCTGTACCATTGCCACCGGTGTTCTCCTTGCCGGGCGTTCGTGGAGAAGATGCACGCTGGGAGGCGACAAGGTGAGGTCCTGGATGGAAGCGAGCCGTCATCCCCGCGGAAGCGGGGATGACGGAGGGATAGCTGGGATGCCCGCTCGTTACCGCGTGAAGCCAGCCAGCGTCGCTCCGACCTGGTCGATCGCCTGTCTCGCCCGCCAGCGATCGTGGCCGTTGTAGATCAGCGCGAAGGCGAGCAACTCTCCATCGCGCGCGGTAACGTAGCCGCCGAGCGAGATGATGTTGTTGGTGGTCCCTGTCTTCGCGTGAAGGTTACCCTCGGCTGGCGTGCGCCGCATGCGGTGGCGCAACAGCTCCGATTCTCCCGCCACCGGAAGCGAGGCGTGGAAGGCATCGCTCCACGGCGCCTGGTGGGCGAAGGCCAGGAGTTGCACGAGCGATCGAGGTGTCACGCGGTCGAGCACGGACAGTCCGCTCCCATCCGCAGCGAGCACGCTCCCGGGACGGGCGCCCACTTTCTCCGTCATGAAGCGCTGCAGGAGCGCGTTGGCATCCGCGGCGGATCCCACGCCATCGCGCGATCCCGCGCGTCCGGCGTCGCGGAAGAGAAGTTCGGCGTAGTGATTGATGCTCTCGCGATTCATTGCAGACACGAGGCGGTCGAGCGGCGGCGAAGCGAGCGACGTCACCATACGCGCCCCGGGAGGCGTCTTGCCGAGCACTGCGGAGCCCGCGACAGTTATCCCGCGCGCCGCGAGCGCGTGGCGGAAGGCGCCGGCTGTGAAGAGCGCTGGCTTCTCCACCACCAGCTGGTAGCGCCGCGTGTCGGAGCGCGATCCGATCCATCCGCGCACTTCCACGGTGCCCCTGGACGTGTTGCGAACTATGATCCGTGCGCCTCGCTTCCCCGCGACGGTGCGGACGGACGAAGCCACGGGGATGTCGGACGCGGGCTCGAGCGACACGATCGCTGCGTGCCCGTTCTTCCCCGGTTCCACGGCCACGAGCACGATGTTGTCGTTGAGCGACAGCGCCGAGACGCGCGCGGCATAGCTGGACTGCAGGTAGCGATCGAGCCACCCATCCGGGACGAGCTCACCCTCGAAGGCGGTGGCATCGGCGATGATGCTTCCGGTGACGCGCTTCACTCCGGCGTCGGCCACGAGCTGCGCGAGGACGTCCATTGCCGCCGAGGCGCCGCCCTGGTAGTAGCGGCTGGAGAGCCCCGGATCGCCGCCGCCGCGGAGTACGAGATTCCCGTGCAGCGTGCCGTCGGAATCGAGGTAGCCGGAGCGCAGGACGTCGGTACTGAACTGGTGCTCCGCTCCGAACTGGTCGAGCGCGAGCGCCGTGGTGTACAGCTTCATGTTCGACGCCGGCTGCAGCTCGTCGTCGGCGTTGATCGAGTAGAGCGTGTCGCCCCTCGTGAGCGAGACGACGATGGCTCCCCAGGTGCCGCTTCGCACCCGGCTGTCGAGCATGAGCCCGACATCGCTCTCGAGCTCCGATTCGCTCGTGGGCGCCGTGTAGCTCGCCGGCGCCAAGGTGCGCGCGCGCGTCGACCGCGCCCCCCTTGCCCGCGCCGCCCCACTGCTGGGCGCCGCCGCCCCCGGCAGCACGGCCTCGGCAACCACCGGCGCCTGCCCCTCCAGATCTCCCTGCGCCCACCCGCACGCCGGAAATCCGACGGCGACGGCCGCCGCCACCGCGCCCGCGCCCACCACGGCCCGCACGCGCCCAACTATTTCTGCAGTAACGATTTGCATGACAAAACGGAGAGGTGAAACAGAAGCGGCTGCTACTTGGATGCTTACGAGCGGGGGAGGGGGGAGGTAACGGGGTGGGGAGAGGAAGAAAGCAGAGAGCAGAGAGCAGAAAGCAGTGAACTACCGAGGGGGAGAGGGGAAAGGAAACAGGAAACAGGAAACAGGAAACAGGAAGTGCACCGTAAAGCCGTCATCCCCGCGCAAGCGGGGACCCATGTTCGGTCCGGCCAACATGGGTCCCCGCTTGCGCGGGGATGACCACGGGACGGTATGCCGGTACCTGTTTCCTGTCTCCTGTTTCCTTGCAGTTCCTGCTTTCTGCTCTCTGCTTTCTGCTTTCTCTTCCCCAACTACACCTTGATCACGATATCCCTCTTGTACAGCCCTCTCATGATCCAGAAGAAGAAGAGGACGTAGGTGATGGCGAAGAGGAGGGAGGCGTTGCGGGGGGAGAGCCAGGAGGCGTACGCGGTGTGGTAGAAGGCGGATTGGACGGAGACGGTGTCGCCGTTGTAGGGGACCTTGACGAGCGTGTAGATGAGGCGCGAGAAGAGGCCTTCGCCGAGGAAGGCGAAGAGGGGGTTCACGCCGAAGATCACGAAGGGCTTGGTCCAGCCGCGCCACCCCTGGACGTCGATCAGCCACATGCAGGTGGCGATGGTGACGCAGGCGAGACCGGCGGTGAAGACGACGAAGGAGCTGGTCCAGAGGTTCTTGTTGATCGGGAAGACCCAATTCCAGATGAGGCCTACCATCATCCCGATCGCACCCAGGGCGAAGAGGCCCGCCACGCGGTCGATGAGAGCGCGCTTCGAGCCGATCCAGCGGCCGGCGAGGACACCGAGCATCGCGGTGCCGATGGCGGGGATGGTGGAGAGGATTCCCTCGGGGTCCCAGGTCCTCGAGCCGCGCCACATATGGTTGGTGCCGATCACCGCGCGGTCGAGCCAGGCGCTCAGCGTCGCCTCGGGGCGGTCGAGGGTGTACATCCCGAGTCCGTAACCCGGAACCGGGATCAGCGTCATCGCTATCCAGTAGCCCACGAGCAGCGCGGCGATGACCACGATGGTGCGCTTCGTGGGCGCGTGCATGGTGAGGAGCGCGCCGAAGATGTACGCGACGCCGATGCGCTGCAGCACGCCGGTGATGCGCCACGTCGAGATCCCGATGTTGGCCGTGGCCGAATCGAAGACGATTCCGAACGGAAGGTGCAGGACGAACGGAGCGTAGGGGAAGCCGCCGAGGAGCAGCCCTGCCAGGATGATGAGTCCGCCCCGCTTGAGGATCTGCCGCACGATCTCGCCGTCGCTCGCGCCGCGTTTACGGCGCGAGGAGAGCGAGAGGTGGGTAGTGATCCCTACTATGAAAAGGAAGAAGGGAAAGATCAGGTCGGTGGGGGTCCATCCGTGCCACTCCGCGTGCTCGAGCGGCGGATAGATGGCGCTCCACGTTCCCGGGTTGTTCACCAGGAGCATCCCCGCGATGGTGAGGCCGCGGAACACGTCCAGGGAGAGGAGCCGCTCCTTGAGGTGCGGGTGCGGCGCGACCGTCGACTCGACTGCCGGGGCGACGACGGCGCCCTCGCGGGAGATGGTGCTGCTCACGTGGTTTTCTGGTCAGCCGAGCTGGCGAAGCTCCACTGGTTGTCCTTGCACTCGAAGTAGAGTGCCTTGCTGGGCGCCGGCCCGGGGTTGTCTCCCGTCGTGAAACGGCCGCCAAGGTGAACCACCGCCCTTCCACCCTCCGCCGGTTCCGTACCGCCGTACAGGACGAGGAGGGTGGGGAAAGGTCCCTTCTCCGTGAGCATGGCGAGGACGGTCTGCTGCTTGGCCGTGTCCTCCGGGAAGAGATAAGTGGGACCGGTGTTCTGGAGCACTTCGCGGCCGGCGTCCGGCAGAGCGGAGTCGCCCGTGGACTGCACCAGGAAGCGCTGAGGCTTCGGGGTGAGATCCTTCAGGTACTGGTTGACCGCTTCAGCGGTCACGGGATCGCCGGGCGCCGCGCAACTACTCGAGCCGAAGCTACGTCCGTTGTCGGACGCGCTCGCGCAGGCGGAGAGAAGCACGGCGAGGGCGGCGATGGCGGCCGGTAGGCACTTCGAGTGAGTTTTCATGCCAAGATAGTTGCACACCGGCGGCGATTTGTCGAGTCCGATGGGCTAACAGATGGGGTCAGGTTTTTTAACGACGGGGTCAGGTCTTTAATTTCGAGCGGGCTCAGCCA
>DASSNL010000112.1:0-13664 GCA_035688075.1 Gemmatimonadaceae bacterium
CGCTTTCGCGGGGATGACGGCTGGCGCTTTCGCGGGGATGACGGCTGGCGCTTTCGCGGGGATGACGGCTGGCGCTTTCTCGCGGGGATGACGGCTGGGGCCTTCGCTGACATGGCCGCCTGGAACACCCCTGATCCCGCGTTCGACCCACCTAACGCGGCCCCGAGCGAGGGCGCGCCACTTGCTTGCACCATGGACAACGTACCGAGGATCCCGCGACGTGAGCGGTAGACCCGTTCCCGACGCGCCGCCGCGGCACCTGTGGCGCACGGAGCATCCGGCATGTCGTCGAACGACCCTACGAGCAGCATCCCATGAAGCACGTGGTGGAGGAGAGCGCGGAGCAGCTCTTCGCCGGCCCGGGCGAAATGAACGAGCGCGGGCGCGCCTTCGACTGGGCGTCGACACCGCTCGGTCCGGTGGAAGGGTGGTCGCCTACCCTGCGTGCCGTCGTGCGGGCAGCGCTCGATTCGCCCTTCCCGATCAACCTCTGGTGCGGCCCGGAGCTCGTTCTGATCTACAACGACGCCTACCGTTCGGCGCTGGGCGTCAAGCACCCCGATGCCTTCGGGAAGCGCGGCGCCGAGGTGTGGGAGGAGATCTGGCCCGACATCGGCCCGCTCTTCGAGTCGATTCGCGCGGGCGGGCCGCCGGTGCTCGCCACCGATGCGCCGTTCCTCATGCGCCGCTCCCAGGACACACCCGGCGAGCCGGCATGGTTCACCTACTCGCTGAGCGCGATCCGCGACGCCGTAGGCGACATCGTGGGATTTCTCAACATTGCGGCGGAGCGTACCGAAGCGGTGATCGCCGAGCGCCAGGCGCAGGCGGAGCGCGTGCATACCATGCGCGCACTCGACACCACCGAGTCCGCACGCGCTCGCCTGGCCGAGGTGTTCAGGCAGGCACCAGCGCTCATGGCTGTTCTCCGCGGCCCTGATCACGTCTTCACTCTCGTGAACGACGCCTACTACGCGACAGTCGGTCAGCGCGAGCTAATCGGGAAGCCAGTGCTGGAAGCACTTCCCGAGCTTCGCGGCCAGGGATTCGTGGAGCTTCTCGACCAGGTGCTGCACACCGGGAAGCCATACGTCGGGCACGAGGTCCCCGTACGGCTCGCGCGCTGGCCGGGCTCGCCGCCCGAGGAGCGCTACATCACGTTCATCTATCACCCTCTCACCGATCCCGACGGCAGCGTTGCCGCCATCCTCGCGCACGGCATGGACGTGACCGCTGGTGTGCGCGCACGCGCCGAGGCGGAACGGCTCCTCGTCGAGAGCGAGAGTGCACGAACAGAGCTCGAGTATGCGCACGCACAGCTCCTAGCACAGCAGCGGGAGCTGGAGCTCGCCAACCAGCGGCTCAAGGAGACAGCCCTGGAGCTCGAGCTGCAGAAGGAGGAGCTGCAAACCACCGCCGACCAGCTTGCCGAGCGCACACGCGAGGCGGATGCCGCGCGGCGTACCGCGGTGGCGGCGAATCGCCTCAAGTCCGAGTTCCTTGCGACTATGAGCCACGAGTTCCGCACTCCGCTCAACGCGATCCTCGGCTACACGCAGCTGCTCGACCTGGGCGTTCTCGGGCCGGCCACCCCGGCACAGCACGCTCACCTCGCGCGGCTCGAGTCGAGCGCGCGGCACCTGCTCCAGCTCGTGGACGACGTTCTCGACGTGGCGAAGGTGGATGCCGACCGCCTCCAGGTACGTCGCGATGTGAGGGAGAGCGAACCGGTCATCACCGCTGCCGTGGGCCTGGTGCAGCCGCAGGCGGTGGAGAAAGGGGTCACCGTGGAAGCGCCGGACGCCGCGGCTACCCACGTGACCTACGTCGCCGACGAGCACAGGGTACGGCAGATTCTCGTCAATCTCCTCTCCAACGCCGTGAAGTTCACGGAGCGGGGCGGAAGGGTGACCATCACCTGTGGGCAGACCGCGGAGCCGGAACCAGGAGCGCAACTTGGGACGGGGATGCCGACCACCGCCGGAGCTCCCCTGCCGGACGGGGGAGAGTGGGCGTTCATCCGGGTAACCGATACCGGACCCGGGATCGAGCCGGCGCTCATGGCTCAGCTCTTCGAGCCGTTCGTGCAGGGGAACGGCGCGCTGACCCGAGAGCAGGGTGGCACTGGCCTCGGCCTGGCTATCAGCCGCCGACTGGCTCGACTCATGGGTGGCGACCTCACCGCGCGCAGTCAGCTCGGCGCAGGCGCCACTTTCACGCTCTGGCTCCCCACGCCAGCTAGCGCGGCGGAAGCGCCCCCGTCGGAGGAGCGTGCTGCGGCTGCGTCCACCACACCTACCCCCACCGGCGCCGATGAGCGCGGCGGCGAACTGGGTCGGATGTACGAAGAGGACGCCTCGATCCGGCTCGACGATGACACCTATCTGGCGCTCCAGGCGCTCAGTGCCCGTCTATCGGCCGATGCGGAGACCGTGGCTGAGCACTACGTGTCGGCGATCCGTGCCGATGACGATTTCCCCGGTGCCCGCGAGTTGCCGAGCGTGCAGATTCGCGATCATGCCACCCCTCTCATAGGGCTCGTCGCCTCACAGCTCATGGTGATCGCCGAGACTCGCGGTCGCGACCCTGAGCTCCTGCGCGACAGCGCCCAGGCGCAGCGACTGATGTCCGAGCTCCACGGCGCCCAGCGCCGTCGACTGAGATGGCGCGAGGAGGACATCGAGCGCGAGACAGCGTATCTGATCGCGGCGGTCGAAAGCGCGATCATGGCCGGCGAGGCTGCAGCGATCGACGCGGCGAGCGCAGCGAGAGCCGGCGTGGCCGCTCCCGGCCGCGCCAACCGGATGCCGGTCGGCCCACTCGGCGGCGTGGTGATCTCGGCAAATTCCGTCAGCGCGGCCGCGCGCTACGCGAATCAGGTGGTACGCGACGCCCTGGAGCGGGGGATGCAGACCTCGTTGCGCGCGTACCGGTTCGCCCAGGAAGACGAGGAGCGATAGGATTCCGCGAAGACGCTTGACGCAGGCGGGGAAACTCCCGTGATTTACCCGTAGAGGACGACGTCGCCACTGTCACCCGGGAAAGAGCAATGCGGAACGCGCGACTTGCAGTGCTGATATTGATGCTTGCTGTGACAGCGGCCAGCTGCTCCCGGGGTCGAAAGAGCGAGAGCGCTCCAGTTCCCTCGGGTCCGGTCTCGCTCCGCGTGGAGAATCACAACTGGGCGAACGTGACCGTCTATGTGTTGCACGACGGGCAACGCACCCGCCTCGGGCTGGCGGCCGGATCCAAGACCACCGACCTCACGATCCCCTACTGGATAGTTCGACAGGTCTCCACCATCCAGCTCTACGGCGACCCCGTGGGGTCGAACGAAAGCGTGGCCTCCCAGGCCGTGACCGTCAGACCGTGGATGAAGCTCGCCTGGACGCTGGAAACGGACCTGTCGAGATCGGCGCTGGCGATCCAGTGATCTGGCGGCCCGCCGCCGTCTTGTACTACTGTCCGACTGGAGGCGGTCCTCCCTTCTTACCGCCGCCCGAGGAGCCGCCGGCCTGTGAGCCGATGAGGAACGCAGCCGCCGCTACGGCTCCGCCGATGATTCCCGATCTCCAGAAAGAGAGCTTCCTTCCCTGCACCGACGCGATCGCCTCACGCGGGATCGCTACGCTCTCGCCTTTCCACAGCTGATCGACGCCATCCTGCATCACTACCTGAGATACCGAGACCGAGACGACGCTGTCGTCGCTCGTGAGGAGTCTCCCATCCACACTAGCCACACGGGGCCCTAGGTACTGGGCCAGCTCTACCGAGCCGCGGTCGGTGAGGGCTACGTGCACCCGCGCGCCAGGCTCTGGAGTCGTCGAGAGCGGGACGTTCACGTAACAGCCGCAGAGCAGCAGGAGAACAAGGGGCGAAACGCGCATCATGGATCGCATCGTCGGAAGGGGGAATAGGAACTTCGCGTGATACGCCTCGGCTCGTCAAGAGAACTACAGAGGGAGTTGCCGAGATCGCTGACCACGGGCAGAAGCGAAACGTCCGGCCCCGTCATCCGGGCCGGACGTTTCGTTCATGTTACCGGTACATCTACATCAGCCCGCGGTGTTACGGTGCGGGGCAAGCGTTCGGGTCGTTCCAGTTCCGCTCCGGATCCGCCGGAACATTGTCGCCGTTGGTCTGCTTCTCCGTGGCGCTGTAGGGAATGCGTCCCGGAACCACGTCGTTGCCAGCCGCGGGCGTGAGAGCGGGGATACAGGTACGCTTGTAATCGTTCCAGGTCTCGATGTTCTGGAAGAGGACGATGTACTTCTCCGTCATGATCGCCTCGAGTAGAGCATCACCGCTGAGCCCGGTGAGCGCCGGGAGCGACAGCGCCGGGTGCCACGAGGTAGCAGTACCCCACGCGGCGCGCTCGGCGTTCAGCGCCTCGAGCGCACCCGGCTCATCGCCCGTCTGGTAGAGCGCCTCCGCCTTGATGAGCAGGTTCTCGTTGTACGTCACGAGGGGTTGCTGGTAGTCCTGCGCTCCGCGACCATCCGGGTTGAGCGCCGCCAGCTTACCAGTGACCTTCTCGCCCGGGGCCGCACCGATGATTTCGGGATCATCGCCGTGGACGAAGTAGGCTTCCAGGCGCGGATCACCCATGTCGGTGAGGATGTCGATCAGGTTCGCACCGGGGCTCACGTAGCCGGCACGTTCACGGATCATGAACTGGTGCCAGTTGTTGTCCGATCCGGTGTTGGCAGTGTACGGAATGACGTAGTCGCCGGCGTTTGACGAGATGCCCAGCTCTGCCTCATCGAGCGCCTTCTGGTACGCCGTGGGATCTGCCTCGGCCGTGTGCAGGTAGAAACGCGCCTTCATGGTATGGGCGAGCTCGATCCAGCTTTGCGAATCTCCGTTATAAATCAGATCCACTGGAAGCGGCACGGTGCCCGAGCCACCCAAGTTCGAAATCGCGTTGTCGAGCAGAGTCTGCACGCCGGCGTATACGTCCTGTTGTGCATCGTACACCGGAGTTGGGAACGAGTCGGGACTGGCCGCCTGGCTGAAGGGTACGTCTCCCCAGATATCGGTCACCGTTCCCATCAGCCACGCGTGGTACACCTGCGAAATCCCGAGGAAGATCTGATCGCCCTTCTCGCTCTCGTCCTGCTCAATGGCGCGCAGATCGAGGAGAGCGGGACGATACGGGCGCGAAAACTCACTCTCGTAGTCGCCATCACCGATGACGTACGTACCGTACGAGAGGAATTGCCGGTCCGTCCCCGCCATCGTTTGCATCCACATCGAGACGAGGCGCGCCAGGTCCCCGTTCATCTCCTCCCACGTGGCCGCCTGTACGGCCACCAGCCTCTGTTCCGACGAAGCCGCTATGGGACTGGTCGGATTGGTGTCGCACTCGCTGCACTTCAGAAAGTCGTTGCAGCCGGCCAGAACGACCGCCGGCATGGCCGCAGTCAGCGCGGCCTTCAGGTATCTATTCATCACTGGTAGATCTCCTTTGACTTCAGCGGTTCAGACCGACCGAAATCACGATCGACCGGGTCTGCGGGTTGTTGAAGTAGTCGATCCCCTGGATGAGGGTTTCGGCACCACCCAGGTTGGCTTCGGGATCGATACCAGTGTAGTCGGTCCAGGTGTGCAGGTTGCGGCCCGACACACGCAGGTCGATGCTGCTCAGCCCGAGGCTACGACCAACCCACGGCTGGTCGAAGGTGTAGGCAACCGAGATCTCGCGCAGCTTGGTGTAGGTACCGTCTTCCATGAACTGCGAGGCGACCGGGCCGAAGCCATTTCCGAGATCGGTGAACCAAGCATCATCGATGACCACTGGCGTACCGGCGCCGGGACCCGCCACCACTCCAGGCATGAAGTCCTTCCCGAAGGTGCGAGTCTCGCCACGGATCTCCGTGTCCTTGCTCGTACCGAAGTTGTGGAGCGCTCCGCGCGTGCCGTTCCAGATCACGCCGCCCTGCTTGTGGTCGATGAGCGCTGAGATCGAGACCTTCCCGTAACGGAAGTTCGTCCGGACGCTGCCCGTCCAATCGGGCTCCGCGTTGCCGATCGGCCGGTCCTCGGGGTCGTAGACCGGGAAGCCGGTCGAGTCGATGTACATCGCACCCTTTGGAGCACCGGCGCAGCCGTCGGAGATGTCGATCAACGTGGTGATGCCGCAGCGCGCGAAGTCGTAGCCGCGGATACCGAAGCCGTAACCGACGGTCGCGGCTCCGTACGAGCCGGAGAACGTCCCACCCGACACGCTGCCACCATCGAAGAACTTGGCGCCATTCAGGTACAGCACCTCGGTCTTGTTCTTCGCCCACTGGAAGCCGACATCCCACGAGATCTTCTCGTTGGTAATCGGCCGGATGTTGAGCGATGCCTCCCAGCCGGAGTTGCGGAGCTTCGCGCCGTTGAGCAGTGCGGAGCTGTAGCCGCTCGAGGGAGGACGCGGAACGCGCAGGATCACGTCGGTTGACGTGTTCCGGTAGCGTGTGATACCGAGGTCGGCCATCTGGTTGAAGAAGCCGAAGTCGGCACCGAACTCGAGCCCCTTCTGGCGCTCGGGCTTGATGTTGTCGTTACCCGGCGCCGACGGGCTGAACAGGCCGCCGTATCCGCCCAGCGAGGAATTGAGGTAGTCACCCCAACCGTTGCTGAAGGAGCTGCTGCTGAACGTCGTGAGCGTCTGGTACACTCCGGGCGGCTTGCCCGTCTCGCCGTACGCCACACGCAGCTTGCCGAAGCTGAGCACGCCCGTCTGGTCGTCGTTGCCGAGCGCCTTCGTGAAGGTCCACGCCGCACTGGCCTGCGGGTACCACGCGCGCGGCTCCGACTTTCCGAACGTCGAGAAGCCGTCGTTGCGCATGGTCATGGTGAGGAAGAGCTGGTCGTACAGGTTGGCCGTCGCCTGGCCGAAGTACGACTCGGTGTGAACCGTGTTCTTCGACTCGTCCGACTCCCACTGTACCGTGTTGTCGAGCGCGAAGGGGTGCGGCGCGATCAGGTTGTAACCGTACGCCCACGTACCCCGGAAACGGCTCGCGTGCAGATTCTGCCCGAGCAGGAAGGTACCGGAGAAGCTCGGCGAGAATGTGTGGCTGAGCTTCGCAGTCAGGTTGTGGTCGATCTCGTAGTTCAGCATGTCCGCGCGAGTCACGGTCCCCGTTGGGAACGCGCTCGACGTCTGCGGCAGCGCCTCGAGACGCGAATCCGCGTAGTAGTCGCCACCGAGGGTGTAGTTGAAATTCAACCAGTCGGTAGCGTCGTACGCGAGGTTGATGTTCCCGATCGTGCGGTTCACCTCGGCGTCGTTCTTCCCCTCGTAAATAACGAAGACGGGATTGTCGTACGACCGGCTGCGCGTTACCGACGCCGGAGAGGGGTGCGGGAAGCGATACGAGCGATGCAGACCCGTCTCGGGATCGAGATACGGGAAGTTGTTGAAGTCCGGCGCACTACGCAGGCCACCCAGAAGGATTCCGGAGGTGTTCGAGCCCTTCTGCGTGAAGGCGCCGTTGGCATCGGTGTAGGCGACGTTGCCCGAGATAGTGAAGCGGTCGAACATCCGATGTGATGCCTTGAGACGGGCGTTCGTCTTCTTGTACCAGTTGTTGGGACCGATGATCGTCCCGTTCTGGTCGAGGTAGCCGGCCGAAGCGAAGAACGTGGTCCGGTCGTTACCACCCGAGATCGACAGGTCCGTCACCGACGAGTGGCCGGTGTGGAAGAGTTCACCGAAGTGATCGTAGGTGGGCGTTCCCGGAGCGAGCTCGGGGCCGTACGAGTCGGCCGAGGCGCCGCAGTCGGGAGTGCTGCACGTGACGCGTTGACCGAACTTCCGCTGCAGTGGGATCTCGCGGTTCACGTCGTCGATCGAGTACGAGGAGCGCAGCGTGACGCGGGTGGGCCCCGACTTGCCGCTCTTCGTCGTGATCATGATGACGCCCTCGGAGGCGGCTGCACCGTAGATCGCTGCTGCGGCCGGGCCCTTGAGGATGTTGATCGACTCGATGTCGTTGGGGTCGAGGTCCGAGGCGCGGTTGGGCGCCACGGTGCTGCCCGTAGAGGCGCCGGTCGCGACGGTGCTGTTGTCGATCGGGATGCCGTCCACGATGAACAGCGGCTGCGCATTGCCCGACAGCGACTTGATGCCGCGGATACGGATGTACGACGATGCACCCGGCTCGCCCGACTGCGACGTGATGTTCACGTTGGGCGCCTTGCCGGCGATCGCGTTTACCACGTTGGGCTCGTTGCTCTTCTGGATGAGCGCGGAGTCCACAGTGTTGATCACGGTCCCGAGCCGCTCACGCGTGTTCTCGGTTCCGGCACCCGTCACGACCACCTCGCCCAGGCGAAGCGGGTTCGCAGCGAGCACGAAGTCGTGCGTGATGTTCCCGCTCAGCGTGACCGGCGCGGATTGCGACTTGTAGCCGATGAGTCGAGCGGTGAGCGTGGCCTGCTGGCCGGTCGCGCGAGCGGCCGGGACCACGATGGTGTAGGCACCGTCATCACGCGTGATGGTGCCGAGGTTCATCCCTTCGATGAAAACACTGACTGAAGCCAGCGGCGTACCCGCCTCGCTGGTCACCTTCCCGCTGATCGTAGTACCCTGCTGCGCCACCGCGAGTGCGGGGAAGAGCAGCGCAGAGCACGCTACGCCAGCCATCCATCTGACTATGGTCCTCATTCCTCCTCCTGTCTCCTGTGCAACAGCGTCCTGCCGGTTGGTTACACGAACCGCCTTGGATGCACGGGTCCAGCTGAAACTTTTTTCCGGCGCCAGGAGTAGGGAGGAGCGCTCCAACGCTCCAAGCCTGTGCGCCGAGGTAGCTGATCACTAGTTGCTGAATGCACCTCCGCATCTTGGGTTTGGATGGGCACGGCAACCGTTCCAGCGGTTGCCGTGTCTCATCTGGGGATACTCGAACCGAGAGCAATCACCGTCGCCCGATCACCGTCGTCATCGACCCTTCTTCGAGGTGTCGAACTGGTATGGTGTGATCGGGGAACTGGCCGTGTGTCTTATGCTGCAAAATGAAAATGCGCCGGGCAGACCTGGACTCGATACGACGTGGCTGCGCCAACGCTCGATAAATCGGGAAATTCCAGCCGCGCACTCAGGTAGTTGACGGTCGCTGCACTTCCTCCCAGGGAGGATCCTGCCGAAAAGCCCCGGGTGGGGCTCACTGACGCCGGAACAACGACTGGCCAGCTGGATCGGTGAGGAGAGAGACGTTACCGAACAACTGGTCGAGAATCATTTGTTTTGGATGCTGACCCTGCTTTATGCTCGCACAGAATGCAGGTAGGGCGTCTGCTTGTCAAGATACCGTCCAGAGCCGGTCAACTTTCCCGCGACGCCCTCGATCGACTCCAGTCGCTCACACCCGCCGCGGCACGCTCGCCCGGTAAATCCCCCAGATCAGCACCAGCAGGAGCACTGCCCCCGGCCACGCCAGATCCCTCACACCCCAGAAGGCCAGCACATCTGCACGCCCGGAGATCACTATCGGGACCGCCATCGCTATCCCCACCAGCGCCTCCCCGGTGATCAGCCCCGAGGAGATCAGCATCCCCCGCTGCTCTACCTCCTTCCGCGCCTCCTCCACCGCCTCGCCACTCCCCCAGTCACGGCGCCTCTGCGCGCGCTGCACGAACCACGCGACCACACCGCCAAGCAGGATGGGCACGGAGAGCTCGAAGGGGAGGTAGATGCCGATCGCCACCGCCAGCACCGGAACGCGGAAGCTGCTCCGCCGCCGCTCGAGTGCCAGGTCGAGTACGATGATCGCCACCGCCAGCCCCATCCCGATCAGTACCATCCCCCACGGCAGCCCGCCACGGAAAACGCCTTCGGCCACCGACTGCATCAGCGTCGCCTGCGGTGCTGTCAGCGACTGGGGGTGCTCGGGTGTCACGGGGCCTATCCCATAAGCGTTCAGGAGAAGATTCAACACGGGCGCCATCACCAGCGCCGAGACCAGCGTGCCCACTATGAGCATCACCTGCTGCTTCCACGGCGTCGCACCCACGAGGTAGCCGGTCTTGAGGTCGTGCAGGTTGTCGCCCGCGATCGCCGCGGCGCACGCCACTACCGCGGCGATGAGGATGGCCGCCGCCGGTCCGTGCTCCAGCCCTCGGCCGAAGAGCCCGAGGATGACGAGCGCCGCGAATAGCAGCGTCGCTATCGTGACGCCGGAGATGGGGTTGTTCGACGAGCCCACGAGGCCGGTCATGTAACCCGACACCGCCGAGAAGAGAAAGCCGCCCACCACCATGATGATTGCCATGGTGATGCTTATCGCCGCGCGGCCTATCAGATAGTGGTAGAGGAAGTAGAGCGGGATGATGGAAGCTATGATCGCTAGCAGCACCCACTGCATGGGCAGATCGCGGTCGAGCCGGTCGCGCTCAGTTCCCTCTTTCATCTCGCGGTAGGCAGCGAGTCCGGAGCTCACGCCGGAGAAGAGACTGCCGCGCATCCTGATCAGCGCCCAGAGCCCGCCCACCACCATCGCTCCCACGCCCATGTATCTCGTTTGCGTGGACCAGAGCTGTCCCGCGAACTCGGTGGCCGGCATCCCTGCGGGAGCGCCGGTAGTCGCCACCAGAATGGGAATGGCCACCAGCCAGTTGAGTGCACCGCCAATGAAAACGAGCACCGCGATGTTGAGGCCCACGATGTAACCCACGCCGAGGAGCGCCGGCGAAAGGTTCGACCCGAAGTAGGCGATGGTCCTGCGGTCGAAGAGATAAGTAGCGCCTTCCGCGGTGCCCGCTATCAGCCGCAGCCCCGTTTGCGTGAACTTGAAGAGTGCCGCAGCCACCGCCGCCCAAGCGACGAACTTGACGCCCGCGCCTCCTTTCTCACCGGTCTCGAGCACCTCCGCGCAAGCGATCCCCTCGGGGAACTGAAGCGGCTGCTCGACGATGAGCGCGCGCCTGAGCGGCACGGTGAAGAGGACGCCCAGCACGCCGCCGAAGCCCGCTATGAGAACGGTCTGCCAGTAGTCGAACTGCGCCCAGCGCCCCAGAAGCACGAGTGCCGGCAGCGTGAAGATCACCCCCGCGGCGAGACTCTCGCCTGCCGATGCGCACGTCTGGACGATGTTGTTCTCGAGGATGTTGGAGCGGCGGAAGAGTCGGAGCACTCCCATCGATATCACCGCGGCCGGGATCGACGCCGACACGGTCATCCCGGCGAAGAGCCCGAGATACGCGTTGGCGCCCGCGAGGACCACGGCGAGGATGACTCCCAGCACGACCGCCTTGATGGTGATCTCGGGTAGGCTCTGCGACGCGGGGACGTACGGTCCGCGTGTCACGGGGGCACTCGGGCGGGCGATTGCCATGAAGAGTCCTCGGAAGAGATTGACGTCCGGCGAATCAGCCCCTGGCAAGAGCAGTGGGAGCCGCGCTCAGTATGCGCCACCGTTACGCCAGTAGCAAGCAGCGATCTGGTGTAAGCGCGCTTGTGACCAGCTCGCGGTGCCGGTAATCTCATGTCCACGATGCGATGCGCACCGCTGATCGTCATCCTCGCGGCTGCCGCGTGCTCACGCGGGAGCGCGAGCGGCACGCTGGTGGACTACGCCACCGGCGAACCGGTCGCTGGCGCGAGCATCGCCGCACACTCGAGCGGCTGGGGCCTCAGCAACGGCCAGCTCGTCTGGGACAGGCGCTACTCCACTCACACCAGCACGGATGCCGGGGGCCGCTTCAACATCGCCCTCCCCGGACCACGGCCGCTCCTGCTCGGCGGGACTAAGCTCGCGGTTGAAGCGGACGGCTACCAGCGGCTGTCGGAGATCATCGTCGCGGGAGGCGAGCCGCTTCTGCTGCAGGCCGTGCGAGCGGTTCCGCGCGTGGAGCGTGTGCCTGGCGGCATGGCGTACATCGGCATCACGGAGAGCGGCCAACCCTTCGGGTGGAGCTTCGCCAGGAACCGCCCGGTACTCGACGCTCGCGAGGCCGACATCTTCCCGGCGGATTCCGTGCGCACCGGGAGTCGCTCGTTCACCCTTTCGAGCGCTCCGCCGGGCGGTCTGCTCTTTCTCTCTCGCGAGCAGCAGCAACTCGCCAGTGCGTCGTACGGGATGTTCCTCCGCTATGCGAGCGATGCGCCATCGGACGGTTACGAGAGCAGCATTACCGTGGATCCGCGCGGCATGGGCGGGACTCTGTTCGTACGCACTGGCCAGGGACGCTTCGCGAAGCTGGCGTTCACCACACCGCTCTCCACAATGAGTGGCAGTCTCCCGGTGCGCGGGATGCCGGAGCGCGCCGCCTGGGCACTCCCACTTCCCTTCGCATACAATCCCTTCCCGGGCCGCTCCCTCGCTTATGACCCCGACGAGCCGTCGGGCGCGGTGGATCCCGATATGGCCGGCGCCGCCGCGGAGCTCCCCGAGACCGGCGAGCAGTGGCGCGGGGCGCGAACCTACCGCATCGCGGTGGACGACGAGACCGGTGCGCTCATCGACTCGACGACGGTCACGCTCACACCCGGCTCTCGGGTCACCGCCGGAGACATCGCCCGCGGAGGGTACCGCTTCACGAACATCGCCCTGAGCTACGACGACCACGGTCTCGCAGCCATCCGCCTGAGCATCGAGAGCCGGGCCGCGGTGTATCACACCGCCGACATCATCCCCAACAGCCACTTCGCCGTGAGCCGCGACTTCCAGGACTACACGAGCGACGGCAAGCCGCTGCCTCGAACGTTACGGATAATCGAAGTGCGGTGAACGACGAGAGAAGACAACAGACAGCAGAGAGCAGAAAGCAGAAAGCAGTGAACTGCCGAGGGGGAGAGGGGAGAGGGGAAAGGAAACAGGAAACAGGGAACAGGAAACTGCCTCGGGGTAGAGGGCCCTCACCCCACGAGCCGGTACCTGTTTCCTGTTTCCTGTTTCCTGTTTCCTTGCCGTTCCTGCTTTCTGCTTTCTGCTCTCTGCTGTCTCCTCTCTCCCCTCCCTACTCTACCGGAACCACCACCCCATGATCCTCGGGGCTGATGAATCTGAAGGCGGCCGCGGCTACCGCGCCTCCCAGGAGATTCGCCACGACGTACACCCAGAGGTTTGCAGCTGCCGAGAGGCCGAACATGACCACGCCGACTCCGACCGCGCTGTTGAAGGCAGCGCCAGTGAGTGCGCCCACGGCGAAGACTCCCGCACCCACCGTGAAGCCGATGGCGAGACCGAAATAGCTGTTGCCCGCCGACTTCGCCGAGGTAGCGGTGGAGAGCACGGTGAGAACCAGCGCGAACGAGAATACGAGCTCCGCGACCAGCGCCGACGTTACCATGCCGCCGGTAAACGCCTTCACTCCCGGCACGTCGGTGTGACCCACGAAGAGCCAACCGATCAGCACCGCGCAGACGGCGCCCACTACCTGCGCGATCCAGTACGCGATCATGTCACCGTAGGAGAGCTTCCCCCTCAGCGCCACGCCCAGCGAGACTCCGGGATTGTAATGTCCCCCGGAGATCGGTCCACCCATGTACACCATCACCATCAGGATCGCGCCGATCGCGAGCCCGGGCATCGAGTTGTAATGCACACTGAGACACACCGTGAGCACCAGGAAGAAGGTGCCGATGAACTCCGTGAGGTACTTGCGCATGGTAGGGTGGGTTGTGGGTGAGTGAGGCGGCGGGGTCAGGTCTGAAATGGTGAATTGCTACAGCC
>DASSNL010000114.1:0-40616 GCA_035688075.1 Gemmatimonadaceae bacterium
TGTAGGCTCGGGCAATGGTCACCGCTAGTCATGGCAGTGGCCTTCCTGCCAGCCGCTGGATTCCTCGCAGCGATGAAGCCGAACTTGGGACTCGCGCTGCTCTCGTACCGGCCGACGTGGCGTGCCGTCCTGGGTTGTGTATTTGTGGGGCTCGTGAGCTTCGCGGTACTTCCCTCCTGGCTCGCCGACTGGCACGCCAACACGTCCACACTTATAGGACATCCGCCGCCCATCCTCACGCCCGCGGGCGCGGTACTCCTCCTCGCGCTGCTGCGATGGCGGAGGCCGGAGGCTCGGCTCCTGCTCGGCATGGCGTGTGTCCCACAGCTCCTCTTCTTCGCCGACCAGCTGCCGCTCTTTCTTATCCCGAAGACTCGGAAGGAGATGAATGCGCTGGTGTTGTGCAGCGCGGCAGCATTCTTCGTGTGGTATCTACGTTTTGCGTCTAATCCCGCATACGTTCTGGCAGCCAAACCCTACGTGCTCTGGGGCACTTACTTCCCGTGTCTCATGCTGGTTCTGAGGCGCCCGAACGAGGGGAGCATGCCGGCGTTGGTCGAGCGTCTAATCCGCTTTCCTGCACTCAGGTTAGAGCGATTCCTGCGCGTCGGAAGGCGCTTTCGCGAAATTAGCAACTGCGCTCCAGCCGACGAAATCTCCGGCATGCATACCCGTGCAAGGCGTTGGTGGGGTCGGTAAGAGCGTTTCTCCAAATTGGCGAAGCTGCGAAATGCGCGACTGTCACCTCCGCTCCGCAGACGGCCCCGCGCACGCTTTCAGTTCGCTCTCGCGCCGATAGGGGTAGCCACCGGTCGCACTCGCGTCGCGCCGTGCTATCACCGCCACCGAATCACAGTACCAGAGCGCCCACCCGGGCGTGCGAGCAATCTCGCTCGCCAGCTTCGAGTGCGAATCCGTCAGCACCGCGTCAACGCGCCAGCGCTCGAGAATGTCGCGCCAGTCAGGTTCCAGCTGAGATATCCGATCGTAGTCGCGCATGATAGCCGATCCATAGAAGTCGGTTCCTCCATCGATGAACACGCGCTGCTCCGGCCAGGCGAAAAGGACGTAGCCGCCCCAGGTGAAGTCCGCGAAAATCCGACCCTCCAGGTTCGCGACTCTCGCTGCTCGCACCGCCGCGACCGGAAAGACGCTGTCGTCGAAATCATCCGCGACGAGTTGCCGTCCTAGGAGCCGCCCGTGACCTACGGCGACGAGGGACAACACGAAGCAGCACAACAGTACCCAACCGGCCGTAGCGGACTGTAGTGCGCCAGCTGCGAACCCAGCGCGGCGGCGAGCCAACCAGCGACTGGGGAGGGCTCGCCATTCGAAATCCAAATGCAAAGCCACCACCGCCAACCCGGTGATTCCAAAAAGCGGAATGTTGCGCTCCGATATAAGCGCCCACCAGAACCCCGCTATCACGACGAGTAGCCGGGCAAAGTGCATTCTCCGGCTGCTCATTATCAGGGCCGCCAGTGAGCCCAGCAGGACGAGCAGCAATATCTTCGCAACAAGCGAATGGAAGTCTGGCGACCGGAACTCCATAGTGTGATCGAGCACGTAGTTGTCGCCCAGGTGAGCGTACAAGTGCGTCCAGACGCGGACTCCCATTGGTGTTGCCAAGGTCGCCATGCAGGCCAGTGGCAGCACCAGCGCGAAATGGCGGACCGCTGCCCGCTCCTCTACGCTCCGCCCGAACCACCGATACTCGATTGCGTGGCCAACGAGGTAGATCCCGAGTATGGCAATGCCATAGAGCCACGCGCCGTGGATGTTGGCCCACAGAGCAAATAGAAGTGGGTAGACCCAGATCCGTGGCCGGCGCCTGGCGTCCACGAGACCTAGCAGAAGTACGATCGCCACCCAAGAGAAAAGGTGCGGCCTGGCTATCCAGTGTGAGAAGCCGAGTACCGCGGCAGATGCAGTGATAAGAGCCGCCAGCAGCGGGTCGACGCCCCGCCGCAGTAGGAAGCGAGCTAGGAGAGCGTACGCGGCTCCGATGAGGACTCCAGCGAGAACGCTGACGCCAGCCAGGCCACCGAGATCGAACACGAGAGCATATAACAGCTGACTGCCGTATTCAAAGGGAATGAACGGCTCGCCTGGCCGGGTAAACGAGAACGGGTCGTTCCAGATCAGTGTGCGGTGCTGCAGCATGTACAGCCCGTGCCGAATGTGCCGGGCTACATCTCCGTCGCCATTTATCAGGTGATGTTGTGCGAATAGCGGAACGATCAGAGCGAGGAATACGAAGAAAAGAGCTGGAATCGAAGGTGCGATCCGTGCCGCGGGTGTGGCCATCGAGCTCTGATCCGTCGAAGCGGCAGCCGAAGTGCTCATTCGCCTGAGCTCAATCGCATCACGGTACTGTTATTCACCTGACCCGCGTCTGTGATCGGTGTGTCGAAACCGAGTCGGCCCCGGACCACGTACAAGGGGCGCTCCTTGACTTCGTCGTAGATTCGGCTGAGGTATTCGCCGATTATTCCGATCGTGAGAAGTTGCACTCCACCAAGGAACAGCACGATCACGACGGTGGATGCCCAGCCGCGCACCATGTCAGCGTTGCCGAGCAGGCGTTGGACGATGTACCAGATTCCCAACAGGAAGCTCGCAAGCGATACAGCGAGCCCAAAGTAGGTCGCTACGCGCAGCGGGAATTTGGACAGTGCCAGGATTCCGTTGACCGCCAATCCGAATGAGCCGGCGAACGTGTACTTCGGGTCACCTGCATAACGTGGTGGCCGATCGAACGGAACGGCAGTCTGCCGGAACCCTACCCAGGCGCGCAGCCCGCGCACGTACCTGTTCCGCTCCGGCATCGCATTGAGCAGATCCACCACTGTCCGATCCATCAGGCAGAAGTCACCCGTGTCGGCGGGGATCTCGAAGCGGGTGATCCTCCTGAGAGTCCTGTAGAACAGGAACGCCGCCCCTCTCTTCACGACCCCTTCCCTCTCTCGCTTCCGGCGCTGGGCGTATACCACCTGGAACCCCTCACGCCAACGCGCTACGAGCTCCGGTATGAGCTCGGGCGGATCCTGGAGATCGGCGTCGAGAACTATTACGGCACGTCCTGAAGCATGTTGCAACCCGGCGGCGAGAGCTGCCTGGTGACCGAAATTGCGAGAGAAATGGACGGCACGGACGCGTGAATCGTTGCCACAGAGCTGCGCGATGATCTCCGGCGTGCGATCTTGGCTACCATCGTCCACGAGGATCAACTCGTACGAAGCGCCCAAAGACTCGAGCACCGAGGTGACCTGGCGATGTAACTCTCCGAGCGAGCCCTCTTCGTTGTAGACCGGAACCACTGCGGACAACTCGACGCCGGTGCTTAACGTTAGAGGTCTTATCATCTCTTCATGTCGTCTGGGCCATGCCGCAATGCCCGAGCGCCGTACCTATTGCTGGTAGCAGCGAGCGGCCGGAGGTAACCGGGGAGTGTTATCGAATCGAGCGTCACGAGTATGGAACTGAGTGGAGCGCGCGTCAATCGTGTACAACGCCTAGTTCGCGACGGCTGGCCACGCTGCGAACAGCTGCCGACCGCTGCGGCGATCAAGCGGGCTCACTCTCAGGACGACGATTTGGCGTTTCGGCCACTTGCTACCGAGGCGGCGGTGAGATGCGGCGCCGGCCGAAGGCGCTTTGACAGATCGCTGAGAACGATTCTCAACGAAAATTGAGAGTGGACGATGTCCTCTACGAGGAGATGGGCGACACGTGGCCAGGCTTCACCGGCCGGATGGTCTCCGCCGGCCTCACCTGGCAACCCCTCGACAGCTTCAGATGACCATGGACTCTCGCTCGATGTGCACGCGCGCTCGACGATGCACCCGAGATGGCCAACGTTCTCTCCCGCCGCGCGCTCGCGAAGGAGCCTGCGGAGCAGGCACGCTTCCTCGTTGGCCACGGCCCGAACTCGGCGGAGGATAACGCGCTCTGGATGCGCAATCTGCGCGTGGTGGCGGACAGCGTGCGGGCGGCCACCGGCTTCCGTGACGTCCGCGTTGGACTCGTGCGCGACGACGCACCGGCCGAGGTGCGCGCCGAGGCGGTGCGCGGCGTACGCGAGCTGATCGGGCTGCAGCACGAGCTCACCGGGAAGCCGGTAGTGGTGGTGCCGGTGCTCATCTCCAAGGGACGGGTGAGCCGGGAGAAATTCATGGCCGACCTGCAGGGGCTCGATGTGGTGTACACCGGCGAGCCGCTCCTGCCGAGTCCGGAGCTCGCGAGGTGGATAGAGTCGCGAGTGCGCGAGACGGCGCGCGGGGTGCCGTGAACTCGGCGACGCGTTGAAGCATTAGATTCCTGTTAAGTCTCGAGCTAGAGAGCCGGCGCACCGGCGGCGGGATGGGGTGATGGAGAGCGCTCGCGGATCACGATCTTCGATTGCTTCGCCTATTCTTCGTCGCGTCGCCTTCCGGCTCGCTCCACCGACAGCCAACAGGAAGGCACCATGACACGGCTCCCGCTGCAGACTCTCCCCTCGTCGGAAGTGACGCCACTGGTGGATGCATGGCTGGAGCAGCTGGGGAGCGAGCTGGCTGATCCATCGGCGGACCGCGCCGCGATCTGCCGGCGCGTACTCTGCGAGATCTCCTACCCCGATTACGCGGCCAACTGGGAGACGGCCGTGCGCGACGAGAAGCTCCCGCTCGCCACCCGTGCCGCGCTTCTCTCGCTCGATCCGCACAACGTTACGCTCGAGCCAGAGCACTACGCCGACTGCGACCAGGAGAAGTTCCAGCGGGTTAAGCCGCTCCTCTGGCTCTGGTACTCCTTCGACCGCACGCCTATGGGCGGGCAGAACGTGACGACGGGAGTCAAGCTACGCCGGCTGCTGGCGCCGCTCATCTTCAAGCGCTGCGGCGAGAACTTCAAGGCGTTCCAGCACGTGGAGTTCTCATTCGGCTACAACATGGAGGTGGGCGACAACGTGGTGGTCCACCGCCACGTTCTCCTCGACGACCGCGGCGGGATCGTGCTCGGCAACCGCGTCTCGATCGCCGACTACGCCAACATCTACAGCCACACGCACAGCATCGTGGACCAGGTAGATGTGACGAATGCGGTGACGCGGCTCGACGACGGCGTGCGGATCACCTACCACGCGACGGTACTCGCCGGCGTGCACGTAGGGTGTGATGCGATGGTGGGAGCGTTGGCGGTGGCAACGAAGGATGTGGAGCCGCATCACGTGAACCTCGGCATCCCGGCCAAGAGTGTCCGCGTGAAGCCCTCGGCGCCTACTGGTACCGGAGATTGTCTGAGCACCACGCGGGAGCGGGCGAAGGGACAGATATGAATAGTCATCCCCGCGAAAGCGGGGACCCATGTTACTGGACCTGAACATGGGTCCCCGCTTTCGCGGGGATGACGGCGTGGTGGCTCCCCGGTTTCGGGGGACGACGACGGTGCGGGTCCCCGTTCTCGCGGGGATGACGGATGTGACGCAGTCAGATCACGCGTAGCACATCCTCTACCGGCCCCGCGTCACCCTTCCCCAGAAGTGCGACCGCATCCGCGAGAGCGGAGCGCGAGCGCGGCCAGGCCATCTTCGCTGAGGCCTCGTCCACAGGTAGCCACTCGTAGCGCGCGTGCTCGCGACCGAGGGTGATCTTCCCTTCGCGCGGGAAGGCGACGAAGGCGACGGCGAGCATCACCACATCCGGCTTGTGCAGGTAGAACGGCGACACGGTGAGATTGTAGAGGCGTTCGACCTCGAGCCCGGTCTCCTCACGCAGCTCGCGCACCGCCGCCTCCGGCGGACTCTCTCCGTACTCGATGTGGCCGTGCACCGCCTCCCACGCCCCAGTGCAGCGGGTGCCCTCGCCGCGCTGGAGAAGTAGCGTTTCCCAACCGGCGTCGGTGCGGCGGAGTATGTAGACGTCTACGCTGGCTACGCGGGCTTCGGTCATGGTGTCGGGAAGGGATCAGGTCTTGACTTCATACATTTTCCAGCAGTCGCTGGAAAATGTATGAAGTCAAGACCTGATCCCTTCGCTGCGCAAGCGAGCATCGTACGTCCAGCGACGCACCTTTCGCGCGCGGAGCGATGCAGCAGCGGGGTGGCGCGGGTTAATGAGAACGTTGGACTCCTCGGGAACGACCACGCTCGGCACTTCGGCCAGCAGCGTGCTCATACCGTTGGCCCATGCGGTTCCCCAGTCGAGTGATATCATCCCGGCCGGCTCCGCGTCCCATCCGACGTCCGCATCGGGATCGAAGATGGTGCGCGACTCCCACGCTACCGACGGAACGATGATCTCCACCAGATAGCGGTTGAGCGGGAGCGAGCCAGCGCCGAGGTGCACCACCGTTTCGAGACAGGCGAGAGCGCGCGACGTGGACGCGTAGAGCATGGGCGCGCCGCGGCGATTCCAGCGCCCGCCGGTCAGCTCCGCTCCCCGTCCCTCGAGATCATTCGCCTGGTAGTCGGGCGTGTCGGTCGCAATGCGCCAGACCGTGATGGGCGGCACGCCTCAGGCGTACGCCCCCGACTGCATCTGCGCCAGGAGGTCGGACACGATGCGCCGCCCCTCCGCAGTATCCATCAGCGCGGCCGGGCAGCTTCCACCAAGCGCGGCTAGTGGAGTCTCGAGCCAGTCGGCTAGCCAGCGCGCGGAGTCGAAATTCTCCGGCTCCCCGGACTCGCGCACCATCTGCTCCACCTGACCCACGAGTCGCGCGATCCCGAGGAGCCGCTCGCTCTCGTCGGGGTTGAGCCGCTGGCGCGCGCGGATCTTACGGTCCATGGTGGCGCGCGGCACGCCGATGGTGCGGTACAGCCGCTCCCTGCTGATGGCCATCTCCTCGGCGACTACAGGAACCAGCTCGGCGGGCACGCCCTCGCGCACGAGCGCAATGCGCTCCATCGGGTCGTAAGAGTTCAGCGCGGCAAGCGGCGCGCGACGGCTCAGAAGATCGCTCCAGCGCTTGGAGCGGTGTGCTCCCGCATGCTTCCGACTCGGGGCAGCGGCCATATACGCCTCCGGGGTTGATCATATGACCAAACCAAACTACCCAATCGAGCGGTGCGGCGCAAGTGTGGCGGCGGTGACGGGGTCAGGTCTTTAATTTCGAGCAAGCTCAACCATGGCTTCATCATGGTTGAGCTTGCTCGAAATTAAAGACCTGACCCCGTCGCTCCACTACAGGATCCTCCAGAGCTCCCTCGTGAGATCCACCGAGAAGCTCCAGCGCCCGTCGCGCAGCCCACGCGCCACGTCGAAGCGGAGGAGATCGAAGAGCACGTACGCCCCTACTCCTACCGACGGGTACCACCCGCTGGCACGCTCGGCGAAGGGCGCGCTCCCCGACAAGTACACGGTGTGGAAGTAGGGCGCGAGTGTAGCGTAACCGGGAGCACGGCCGTAGGGGCCGAGTGAGATCGGGATGAACGGGACGTGCGTACGCCACTCGATCCGCTGGCTCGCGCCGAAGGTACCGGCGAAGCGATGGAAATCGTACCCGGGCCCCGTGACCGGTCCCCCGAGGAAGACGTAGTCCTGCGCCGGGACGTCGGGTGTGCCGTTCACCGCGCCGAGCGTGGTGCGCAGCACCAGCCGGTCGTCGCCGATCGGGCGCTGCAGCTCGGCATCCACGAATGCACGGCCGTAGTACTGCCGGTTGGTGGTGAAGCTCGTATCGCGTCCCTCGAACCACCCCCAGCGCAGCTCCGACCGCATGCGCAGCTCGGTCCCCAAGAACGCCATCGACAGCGGACGCTCGATGCCGAGCGCGATGCGCTCCTCGGTGATCGACCATGCTGGCACCGTGGGCTCGTAGCTTCCTCGCCACGGCGTCGCGTGCACGCGCAGCCGATCCTGCTCCTGGTGCGAGCCCTCTATGCGCCAGAGAAGTCCGCGCCAGCGGCCGAGCTCCAGCGATGCTCCGGCGGCGCGCGAGTCGTACAGATCGGTGCGATCGGTGCCCAGCTCCTGCGCGGCGAAAGAGTTCACCAGCATCGAGCTCTCCGCCACGTCACCCGTCTCCTGGTAGTCGCGCGATGCGAAGAGCGTGAGCGACGGCCCCGTGGCACGGCGCACCTCGAACGACGCGCGCCCCTTGGGCTCGTGGTCATCGAAGCCCCAGCGGCCCACGATGCTCGCGCTCATCCCCGCGCCGAAACGGAGCTGCGCGCCAGCACCGAGCGCGAGACCCTCCACGCGATTCACACGCGCGAAATCGGAGAGCCGGTGCGCCGAGAGCGCCGCACCGCTCGCGCGCTGGAGCGCCTGCGCCTGAACGAGCTGGCGTGCCTCCTCCTTCACGCGCTGGACGTCAGCCTCGCTGGCGGCGCGCACGTCGGGAGGAAGCGAGTCGAGGATGCGCCCCTTCCAGGAGTAGCGAGAGAGCACCGACCGCGGCGCCTGCACGATCTCGGGACCGGCGAAGATACCGGGCGAGAGGCCGCTGTTCACGGAGTAGCAGCAGATCTCCCAGCGGCCGCGGATGATCCCGCGCACCGGGAAATCGAGCCACGTCCCCGTGCGGCGGATCTCGATCTCCTGGCGACGCGGAAGCCAGAAGCGCCCCTGCACGAGCGCGTTCTCGAGCACCACGGAGATGTCCTCGAGCTGCTCGTCCAGGTACGAAGGGCGCGTGAAGTTGAAGGCCATCCGCACGACCTGGGCGGTGGCGCGGTCGATGTACAGCGCGCCCACGATACGCGGCTGCGCGATGTCCCTCGGACGAACCGCCACCTCGTACACCTGCAGCGTCCCGGTCGGGAGGCGCATCGAGAGCGAGTCGCGGATGGCGAACTGGTAGTCCTGGAGCCCCGCCCGCGACAGCGGATGCGGGACGTCGCGGACTTCGTCGCCCTCACCGAGCCGGATGATGCTCGGGAAGTTGTTCTGGACGATCCCGAGGTGGTCGCGGTGGTACTGGATGTCGCTCGGCGCCAGCAGCGTGTCGCGGCGACCGATGATTCGCTGCTTGCTCATGTCGGGCGCGTGCCAGTACACTTCGAGCTCGAGCTCGTCGGCTTTCACCACCTTGGGTGGCTCGGTGAAGCCCTCGCCCATCTGGGCGAGAAAGGTGACGTAGCCGTGCGCGTTCGCGGTGTAGTCCACGAGCGCCGTGTCCGCGAGCTGCGCTGCACGCAGTTCGGTGGCGCGCTCGACGAGCGACATGGTACGAGCGTCGTCCCACTCCTGGGCGGCGCCGCTCGCGGGCGCGGCGCAAACGCCTGCCAGCAATACAAGTAGCGCGGCCAACTGCGCCGCGGAGAGACGAAGCATGACCGGAAAATGTCATCGCGCGCCGTTGGCGCGGCAAGCGCGACGCAGATGACCTTCGAATACTTCCGCGCGCACGCGCGGCGCGGCGCGCTGGTGCCCGTGTGGCGCGACTGCCTCCTCGACACGGAAACTCCCGTGGCAGCCTTCGCGAAGCTGCGACGCGGCCCCTTCGCCTTTCTTCTCGAGTCCGCACCCGCGGGCGGCGAGACGTGGGCGCGCTACACTTTCCTTGGCACCGAGCCGCGCGGCGCGTGGCGACTGAAAGATGGCGTCGTGGAAGACTGGACGCCCGAGCGAGGCTGGCACAACGAGCGCCGCCCCGCCGACCCGCTCGACGATCTGCGCGCGCTCATCGCCGCGTACGAGCCGGTGGAAGCGCCGGAGCTCGGCGCCTTCTGGAGCGGCGCGGTCGGCTACTTCGGCTACGACGTGGTGCGGCTCATCGAGCGACTCCCCGAGGCACCGCCCCAGCCTCGAGGGCGCGATCTTCCCGACGCGCTGTTCGTGTTCACGCGCGCGCTCGTCATCATCGACAACCTGCACTCGCGCGCCCGCGTCGTCGTGGGAGTGCCGATAGACGAGCCGACTGACGACGCATCGCTCCGCGCACTGCACGATGCGGCGCATCGCGAGATCGACGGCGTCATAGCGCGCCTTCACTCTCCTTCCACGCTCGAGCCGCTGGAGCTCGATGCCAACGCGCCACCCGCGCTCGGCAAGAGCTCGTACGAGCGAGAGAAGTTCGAGAGCGACGTGGAGCGGATTCGCGAATACATCCTAGCCGGCGACGCCTTCCAGGTGCTTCTCTCGCGCCGCATCGACGTGCCGCTCGACTTCGACTCCACCTCGCTCTACCGCGCGCTCCGAGCACTCAACCCGTCGCCGTACATGTACCACCTGGCGCTCGACGGAGTGGAGCTGGTAGGAAGCTCCCCGGAGCTCCTCGTGCGCGTCGCGAACGGCCGGGTGACGGTGCGCCCCATAGCCGGCACGCGCCCGCGTGGCCTCACACCCGAGGAGGATGAGCGCCTCGAAGCCGAGCTTCTCGCCGACGAGAAGGAGCGCGCCGAGCACGTGATGCTGGTAGACCTCGGCCGCAACGACGTGGGCCGCATCGCCCAGTTCGGCACCGTGCGCGTGAGCGACCTGATGGTAGTGGAGCGCTACAGCCACGTGCTCCACATCGTGAGCCAGGTGGACGGCACGCTCGCCTACGATGCATCCACGATCGATGTGTTCCGCGCCACGTTCCCCGCCGGCACCATGACCGGCGCCCCGAAGGTTCGCGCGATGGAGATCATCTACGAGCTCGAGCCCGAGCGCCGCGGCCCCTACGCCGGCGCCGTCGGCTACATCGCCGCCGGCGACCGCCGCATGGACCTCGCGATCACCATCCGCACCTGCGTGATCTCCAACGACACCGCCTCCGTCCAGGCCGGCGCCGGCATCGTCGCCGACTCCGTCCCCTCGAGGGAGTGGGAGGAGACGGAGAACAAGGCGAGGGCGATTCTGACGGCGATGGGGAGGGTGAGGGGGAGTGGGGAGAGAAAGCAGAAGGCGGAGAGCAGAGAGCAGTGAAAACCCTAGGGTTCAGGAGGCAGGGTTCAGGGTTCAGGTATTACCTCGGGATCGAGATCTTGATCGTTGGGCAGTACCTGAACCCTGAACCCTGAACCCTCAAGCAGTTTCTGCTTTCTGCTCTCTGCTTTCTGCTTTCTCTTCCCCGCCCCCCTCCCCCTCCTCAGATTCCATCCCATGTCATTCAGGCTCATCGGCGTTGCGGGGGGACGGGAGTTCGCGCTGCGGGAAGGGGGAGTTTTCACCGTGGGGAGGGCGGCGGGGTGTGATATCGTGCTGCTCGATCCTACGGTGTCGAGGAAGCATGCGGAGCTGGGGTGCGGGGAGAACGAAGTTGCGGTGAGGGACCTCGGGTCGGCGAATGGCGTGTTCGTGAATGGGGAGAGGGTTGGTGAGGCGGTGATTCACGAAGGGGATGAGGTGAGCTTCGGGGGGGTGGCGTTCCGGCTCGCGACGGCGGGAGGAGAGAGGGGGGCGGTGGGTGAGAGTCGGGTGAGTGGGGAGCGCGGTGTGGAGGAGGGAGAAAAGCGAGAGCGCGCAGCGGGGCGAGCGACTACGCCGGGAGCGAGTGGGGTGGTGACGGAGACGCCGGTGTCGGGGTCGGCGATCATCAGGCGGCGCTCGATAATGGGGAATCTCGGGCGGCTGGCGAGATACGTGCGCGGCGAGCGGCTGGCATCGGTGGGAGCGGCCGAGGGGGGCGCGGTAGCAGCACCCGAGGATTCCGACGAGAGCGATGCGGGGGCGCCGCACGCCGACACGGCCAAAAAGCTGGCGCTCCTGCTGGAGGTATCGAAGGGGCTCTCGCGCGCGATCAACGCGGATGCACTCCTCGAGAGCATGTCGCGCATGCTCTTTCAGATTCTGGACGTCGACCGCGTGGCGATCGAGCTGATCGACGAGCATGGGGAGCGCCTGCCGAAGATCGCGCGCGAGCGGAGCGGCGACACTCCAACCGGGAAGATCATTCCACGCTCGATCGCGCGGCCTGTGATCGCGGAGAAGGTCGCCATCCTCTCTGGCGATGCGCCCCACGACGAGCGATTCGGCGGGTCGTCGATCATCGCGCAGCGAGTGCGCTCGGCGATGTGCACGCCGCTCATCGGCGGCGACGACAGGGTGCGCGGGATCATCTACGTGGACAACCTGAGCGCGCCGCGTCGCTTCGACGACGACGACCTGGACTTCCTCGTGGCGTTCTCCAACATCGCGGCGGCGGCCATAGAGAACAGCGAGCTCGCCGAGCGCATCAGACGCGACCTGCTGGTGCGCAGCAACTTCGAGCGATTCTTCACGCCGAGTCTGGCCGCGCGCATCGCGAGCTCGCTCGAAGAGGTGCGCCCGGGCGGCGAGAAGCGCACGGTGGCGGTCCTCTTCGGGGACATCCGCGGCTTCACGGCGCTCGCCGAGGAGATGCGTCCCGACGATCTGGCGCGGCTGCTCAGCTCGTACTACCGCGTGATGGTGGAGATAGTCTTCCGATACGGCGGCACTCTCGACAAGTTCATCGGCGATGCGGTGATGGCGCAGTGGGGCGCGCCGATCGCCACGCCCGCGGATGCCGACAGCGCGCTCGAAGCGGCGCGCGAGATGGCGCGTGGGCTGGAGGATCTCAACGCGCGGCTGCGCGCCGAGCATGGCGACGCCCCCTGCCCCGTCCTGGAGATGGGCTTCGGCCTCAACTACGGTGAGGCCTTCGCGGGCTACGTTGGCGCCGAGAGGCGACTGGAGTACACGGTGATCGGCGATACCGTGAACACGGCGAACAGGCTGTGCGCCGAGGCGAACGCGGGTGAGATCCTCATCACCGGCGAGATGCGCACCGCGCTGGTGAACCCGCCGCCGATGACCGAGCGCGGCACGATGGAGCTACGTGGCAAGAGCCAGCCCACGGCCGTCTACTGCGTGCTGCCATGAAGAATGGGGTGAGCGAAACGCCGCCCGTGGGGTACGAGCGGCTCGTAGATGGCGACGTCGAGGCGGTGGGGCTCTCGGATCTGGCCGAGCCGCTCCGCAAGGCGCTCGACGCGGGCACGTTCTACGAATACGCCGAGCACCACCCGAGCGCGCGCATCCTCACCGGCCGCGGGCTGACGTACGCGGTGCCGCTCCCCGAGAGCTCGGTGCAGGTGGTGGTGCGCCGCTCGCGGCACGGCGGACTGCTCGCCCCCGTGACCGGCGAGCGCTTCCTCGGCCGCACGCGCGCGCCGCGAGAGCTGGAAACGGCGCTGCGGCTGGAGCGGAACGGCGTGGCCACGCCGCGCGTCATCGCCTACGCCACCTACCCCGACTCTGCGCTGACGCGCCGCGCGGACGTGCTGACGGCGGAGGTGGAGGGCGCGCGAGATCTCGCGGCGGAGATCATGGCGACCGAGGGACGAGCGCTCGGTGACGATCTGGTGACGGCGGTGGCGGCGCTCATAGCATCGATGACCATGGCGGGCGCGCGTCACCCGGACCTCAACATCAAGAACATCCTGGTGACGCGTCACGACGGCGGGGCCGTGTACGCGCAGGTCATAGACGTGGACCGCGTCTGGTTCGACCAGCCACTGCACCACCGCGTGACCGAGCGCAACATCCACCGCCTCACGCGCTCGCTCGAGAAGTGGCGCCGCCTGCACGGGCTGCAGATAGATGACTTCGACATCCAGTCGATTGGCGACGCGGTGGAGGCGATCCTGAGCGACGAGAGCCGCAGCTCCGCCACGAGCGAATGAAGCTCGGCAAGTACCTGCGCGACCCGGGCCGGATCGCGCGGAAGCTGCGGTGGCGAAAGCTCTACAACGGCGAGCCACGCGACGTCACAGTCGAGAGCTACAACGGGCTCCTCACCTTCGACAGCCGCGACAAGCTGATCGGAAAGTACCTGTACGTGGACCGCGCCTACGAGCGGCGCTACATCGAGAGCGCGCTCGGCGTGCTGGAGCGCGACGGGTATCAGGTCGCGAGCGGCGGGCGCGAAGGCGTACTGCTCGACGTCGGCGCCAACATCGGAATGATCTGCATAGCGCTCATGGAGCAGCGCCGCTTCGCGCGCGCCGTAGCGGTGGAACCGTCGCCGAGGAATCTCCGTCTCCTCCAGCACAACGTAGCGCAGAACCGTTTGACGGATCGCGTCACCATCCTTCCCTGCGCGCTCTCGTCGGCGGATGGAGAGCTGGAGCTCGAGCTGTCGGACTACAACTCGGGCGACAACCGGATCCGGCACGACGCGTCGAGCGGCGCCTGGCGTGAGGAGCAGCGCGAGGTGGTGAAGGTCCCGGTGCGGACGCTGGACGGAGCGCTTGCCGAGCAGGGCGTTGATGCGCGAGACGTGAGACTGGCGTGGGTGGACATCCAGGGACACGAGGGCTACTTCCTCGCTGGCGCGCGCGCCACGCTCGCCACCGGCGTGCCAGTGGTGAGCGAGTTCTGGCCGTACGGCATCCTCCGCTCGGGGATGACGCGCGCGGAGTACTGCACGATCGTGAGCGAGATCTTCACGCACTTTTTCCACGTGCGCCCTACGGGCGTGGAGAAGCTGCCGATCGCGAAGCTCGATCCGCTCTTCGACGTCTACGCCGCACCGAAGGAGATGTGTGAGGTGATCTTCGTGAACGACCGCCAACGCGGCTGAACGAGAGCCCGCTCTTGTCGATCTCCCTCCCGCCGTCCCCCAGGATTGCGATCGTGATGATGAGCGCCATCGGGGATGCTGTGCACGTGCTTCCCGTGGTGACCGCACTCGAGCGCCACGATCCCGGCACGCGAATCACCTGGGTGCTCCAGCCGGGCCCCGCGTCGCTGGTGCGCGGGCACCCGTCGGTCGACGAGATCGTGATCTTCGATAAGCGCCGCGGCGTACGCGGACTCGTGGACGTGCGCCGCGCGCTGGCCGCCAGCTCCTTCGACGTCGTACTGGATCTCCAGGTGTACTTCAAGGCCAGCCTCGTCACGGCGCTCACGCGCTCGCCCGTGAAGCTCGGCTTCGATCGCGCACGCGCGCGGGATCTCAACTGGCTCTTCACCAACCGGCGGGTCCCGGCGCACGCGCCGGGTCACGTGCAGGACCAGTACTTCGAGTTTCTCGAGGAGCTGGGTGTCTCGCCCGCACCGGTCACCTGGAACCTGGGTCCGTGGCCTGAGGAGCGGGAGCGTCAGCGCGAGCTGTTACGCGACATCCCCGGGCCGATCGCCACTCTGGTGATAGGGAGCAGCCACCCTGAGAAGGAGTGGATTCCGGAGCGGTGGGCGGAGCTCTCCGATGTTCTGCACGAGCGGTACGGACTCACGCCGGTACTCGCGGGCGGACGCTCGGCGCGCGAGCTCGAGACCGCGCGGGAGATCGCGCGGATGGCGAAGCATCCGCCGCGCTCGACGCTCGGCGTGCCGCTGCGCGATCTGGTCGGGCTCATCGATGCCTCCGAGCTGGTGGTCTCGCTCGACACCGCGCCGCTGCACGTGGCCGTGGCGCTGGAGCGGCCGGTGATCGCGCTAATGGGTTACAACAATCCGAAGCGCGTCGGGCCTTACCGGCGCTACCGCGACCTGATAGTGGATGCCTACGGCGAGCCGGGAGAGAATTACCCGATCACGATAGCCCACCGTACGGGGCGCATGCCGCGCATCCAGGTAGCGGACGTCCTGGAGAAGGTGGAGCTCTGGTCGCGGCACTACCGCTCGCCGCGTGAGCGCGACGCGGAGATCACGCGCTCGTAGAGCGCGGTGGTGCGCGCGACCACTTCGTCCATCGAATAGCGCGGCGCGCGCTCCCGGGCGCCGGCGGCCAGTCGCGCAGCGAGCGCGTTATCGCTCGCCACGCGTGCTATGGCATCTCCCATCGCCCGTGCGTCGCCGGCGGGGACTACCAACCCCGTCACGTCGTGCAGTACCGTCTCGGGAATCCCCCCAGCATCCGTCGCGACGACCGGCTTTCCGAAGGCCATCGCGTCGAGGAGCACCGAGCCGAGCCCCTCTTCCACGGAGCTGAGTGCGAGGAGATCGGCCGCCATGATGATCTCGTCGGCATCTGCGCGGTGACCGGTGAGCCGGAGACTGTGCGAAATGCCGAGCCTCTCGATCTCCGCCTCCACCGTACCGCGCAGCGGACCTTCGCCCACTAGCAGCGCTCGAACGTCGCTCACTCTCTCGCGCGCCGCCGCCACCGCGCGCACGAAGGTGACCGGGTCCTTCTCCCTGGTGAGCGCGCCAACCATGACTACGAGCGGCGCCTCGTCCGGTACCCCAAGCTCCGATCGCGATGCGGGCACCACGACACGAGCCGTGGGCACGCCGCTCGGAATGACCTCTATGGTCGCTTCGCTCATTCCGCCCTCCACGAGCGCTTCCTTCACGCGCTCGGAGATCGCGATCATCGCCGCTGCACGCCGGTACTTCCAGCGCGTGAACGGGTTGGAGCGGAGGCGGAAGACGGTGCGCCGCGTGAGCACCATCTTCGCGGGCGTGCGGCGCGCAGCCATGGCAGCGAGCGCCACTGCATGTGCGGTGTGGGCGTGCACGATGTCCACGCCGTTCGCGAGAATCGCGCGACGGATCCAGCGCGCGGCGGCGACGTCGAGCTCCGAGCCGGGGGTGGATGGGATGATCTCGATCGCCGCCTCGGCGGCGCGCTCGGCCAGCGGCTGGCCGGGTCGCACGACCAGCAGCGAACGGTGTCCCGCGCGTGCGAGCCCCTGCGCGAGCCATAGCGTCTGGCGCTCGCCGCCGCGCCAGCCGCGCTCGGTGTTGATGTGCATCACCGTGAGCGGCCCGCTGCTCACGGCTTTCTCGCGGCGCTGAGCGTACGCTCGTACGCGGCAATGGTGCGCTCCACGGTGACGTCGATGGAGAAGGCTCGCGCGCGATCCCTCGCGGCCGCCGACAGCCGCGCAGCGAGCGCGGGGTCGAGGACGATCCGCGCGATCGATCCGCCGAGCAGGTCGGGGTCGCCCACAGGCGTGAGCAGCCCCGAGACGCCGTGCTCGACCATCTCCGGAACCCCGCCCGCAGCCGTAGCGGCTATGGGGCGCCCGAGCGCGAGAGCGTCGAGGAGCACGCCCGGCGTCCCCTCGAGCTTCGAGCTGAGCGCGGCCACGTGCCCAGCCGCTATGAACGAGTCGTGATCGTCGCGAAAGCCGGTCAGGTGAAAGGCGTCGTCTATCTCCAGCGCCCGTGCCTCGGCTTCGACGGCGGCGCGCAGCTGCCCGTCGCCTACGAGCAGCGCCTGCAGCGCGGGGACGCGCCGCTTCGCGACGGCCACGGCACGCACGAAGGTGATGGGATCCTTCACATCCGTGAGCGCACCTACCATCACGACCAGCGGCGCGCCATCCGGGACGCCGAACGACGCCAGTGTCTCGGGCGACGCGCGGGTCGCCAGCTCACCGAGCGGTATCCCGCTCGGGATCACATCGATTCTCGATGCATCGACACCCGATGCTATGAGCGCATCGACTCCGGCGCTCGACACGGAGATTATCCTGTCGGCGCGGGAGTACTTCAGGCGCGTGCCAACGTTGTCGCGCACGGTGAAGGTAGTGCGCCTCGCGAACACGATCCGCGCGCGCGTGCCGGCGGCGGCCAGAGCGGCGAGCGCGATCGTGTGGCCGGACTGGGGGTGGAGGATGTCCACGCGCTCGCGCGCGATGAGCCGCCGCAGGAGCAGCACCGTCCACGGGCCGATCTCGGAGATCGTCGGGTCGACGTGCACCACCTCTATGCCGCTCGCTCGCGCGCGCGCCGCCAGCTCGGCGCCGGGGCGGAGCGCGAAGATCGGTCGCCCGCCCCGACGCTTCAGCCCCTCGCCCATCCAGAGGATTTGCCGCTGCCCGCCGCGCCAGCCGGTGCCGAGGTCCATGTAGACAACGGTGAGCGGATGCGAGCGCGATGGCGCCGCCGAATCCCGCCCGGCGCCTTCACTTGCCGCCGCGTCCCGCGGGCTCTCACTCGCGCGCGAGTGCTCGTCCGATCCCGCGCTCAGCCGCCCTCCGCTCCGCTCGATCCGCCGCTCCGGTACGCGGGGTCGTTGTACATCTTGAACTGGTGGTAGACCTTCGGCACCACCTTCCCCGAGGCGAGATCGCCGAGCAGAGTCGTGAGCTCGGCGGCGAGATCATCGCGCTGCAGCTCGAGAACCGCCACGCGATCGGCGCAGCGTGCGCGAAACTCCGGCGTGGCATCCTGGCGCTCCGACTGCTCGCGCATGTGGTAGATCTTGAGCTCCATGATGCTGATCTTGTCTGCCAGCCACCCCACCGTCTCAGCCACGAGTCCCCTCCGCCCGCGTGGCACCAGCGCTCGTATTGCCGGTAGAGTCCCTCGTGGCGCTCACGTCGCTCGCGGCACGTTGTGCTCGCACCACGTCGAGCACCTCGGCGTCGATTCGCTCGATGAGATCGTTGCGGCGCTGGTTCAGCTTGTCGATCTGGCGCTTCGCCGTCGCGACCTGGTGATCGTCATCCACGCGCGCCTTGTCCTCTTCGTGCCAGAGCTCGACGTTCGTCCGAGCGAGCTCGCTTATGAGCGTTCCGATTTTCTCGTTCATCTTCACTCTGAATTGGTGGAACGACGGGGTCAGGTCTTTAATTGCGAGCGGACCGAGCGCCTGCTCGGTCCGCTCGAAATTAAAGACCTGACCCCGTCACGGCTTCCGCACGCGCAACACGCGCCAGCCAACTTCGCCCGCGGCGGCGGTGAACGTGTCGCTGAAAGTAATCTTCGCGCCGCGCGGCGACTCCACGTGGACCACCTGCTCGGCCGGGAGGCCGCAGATGGTGAAGCTCCCGAGCGAGTCGAGCCGCGCGACCACGCCCTCGACGTGCTCGGTGAGATTTTTGTTCGACACCGAGCCCGTGAAGCCATTCCACCAGACGCGTGCCTCAGCATCGCTCAGCGGCGCGCCGCTCGCGCTGTCCACCATCAGCACGCGGATCGAAGCGAGGCGATGATCCGTGGCGGTGTCCGGACACATCCGCGCGGCGAGCGAGGCGCGGGACGGGACGCTGAGCGTCACGTCCGGACTGCCGCGTGCGGTGAGCCGGACGGTGTCGGCCGGGCCGGTGACGCCGAGCGAGTCGAGCTCCGGCGTGCTCACTACCACGCTATAGAGACCTTCCGGAATGCCGCGAATCTCGAAGTGCCCGTCGCTCCCGGTGACCGCGGAGATCGCCGTTCCCTCTACGCTGACCTTCGCTCCCTCCGCCGGCGCGCCCGTACCGCCGATGACGGTCCCCGTTATCGCCTTGCGCGGTGGCGGCGGACCGCGGTCGAGCAGCACGGTTCCACCCTCCTCGCGCACGGCCTTGAGCACCAGACGCGATGAAGGATCCACCTCGAGACCGCCCGGGAGCACACTGCGCGGGCTGCGATTCTCCTCCATCACTGGCATGCGGATGACCCACGCGCTCACGATCCAGCGCCCGTTGGGGAGCCTGTCGAAACGCACCTGGCCGCCGAACTTCCGCTTGAGTCGCAGCCCGGGGATCGAACTGTAGGTGAACTCGATGTTCTCGAGCTCCGCTGTCGCGGCGTCCATCCAGAGGACTCCTTCGACGTCCGCTACCTTGCGTCCCTTCACGGGCTCGAAGCCGAGCCCCACCATGCGCAGGTGCTCCTCCCCACCGGGGACGAACCGGAAGCAGTGATCGCGGAGAAACTCGTCGGAGAGAAGCGCTTCCGCGTCTGGCGCGTAGTAGTCGGTGGAACCATCGTCGCGACGTACCACGTAGCCCTCGCGCGAGAGCGTCTCGACCGGAATGCTCACGAAGGGACGGCTGATGTTGCCGTGGGAGTTCTGGTGATCGGCGCTGAGCACGCGCCCATCATCCGGCTCGCGGTCGCGGGTGAAGCGCGTGATCATCCCGGAGATCGGCTTGCGCGACGTCATCACGGTGGCGGTGAGCGCCGCTCGCGCATCCTCCCAGAGCGCGGCGGTACGTGCGTCGGCGTCGGGGCGCGCGACGCACTTGCTCCGCCCCTCGACCTTCATCCCTGCCAGCACCGACACCACCCGATCCAGAACGATGTCCTCGCGCCGGTTCTCGCCTGCCGCGAGGTCGAACGGCTTCCCACGCCGCTGCCGCACGCCGATCCGCTTGGCGTCGATGGAGTAGCGTCCCGCGGACGGCGCGCTGATGTCGTATTCGCCATTCTCATCCGTGAACACGGTGCTTACGACGCGGCCCTGCGCGTCCACCAGCGAAACGAGCACTCCGGGGATCACTGCTCCACTCCCGCGCTCGGTCACGGCGCCGCGCGCCACCTGGCCCGCGGCCCGGGTGACGGGAACGCCCAGTGCGAGAAGACTCAGAGCGGCAGCGGTACGGAATCTCTTCATGGTCTTCATGGTATCGTCACGGCTCATCGTACGGCTCTACCTTGCTTTCGGCGTGGCAGCACGTACCGTTGCGGCTCCTCTCGCCAAGCAGTCGCCGCACGGGCGCGAGCACCATATCGGGCGTCACGCCGCCAGTGAAATCGTGCCCCTGCGCGAGCATCGACGCGCGATCGCGCATCCGCACGATGCGAGCGCCGGGACCCTGCACGGGTACCGTCGTCGAGAGCCCCGGACACCACGCGGCACTCGGCGTGGGACCGAAGATCGTGACGCGCGGCACACCCAGCGCATCGGCCATGTGCGCGGGACCGGTGTCGCCTGAAACGAACACCGACGCCGTTGCCAACACCCCCAGGAAGCGGCGCAGCTCGAGCGGCGGCACCAGCACGGCGCCCGGCGCGAACGCGCGGATACGCTCCGCTCGCTCTTCATCACCCGCAATCTGGAAGATGACCGGCGTCACGCCCTCGGCAACCAGGGCGCGCGCCACATCGACGAAGCCGTCCAGCTTCCAGTCCTTCGCCGGCTCGCGCGTGGAGAGGAGAATGCCGACCCGCGGCGCATCCGGGGGTGCACCGCAGGAGCGTGCGTCGCGCTCCCCCAGCTCGCGCTCCTCGGCGGACAGGTGCAGGCTTGGGAGCGAATCGCCCACCGCGAGTCCCGCGAGCTCGAGGAGCCGCCTCCGCTCGCGCACAACATATTCGATCGGGCCCTTGCGCGACTTCGCGTGGGTGTACCAGAGCCGCCAACCGCGCACGCGCCACCCTATACGCACCCTCGCCCTCGACGCGCGGGCGAGCATGGCGGTAGGGAGACTTCCCTGCAGGTCCACCACCCAGTCGTAGCGGCGCGAGCGAATCTCGCGCGTCATGGCCTTCCGGCGAGCGGAGTCGAACACTATCCGCTCGCGGATCAATGGGTGGCCGGCGAGGAGCGGCGCCGCGGCGGGACCGACCAGAAAATCGACAGCCGCGTCCGGGAACGCGTTCGCGATGTCGTCGAGGAGCGCCGTGGTGAGTACCACATCACCCAGACGACGGAGCTGGATGACCAGGATGCGGCGCGGCAGCGGCGAGCCAGGTGGCATGCACGTGGTGAGAGATCGAACTGAATATACATTACGAACACGCTCCGTACCTCATCAGCCGTCACACCCGCCCTTGCAACATCCTTTACCACCCGCGAGCACGATTCCCCTCCCCCGTGGCGCTCGCATCTGCGTAGTCATGCTCAGCGCCGTGGGCGACGCGGTGCACGTGCTCCCGGTGATCAACGCGCTCGAGCGCCACGATCCAACAGTCCACATCACCTGGGTTTTGCAGCCCGGCGCGGCGGCGCTGGTGCGTGGCCATCCGGCGGTGGACGAGATCATCGTGCTCGATCGCCGCAAGGGTCGGCGCGCTTTCCTCGACGTGCGCCGCGAGCTCGCCGCCCGACGCTTCGACCTCACTCTCGCGCTTCAGGACTACTTCAAGGCTGGCGTGCTCACCGCGCTCACACACGCGCCCGTACGGCTCGGCTACGATCGAGCGCGGGCACGCGATCTGAACTGGCTCTTCACCAATCAGCAGATCCCCGCCTCGCCGCCCGCGCATATCCAGGACGAGTACCTGGAGTTCCTCGCCCCGCTGGGCGTCGCGCCCGAGCCGATCGAGTGGCGGCTCGGCCCCTGGGAATCGGAGCGCGTGTGGCAGCGGGAGCTCGTTTCACGCTTCGACCGTCCTATAGCGTCGCTGGTGATCGGAAGCAGTCGCCGCGAGAAGGACTGGATCGCCGAGCGCTGGGCGGCGGTCGCCAACTCGCTCTACGCCGACTTCGGGCTGCAGCCGGTCCTCGTAGGCGGCCGCTCGCCGCGCGAGGTGGAGACGGAGCGTGAAATCATGGCTCACGCCAGCCCTGCCCCCGTTTCGCTCCTCGACAGCGGCCTCCGTCGCCTCGTGAGCATCCTCGACGCATCCTCGCTGGTCATCTCACTCGACACCGGCCCCCTCCACATGGCCGTCGCGCTCCGGCGTCCGGTCATAAGCCTCATCGGCTTCAGCAACCCGGGTCGCACCGGCCCCTACCGCGCCTCGCAGGATCTGATCGTCAGCTCCTACGGCCCCACCACCCGCGCCGGCCGCCTCCTCACCGACCGCCACCGCGACCGCATGCCGCACATCACGGTGGGGGATGTGTTGGAGAAGGTGGAGGTTTGGGCGAGAGAGAGCAGAAAGCAGAGAGCAGAAAGCAGAAAGCAGTGAAGTGCTCGTAATACAACGTCATCCCCGCGAAAGCGGGGACCCATGTTCAGACCGGCTGACATGGGTCCCCGCTTTCGCGGGGATGACGGTTTTAACACTTACAGCCCTCACCCCCGAGGCCGTTCACTGCTCTCTGCTTTCTGCTCTCTGCTTTCTGTTCACTCCAAACTCATACCCCACCCCAATCTCCCCCAACATCCTCACCAGGCGCGCCAGGGGCAGGCCCATGACGGCGAAGAAGTCGCCGTCGATGCGCTCGACCAGAGTGGCGCCGTAGCCCTGAATTCCGTAGGAGCCGGCCTTGTCCATCGGCTCGCCGGTGGCGACGTAGGAGGCGATGGTGTGGTCGGAGAGGGGGAGGAAGGTGACGGAGACTTCCTCTACGGCGGAGAGGGTACGACCTGCGAGAGTGGTGGCGACGGCCGTGTAGACGCGGTGGGTGCGGCCAGCGAGGCGGCGGAGCATGGAGCGCGCCTCGGCGGCGTCGCCGGGCTTGCCGAGGACGTCGCCATTTTCCACGACGATCGTGTCGGCGGAGATCACGAGCGAGTCGGGGAAGCGCAGGGCGATGGTCGCGCCCTTCTCGCGGGCGAGGCGCTCGACGTGCTCGACAGGGCGCTCGCCGTCGAACTGGGACTCGTCTATGTCGGCCGGGATCACCGCATGCTCGATGCCGATCATCGTAAGGAGATCGTGTCGTCGCGGGGAGCTCGAAGCGAGGATCACGCGCACGATCACCGCTCCAGCCAGAGCGTCACCGGTCCGTCATTGACGAGATCGACCTCCATCATCGCCCCGAACTCGCCGGTATCCACGCGTACGCCGCGCGCCCTCAGTCTCTCCACGAACATCTCGTAGAGTCCCTCCGCTTCATCGGGGCGCGCCGCATCGATGAAGCTCGGCCGTCTCCCCTTCCGAGCGTCGCCGTACAGCGTGAACTGCGACACCACCAGCAGCTCTCCCCCCACGTCTTCCAGCGAGAGATTCATCTTCCCCTCCTCATCGCCGAAGAGCCGGAGCCCGATCACCTTCTCCGCCATCCACTCCACCTGCTCCGCCCCGTCTCCGTGCGTGAATCCCACGAGGAGGCAGAACCCGCGCTGCACGCGGCCGACGACCTGCCCTTCTATGCGAACCTCTGCGCGCGAGACGCGCTGGAGGAGGAGGCGCATGACCTGAAGGGTTCAGGAGGCAGGGTTCAGGGTTCAGGAACTGCCGCAGGGGACACCTCGCTCCCCTGATGCGATTCGCTGAACCCGGAACCCTGAACCCTGAACCCTGCTTTCACACTCTCGACGAGCCTCCTCAACCCCTCCCCCACCCCCACCACCGGCTCGTAGCCGAGCAAGCGGCGGGTGCGGTCGAGGGAAGCGAGCGAGTCGCGGACGTCGCCGGTGCGGGAGGGCTCGTGACGCGCTTCGACGTCGGTGCCTACCAGGGCACGGATGCGCTCCCAGAGGTCGTTCACGCTTATGCGCTCGCCGCACCCCACGTTGAAGACTTCGCCCAGAGCATCGGGGCCGGCTTCGCAGGCGAGGAGGTTGGCGCGGACGATGTTGGCGACGAAGGTGAAGTCGCGCGTCTGGTTGCCATCACCGAAGATCGTGGGTGCCTCGCCCACTAGCGCCATGGTGATGAACTTCGGCACCACGGCCGCGTACTGCGATGTGGGGTCCTGGCGCGGGCCGAAGACGTTGAAGTAGCGGAGCGCCACGGTTGGAACGCCGAACGACGCGTGGAAGGCGCGGCAGTACTGCTCGCCCGCGAGCTTGGCCACGGCATACGGAGATAGTGGACGCGCGACCATCTCCTCGCGCTTGGGGAGCTCCGGCGTGTTGCCGTACGCCGACGACGACGCGGCGTACACAACTCGCTTCACCCCGGCGTCGCGCGCGGCGATGAGCACGTTAAGCGTGCCGGTGGCGTTCACGGCGTGCGATGCTACGGGATCCTTGATGGAACGTGGCACGGAGGGGAGCGCCGCCTGGTGCAGCACGTAGTCGGCGCCACGTACAGCACCCGCACACACCGCGGGGTCGGTTATCGACCCTTCCACCAGCTCGATGTCATCCAGCCAGGGCGCGATGTTCTCCCGCTTTCCCGTCGAGAAATCATCGAGCACTACGACATCCTGGCCTTCACCGACGAGATGCTCCACGAGGTGCGAGCCGATGAAGCCAGCACCCCCAGTTACCACGAAACGCATCCAGTTGTTACTCCACGGTGACTGACTTGGCGAGATTCCGCGGCTGGTCCACGTTGGCGCCACGCTTCACGGCAATGTAGTACGCCAGAAGCTGGAGCGGCACCGAGGCCACGATCGGGGTGAACATGTCGATCGTCTCGGGGATGCGGATCTCGTAGTCGAGCAATCCGCGCAGCGCTTCCTCGTCACGGCTGGTCAGGCCGATCACGCAACCGCCGCGCGCTTTGACCTCCTGGATGTTCGACACGATCTTGTCGAACACGGAGTCGTGCGGCGCGATGAACACCACGGGCATGTTCTCGTCGATCAGCGCGATCGGCCCGTGCTTCATCTCGGCCGCCGGATATCCCTCGGCGTGGATGTAGCTGATCTCCTTGAGCTTCAGCGCGCCCTCGAGCGCCGCGGGGAAGTTGAAGCCGCGACCCAGATAGAGGAAATTGGCGGAGTTCTTGAACTCCTCCGCGATCCGCTCGATATCCTCTGCGCGGTCGAGCACGTGGCGGATCTGCTCGGGGAGCGCGGCGAGCGCCGACGCTATCCGGCGTCCCTCGTCGGCCGGGAGCCCGCGCAGCCGCGCGAGCCGGAGCGTGAAGAGCGCCAGCGCGGTCACCTGGCTGGTGAACGCCTTGGTGGATGCCACGCCGATCTCGGGGCCGGCATGGATGTAGATGCCGCCGTCGGACTCGCGCGCGATGGTGGAGCCCACCACGTTCACGATACCGAGGACGCGAGCGCCGCGGCTCTTCGCCTCGCGCATCGCGGCGAGCGTGTCGGCCGTCTCACCCGACTGCGAGATCACTATGCACAGTGTCTTCGGCCCGATCACCGGATTGCGGTAGCGGAACTCGGACGCGTACTCCACCTCCACGGGGATCCGCGCCAGCTCCTCGATCATGAACTCGCCGATGAGCGCCGAGTGCCAGCTGGTGCCGCACGCGGTGATCACGATGTTGTCGAACTCGAGGAGCTCCTCGTCGGTGAGATTGATCCCGCCCAACCTCGCCGCACCATCCTCCACGCGGAGACGTCCGCGCATGGTGTTCTCGATGGTGGTGGGCTGCTCGAAGATCTCCTTGAGCATGAAGTGCGCGAAGCCGCCGCGCTCGATCATGTCGAGATCCCAGTCGATGCTGCTCACCGGGCGGGTGAGGGCTGCGGCGTTCATGTCGATGATGCGATAGCCATCGCGCTCGAGCACCGCGAGATCGCCATCGTCGAGGTAGATCACCTGGCGCGTGTGTGCCAGGACGGCGGAGACGTCGCTCGCCACGAAGTACTCGCCCTCGCCGAGTCCCACGAGCAGCGGGCTCCCCTTGCGGGCGGCGACGATCTTGTCGGGCTCGCGGCTCGAGATGACCGCGATGCCGTAGGTGCCATCGACCTTGTTGAGCGCTTCGATGACGGCTTCCTCGAGGTTTCCGTCGTACAGCTCCTCGATCAGGTGGGCCAGCACCTCGGTGTCGGTCTCCGAGCGGAACTCGTGCCCCTTGTCGACGAGCGCCTGCCGCAGCGACGAGCCGTTCTCGATGATCCCGTTGTGGACGACCGCGATGTCGCCGTCGCAGGAGATGTGCGGGTGGGCGTTGCAGAAGTTGGGAGCCCCGTGGGTGGCCCAGCGCGTGTGCGCTATCCCGATCGTTCCGTGGAGCGGAGCCGCCTCCAGCGCCGACTCCAGCTCGACGATCTTCCCCGCGGCCTTCCGCGTCTCGACGCCGTTGCCGTTGGTGATCGCCATTCCCGCCGAGTCATATCCTCGGTACTCGAGTCTCTTGAGCCCCTCGAGGAGAACGGGGGAAGCGATCCTGGGGCCGACGTAGCCAACAATTCCGCACATGGGAGTCTTCTTGTGAAATGAAAGGTCAGCGCAGAGCTTCGAGCGGCGCCCGCGATCTCGCGACGAGATCGCGTGCTTCTGCCTCGCTCGGCGCTTCGGCTATTACACGCACGATTGGTTCCGTGCCGGAAGGCCTGACGTGCACCCAGCGGTCCCTCCACGAGAGGCGGAGGCCGTCGAGGTCGTTGGCCTCGGCGTCGCCGAATTCCCCGCGCAGACTCGCGTACACGGTATCGAGCGGGGCCGCGGGGCGGTCCAGCTTGTCCTTGACGATCGAGTAGCTCGGGAAACGACCGAGGGTCGCAGACATCGGCACATCGTCCTCCACCAGCATCTGTAGGATCAGCGCAACAGCGAGCGGTGCATCGCGCCCGAGGTGAAGCTCGGAGAGAATCACCCCCCCGTTCCCTTCGCCGCCAATTGCGGCACCCTCATCGCGCATCCTGACAGCCACGTTGACCTCGCCAACCGGCGCACGGAGCACCGTGGTACCTGCTTCGGCGGCCACATCATCTACTACCCGGCTGGTGGAGAGGTTCGCGACCACCGGCCCGCGCCGATATCTCAGCGCGAGTCGAGCGGCGAATGCGAGCGTCCAGTCCTCACCGATCGCCTTCCCCTGGTCGGAGACCAGAGCGAGCCGATCTACATCCGGGTCGGTCGCAAAGCCCACATCCGCGCGCGCTTCGAGCACAAGTCGTTCCAGATCTCCGAGGTTGGCGGCAACCGGCTCCGGGGGCCGCGGGAAGCGGCCATCCGTCTCGAGGTTGATGGCGGTCACGTCGCAGCCGAGGCGCTCGAGGAGCGCGGGGATGATCGCTCCGCCCGCTCCTCGAGCGCAGTCGAGCGCCACGCGAAATCGCCGCTGACGAATCGCTTCGACATCGATGAAATCGAGCGCCATCACACTTTCCATGTGACGCGCGATGGCATCTTCGTCCACGCTCACCTGGCCGAGCTCGTCCCAGCTGGCGCGCGGGAAGTCGCCCTGCGCCACGTTCCGCATCTCGGCCGCCTCGCTGGCATCCAGAAAGAGACCGCTCGGCCCGATGAACTTGAGCGCGTTCCACTCGATGGGGTTGTGGCTCGCGGTGATCGCGAGCCCACCCGCCGCATGGTGGTGCTCCACGGCGAGCTGGATGGTGGGAGTCGGTGCGAGCCCCACGTCGATCACGTCACACCCCACCGACTGCAGCGCCGCGAGAACGGCCCGATGAAACATCGGCCCCGACACACGCGAGTCGCGGCCGACCACGATGTTGCGTCCGTTCCCCCTCGTGCGGGCCCAAGCTCCGAACCCCGCCGCAAACCCGGTCACCACCTCGGGCGTGAGCGCCTCCCCCACCCTCCCCCGGATTCCCGACACGCTGACCATCAGACCTTCATACACGATCCGACCTCCAGAGAGCAAACCCGAAAGGTACATCGCCGCTCCCGCCCGTGTTCATGGGACCGCATATAAGACCAATGAGGGGGGAGGAGGTTACGGGGGATGGAACGGCAAGGGAACAGGGGACAGGAAACAGGAACTGCAAGGAAGCAGGAAGCAGGAAGCAGTGAACGGCTCGGGCAGCATAGTCATCCCCGCGAAAGCGGGGACCCATGCACTGTCTCGCTAACATGGGTCCCCGCTTTCGCGGGGATGACTAATTTTCCGACAGTTGGCGCACCCTGCCCCTCGGGTTTCCTCTGCTTCCTGCTTCCTGCTTCCTGTTCCCACTCTCCCCTTACGCCCCGAGGTAGATTACTGCTTTCTGCTTTCTCCCCTCTGCTCTCTCTCACATCATGCCCAACCCCCTCTCCCTCATCTCGCTCGCGGCGGCGGCGCGGGGTGGGTCGATTGACGGAATAGACAGTCGGCAGCTCGTCGCGGCCGGGATCACGATGCTGCAGCGGTGTGCGCCGCTCGTGAGGGAGCTGGCGGCTGGTAGGGGGGCGGTGTTACTCGAGAATTCGCCCGCGTATCTGGTGGCGCTGGCGGCTTGCGAGGGGCACGGGGCGGTGCTCCTCGACCCGCAGGGGAGGTCGGAGGAGATCGCTTCCGCGCTGGAGGAGATGCATGGGCGCGTGGCGTTCACCGTGGAACGGTATGCGGGGTCGTTGGGTGACGGGGCGGCGATGGTGCTGCTCGATGAGTTACCGGGACACGTGGTGTTCGTACACGGCGATGAGAGGCGGCGGGTGGATGTGGGCTCGCACTTCGGGCTGTCGATCGAAGGCGAGGACGTGAGCGAAGGGAACGAAGAGGAAGCGATCGTGGCGCGTGAGAAGGCGGGAGAACCTCTGCGGAGCTTCACGCATCGCGAGCTGCTCGAGGCGGCACGCAGCATCGGGAGCGCCGAGGCGCTCGAGGAGGAAGAAGAAGTTCTGGCGCTGCTTCCCTTTCACGAGGCGCGCGGGCTCACGTCCGGTCTTCTCGCTCCGCTGCTCGCGGGAGCGCGAGTGGTCACGCGGCCGGGGTCCGCCGGCAGGTAGCCCTCGACTCAGTCCTTGCAGCTGTACTGACCGAGGAGCTTCTTCGCCTCGGCAACGCCGAGGCCACGGTCGCCGAGATCGATGGAGCCTTCGGCTACAACCTCGAGTAGAGCGTCCACTACCTCGGGATCGAACTGCGTGTCGGCCATGCGACGGAGCTCGGTGAGCGCGGCGTCGTAGCTGAGGCCCTGGCGGTAGGGGCGCTTGCTCATCATGGCGTCGAACGCGTCGGCCACAGAGACGATGCGCGCCTCGCGCGGGATGTCGGCGCCCACGAGACCATCGGGGACGCCGGTTCCGTCGAGCCGCTCGTGGTGCGAGCGCACCACGTTCAGAACCACTGGATTGTCGCTGAGCAGCGGGCGTAGCACGCGCCAGCCGAGCAGCGGGTGGGTCATGATGTGCTCGTACTCGTCGCGCGTGAGCGGGCCGGCCTTGTTCAGAACATCCTCGCGCACGCCGATCTTCCCGATGTCGTGCAGCTGGCCGCCAAGCTCGATGTTCCGCACCACGCTCTCGGCGATGCCCAGCATCCGCGCGATCGCACCGGAGTACTGGCTCACCCGCACCGAGTGGCCGCGCGTGTACGGGTCCTTCAGCTCGAGCGCCTCGGCCAGCGACTGCACGCCGGCGAGGAAGGTCTGCTCTAGCCGCTCCGCCTGCTCGCGAACGCGCTCCTCGAGGCGCTCCTGGTAGTCGCGGTTCTCACGCATCAGCCGGCGCTTCTCGAGCGCCTGCTCCACGCGCGCGCGCACCTCCTCGAAGACGAACGGCTTGGTGATGTAGTCCATCGCGCCCGCGGAGAGGCACTCCACGGCCACCTCTACCTCGGCAACCGCGGTGATGAGCACGAAGGCGACGTCGGGGTGGCGGAGGCGAACTTCGCGCAGCAGCTCCGAGCCTGCCATCCCGGGCATGCGCATGTCGGAGAGGACGAGTGCAACCGGCTCGCGCGCCAGGATCGTGAGAGCTTCCCCACCCGATCCCGCCTCGAACACCGTGAAGCCGTCGCCCTTCATGAGGCGCGAGAGCGCCTGCCTGAGGCGGGGCTCGTCGTCCACCACCAGGCAGGTGCGCGCCGATTTGCTGAGCGCGTGCGTCACGATGCTATCCCGGTTATCTTCCGCGAACTCACCAACAGGCCTCCCGGATGACCCGAACTTTCGACGAAGATCTCGAGCCCGGCTTCGGTACGCGGGCTATTCACGCCGGGCAGCGCCCGGAGCCGCTCGCCGGCGCGATCATGACGCCGGTGTACCTGACGTCAACTTACGTACAGGACGAGCTCGGTAAACACAAGGGGTACGAGTACGCCCGCAGTAAGAATCCGACGCGGGAGGCGCTCGAGCGCAACGTCGCTGCGCTGGAGGGCGCGAAATACGGCTTCGCGTTCGCCAGCGGGACAGCGTGCGTCGACTCGATCATGAAGATTTTCCAATCTGGCGATCACATCATCTGCGGAGAGAACGTCTACGGCGGCACCTTCCGCCTCTTCGATCGCCTGCTGAGGCACCTCGGCCTCTGCTTCACCTACGTGGACACGCGCGACCCCAACCGGATAGCCGAAGCGTGCACCGACCGCACCCGCGCGGTGCTGATCGAGACGCCCACGAATCCGCTCATGTGGATCACCGATCTCGACGCGGCGGCCGACGCGGCGCACGCGGCGGGGGCGCTCCTCATAGTGGACAACACCTTCGCCACGCCGTACTTCCAGCACCCCTTCCAGCACGGCGCGGACATAGTCTATCACTCCACCACCAAGTATCTCAACGGCCACAGCGACATGATCGGCGGGATCGCGCTGCTGAATGACGACGATCTCGCCGAACGCCTTGGCTTCATTCAGAATGCGGCCGGCGCGGTCCCCGGCCCCTTCGACTGCTGGCTCGCGCTGCGCGGGACGAAGACGCTGCACCTCCGCATGCCGCGTCACGACGAGAACGGCCGCCGCATCGCCGCATTCCTCGCCGAGCGCCTGGGAGCGGAGAATGTGATCTATCCGGGCCTCGAGTCGCACCCACAGCACGCGCTGGCCCGTCGCCAGATGACCGGCTACGGAGGGATGATCACGGTGGACATGGGCACCCGCGACCGCGCCGCCGCGCTGCTGTCCGGAACTCGAATCTTTTCCCTGGCGGAATCGTTGGGTGGAGTAGAGAGCCTCATCAGCCACCCCGCCTCGATGACCCACGCCTCCGTCCCCCCCGAGCGCCGCGCCCAACTCGGAATAACAGATGGGTTGGTGCGACTTTCCTGCGGTGTGGAGGAGGTGGGGGATCTGTTGGCGGATCTGGATGCGGCGTTGAGTGGAGTAAGGGAACAGGAAACAGGAAACAGGAAACAGGAAACTGCCCATAGGTGAGGGCTCTACCGCCACGAGCCGGTACCTGTTTCCTGTTTCCTGCTCCCTGTTCCCTAACAAGCAAGGAGACCAGCCATGCCCGAAACCAAGGTTCTTCCCCAGATCTCCCCCGTCGCGTGGGAGCATCCGGCGGACAGGGCGGCGCTGAATTCGTTGAGGGCGCTGCCGGGGTTCGACGAAGTGTTGCGGAAGGTGATGGGGCAGATCGGGGAGAGGGGGGTGAGGCAGCTCTTCACGGCGAACGCCGTGAAGATCGGGCCGCGGCAGAGGCCGAAGCTGGATGCGCTGCTCACCGAAGTGCTGGAGACCATGGACTGGGCGGAGCGGCCGGAGCTCTACGTGTCGCAGACGCCGGTGGCCAACGCGATGGCGGTGGGATTCCAGAGGCCGTTCATCGTCGTGAACTCCGGGGCGATCGAGATTCTCGATCGCGACGAGCAGCGGGTGATCCTGGGGCACGAGCTGGGGCACATCATGAGCGGGCACCCCACCTATACCACGCTCGCCCTGATCATCCTCAACATCGGCTTCAACAACATCCCGGTGCTCGGGCTCATCACGCTGCCCATCCAGCTCGCGCTCCTCGAGTGGTACCGCAAGGCGGAGCTGTCGGCCGATCGCGCCGGGCTCCTGGCGACGCAGGATCCGCGATCGTCGATGCAGCTCTTCATGCGCTTCGCGGGCGGACCTCCGCTGGACGACGAGACTAACCTCGACGAGTTCATGCGCCAGGCGGAGGAGTACGAGAGCGGCGGGAACGCGATCGATGGTATCTTCAAGGTCCTCAACGTCGCGTTCCGTACCCACCCGTTCAACACGGTGCGGGCGGGAGAGCTGCAGCGGTGGATCAGGGACGGCTCGTACGACCGGATCATCGGCGGCGACTACCCGCGTCGCGGCGATGATGACCGCCCGCTCTCCGAGGACTACGACGCGGCTGCGGGCTACTACGGCAACCAGGCGCGCGACGCCGTCACGCAGGTAAGAGACGCGCTGCGCGACGCGCGCGACGCATTCACAGAAGCGTTCAGGAATACGACCAGGAAATGAAGGTCTTGATGGTGGGCGGGGGCGGGCGCGAGCACGCCCTCGCATGGAAGCTCCGGCGCGACGATCCGTCGGCGGAGATCATCTCCGCGCCCGGTAATCCGGGACTCGCGGAGCTCGGGCGCTGCGTAGCCGTTGGCGCTTCCGACATCGCCGCGCTCACCGAGCTGGCGCGCTCCGAGCGACCGGACCTCACCATCGTCGGACCCGAGGCGCCACTCGCCGCCGGCATCGTGGACGCGTTCCGCGCTGAGCGGCTTTCCATCTTCGGGCCCACCGCAGCGGCCGCGAGGATCGAGTCGTCGAAGAGCTTTGCCAAGGAGCTGATGCTCCACGCCGGAGTCCCCACGGCGCGCGCCGAACGACACACCAACGCGGAAACGGCAAAGCGCGCCGTGCGCGAGCTCGGCGCTACGGTGGTGATCAAGGCGTCGGGCCTCGCGGCAGGAAAGGGAGTGATCGTTTGCGAGAGCATCGCTGACGCGGACGCGGCGATCGACTCCATGCTCGAAGCGCATACATTCGGTGGCGCGGGCGACGAGATCCTGGTGGAGGAGTTCATGGAGGGAGAGGAGCTCTCGATCTTCGCCATCACCGACGGCACCGAGCTCCTCACGATGCTCCCCGCGCGCGACCACAAGCGCCTGCTCGAGGGCGACCGCGGACCCAACACGGGCGGTATGGGTGCATATGCACCGGTGGCCGACGCCACGCCCGACCTGGTGGACGATGTCGTGGAGCGGATCTTCCGGCCGACCCTCCGTGCACTGCGCGAGCGCGATGCCGAGTTCACCGGACTGCTCTACGCGGGCCTCATGCTCACGGACGAGGGGCCGCGTGTGGTGGAGTTCAACTGCCGCTTCGGCGATCCGGAAACCGAGGCGCTCATGCCGCTCCTCGAGAGTAGTCTTCTCGAGCCGTGTCTCGCGGTGGCGCGCGGCGACGGGCTGCGCGGCGGAGCGCTGCGGTGGAGCTCCGACTTCGCGGTGACCACCGTGCTGGCCGCAGAGGGCTACCCCGAGTCGCCTCGCAAGGGCGCGCCGATCACCCTCCCTCCCCCGGCGAACGGCGTCCACATCTTCCACGCGGGGACGGCGCGTGATGCTGATGGCCGGCTCGTGACCTCGGGCGGCCGCGTGCTGGCAGTGACTGCGGTGGCGCCCACGATGGACGAAGCTCGCGCCGCGAGCGTGTCAGCGGCCGCGCAGATCGAGTTCGAGGGGAAGCACTTCCGCTCGGATATAGGCCGGGGTCAGGTCTTTAATTTCGAGCAGGCTCAACCACGGCTTAGCCGTGGTTGAGCCTGCTCGAAATTAAAGACCTGACCCCGTCGTTCTTCGATGCCGGAACTCCCAGAAGTCGAGACCATCGCGCGCGACCTCGATCGCGCCCTGGAGGGAGCGCGCATCACCGGAGTCACCGTCACGCGTCCCGATGTGCTCCGCGAGGTAACGGCGCGCGCGCTCGCGAAGCGGACCACGGGCGCAACGATCGAGCGGGTGTGGCGTCGCGCGAAGCACGCGGTGATCGATCTCTCCACCGGCGACCGGCTGGTCGTGCAACCCCGCTTCACCGGTGCGCTCCTGATAGACGACGGCGCTCTCCCCGAGGAGGAGCGGCTCTATTCGACGCTCGCCTTCGAGCTGGCCGACGGGCGCGCGCTGCACTACCGCGACATCCGCCGGCTCGGGACGGTAGCGCTCATGGCTCCCGACCGGTGGGCGGAGTACTCGGGAAAGATGGGGATCGAGCCCCTCGACCCGGCGTTCACCACGGAGTATCTATGGGGTGCGCTCCACGGGTCGACGCAGGCGGTGAAGAAGTTGTTGATGGATCAGACCAGGGTCGTCGGGATCGGTAACATCTACGCGAACGAGGCGCTCTGGCGGGCGGGGATAGACCCGTCGCGCCAGGGACGCACGCTTGGGCGCGATGAGGTCGAGCGCCTGCACGATGTCATCGTGCCTCTCCTCGAGGCAGCGATCGAGGCACGCGGCACGAGCTTCCGCGACTACCGCGATGCGCGCGGCGAGCGCGGCTCCTTCGCCGCACTCCTCCAGGTTTACGGACGCGAAGGACTCCCGTGCGCCAACTGCGGCGCGCGGCTCGTAGGGACTCACGCCGTCGACGGCCGCGCCACGGTCTTCTGCGCCTACTGTCAGCGATGAGCAGGAAGACGCGCGCCCTCCTGCGGCCGGCACCCACGAGCGACGAGCAGCTGGCCCTGATGCGCGAGAGCGTCCGCGCCGGCTGCGCCGACCGCCCCGGGATCTACCGGATGCACGCGAGCGACGGCGAAGTGGTGTACGTCGGAAAGTCGAAGCGCGTGCGCACGCGGCTCCTCAGCTACTTCCGCGCCGCGTACCCCGAGGAGAAGGGCGCGCGCATCGTGCGCGAAGCGGTGCGGATAGACTGGGAGTATACGCCGAGCGAGTTCGCGGCGCTGCTCCTCGAGCTGCGCCTCATCAAGCGCCTGCGCCCCCGCTTCAACGTGCAGATGAAGCGCGACGCGCACCACCTCGCCTTCATAAAAATCACTCGGGCGCCCGCACCGAAGCTGGTAGTCGTGCGCGGCGCGAGCGATGACAGCGCCACCTACTACGGCCCCTTCCAGGGCGCGCGCCGCGTCGAGGAGTCGCTCCGCGAGCTGAATGACGTGCTCGGCCTCCGCGACTGTGCGCTCGACCGGAAGATGCACTTCGCCGATCAGCGGGAGCTCTTCCAGATCGGCGCGCGCACACCCGGCTGCATCCGCTACGAGGTGCGCAAGTGCCTCGGCCCCTGCGTCGCCGCCTGCACGGAGCACGAGTACGATACCAGGGTAGCGATGGCCCGCGCCTTCCTCGACGGCTCCGACGATGGCCCGATCGAATCGCTGCGGACCGAGATGCTCGCGAGCTCCGAACGTCTGGAGTTCGAGCGCGCCGCCTCGCTCCGCGACAAGCTGGGGCGCCTGGAGGAGCTCAAGGAACAGTTCCTCCGCTTCCGCTTCGGGGTGGAGACTCTGTCGTTCCTCTACACCGTCCCCGGCCACGGCGGCGACGATCGCGTCTACCTGATCAGACGAGGCCGCGTCCGCGAGGAGCGTCCCGCCCCCCGCACCGCCGCCGATCGCCGCTCCCTCGCACGCCTCACCGACGAAGTCTTCGGTACCGTGGAGCGCGACACCACCCAGATCCCCACCCACCAGGTGGATGAGCTCCTCCTTCTCTCCTCCTGGTTCCGCAAGTTCCCCGACCAGCTCGAGCTCACCACCCGCGCCGAGGACGCGGGGCTGAAGCGCGTTGTCAGCATCCCGGTAGAGCTCCCGAGGGCGGAGCTCATCGCGTAAGGCTGGCTCCTCTCGGTGGAGAGTCCAGCGCGCGGAACTGCGCACGCGGAGGTCGCGGAGGGGTAAGGCGAGGACGCGGAGGGGCTCCGCTGCGAGATGGCCTCCGCTCTCGGTTCCGACATCACTGCGAAGGGGAGTCAGGTGAGTTTTGGGGGAACTGCTCCCGCACCTCGAGTCCTGCCCACCCGGGCAGAACTCGAGGTGCGGGAGTAGTTCCCCCAAATCACTCGGAGCCTTCGCTTGTCTGGATCTCGGAAGTGGATCGAGATCTCTGCTGCCGAAGGCCTCTCTCCGCGCCCTCTCAGTTCCCTCCGCGACCTCCGCGTCCGCAGGTCAGCGCGATGCACCCTCCCACACGATGATGCCGAACAGGCGCCCCCCTACCTCCCCCCAGCCGCCGACTTTGCCCCTGCCCCGATAGTCTTATCGAAGTAGGCAGCGGTCGCGCTGTCGGCGGTGATCCAGGAGCGGTACAACAGGAAATCATGGATCTCATCCGGCAAAACGATCTCCTCGTACGGGACACCCGCCGCATCGAGGCGCCGCGCGAGATCCACGGTCTGACTGAAGCGGACGTTGCGATCGTCGTCACCCTGGATCAGGAGGACCGGAGACTTCCACGCGGAGATCGACGATACCGGCGATGACTTCCACGCAACCTCCTCGGCCTCCGCGGCATCTGCCTTCTCGTAGCGATCCTTCAGTCCGTCGAGGCGGCGCTCGATGTCGGTGGTCCAGTCGTGCACGCCGTGCATGTCCACGCCCGCCGCGAATAGATCGGAGTTGCGCGCGAGCGCGAGAGCGGTGAGGAAGCCGCCGTACGAGCCGCCCCAGATACCGATGCGCGCGCCGTCCACGTTCGGGAGCGTGCGCAGGTACTCCGCGCCCGCCTTCACATCCCGATACTCCGAGGCGCCCCACGGACCGGCGTCCTCGGGGTGGTGGAACTCGTGGCCATAGCCGATGCCGAGGCGGTAGTTCACCGACAGCACCACGTAGCCCTTGCTCGCCAGGTACTGGTTCACCGCGTACGAGTTCGAGTAGTAGCGGCTGTAGTGCCAGCCGAGGAGCATCTGCCGCGGCGGTCCGCCGTGCACGAAGATCACCGCGGGCTTCTTCGCGCGAGCGCTCGCCGATGCGCCCGACTCGAAGAGCTGGCCGTGCACCGTCATGCCATCCTCCGCCTTGAAGGTCACCGCGCGTGGCACCACCAGCTTCGCCGCCGGGAACTCGGCGGGGACGAGCGTCTCCGCGAGTCGCTCAGGCTCTCCGCCGGAGAGCGGTACCACGCCGGGGAGCGGCGAGCGCTTCGCATCGCCGCCGAGGAACACCACGCTCTTTCCGTCGCCGGCAACCACGGGCGTCCACTCGTTCCCTTCACCTGGCGTGAGGTTGGTCGCGCCGGCGCGGTCCACCGACACCTTGAAGACGTGGCGGCGATCGATGTCGTCCTTCCCCTTCCCCATGTTCCCCGCGAAGACCAGCGTGCGACCGTCGGGGCTCAGCTTGATGTACTCGGCCATACCCTGCCCCGGCGTGAGCAGGAGCGGCTCACCGCCGGACGCGGCGATCGAGTAGAGGTGCGGCCAGCCATCGAGGTCGGCCAGGAACACGATCCGGTTGCCCGCGGCCCAATTCAGATTCGCGCGACCCTCGGTGGTGGGATACGACCCGCGCAGCGTCGCGGGGCTCTTCCAGATCTGCTTCGCGCTCCCCGATGCGACATCGCCAACCCAGATCGCGAACGGGTTCGGGTGCAGCTCGAGCACCGTCTGCGGAGCACCGCCGCCGCCTTCCGAACGGATGAAAGCGATCTGCTTGCCATCGGGCGACCAGCGCGGGCTTCCGTCGCGCATGGTGGATGGAGCGATGTAGGTGATCGGTGTGGAGCTGTCGCTGTAGATCGCTATGAACGAGTGGTCGCCGCGCGACGACACGAAAGCGAGCTTGCTTCCATCGGGTGACCACACGGGCGAGTTGCTCGAGCCCTTGGCGAAGAAGAGGCGCGATGCTTCCTTCGAGCCGTCGATGGGGACGGTCCAGATCGCGTCGCTCTTACTGAACGCCACCGCGTCGCCTTTCGGCGAGAGCACCGGCTCATCGCCCTCGGCAAGCCGCTTCGGCGTGCCGCCTGCGAAGGGGACGCTCCAGATCTCCACCTTCGGCTGTCTGGGGCTCGACGCCGGGTCAGGTGGAAGATCCGACCAGTTTCCATCGTGGTCGCCCCCTCGCACGTACACGATGGTCTTCCCGTCGGGCGTGAGCGAGACGTTGGTCAGCTCCTGGCCATCGTCCTTGCTGTACGACGTGACCTTGCGCGGGGTCCACGATGGCCCCTCGGCGACGTAGATGTTGCGCACGCCTCGCTCATCGAATACCCACGCTACCCGAGGAGCGGCGCTCGCGGCCGAGAGCTCCGACGGGAACGGGTAGCTACGGATCTGCTCGAGCGTGTAGCTGCCGGCGGCGCTCTGTGCACCGGCGTGTGCTGCCGGGAGAGCGACGAGCGTGGAGACGAAGAGCAGCGCGAGACGACGGCGTGCTCGCGACGCGTAGTGAATGTGCATCGGGGCTCCTCTGCTTTCGGGTGCGGCTCAACGGGGGGAATTGCCTAATCTGCGATGCGGAACCGCCCGCGTCCACGCCGGCGGAGCGCGATCACCTGGCCAGCGGGATGATCGTCGCGTCCACGGAGCCACCCTCTATGACGAGCACCGCCACGCTCGGCTCGATGTCGAAGCGGCGCGGACCGGCGGCACCGGGATTGATGACGAGCCGTCCCTCCACGCGCGTGATGAGCGGGCGGTGGGTGTGGCCGTAGACGAGTACTTCGTGGGGATACGCGGCGAGGAGGCGCGCGGGTGTGGGGCTACCCAGCTCGTGGCCGTGGCTCACGTGGATGCGCACTCCGCCCACCGTGCGAACGACGGCCTGCGACAGGCGCGGGCGCCCCGGCGCATCGGTGTTGCCGTACACCGCTTCGACCGGTGCGATAGTCGCCAGCTCATCGAGCACATCGTCGCCGCCCACATCGCCCGCGTGGAGGATCAGCTCGACCGCCTCGAGCGCGGCGTGCACTTCGGGACGTACGAGGCCGTGCGTGTCCGAGACGAGACCTATGAGGTGTCTCGTCGCCGAATCGTTCCCGCTGCTCATGATCGGTTCTCTTCCTCCCCTCCGGCCAGCGCGCGGCGGCCGATTTCACGTTCGGAGGAGAGGTGATCCAGTATCGTGCCACGGCGGAGGCCGCCGTGAAGCTAGCGATCGAAGGTGAGGGTTACGGGACGCGTATCTTCGGACCGTGGCGCGCTAGATTTTGACATAACTGGCGACGCCGCCACCGGCGGCGTAACCTCCTCCCGCGAACCGAACCGTGTCACCACCGCGCTCAGTGTCTCCGCCGCCCTCGCCAGCACGCGTCCGGTCTCGCGCAGTCGCTCCGTGAGCGCGCGCTGGCGCTGCGTAGCGTCCGACGCTTCGCTGGTTGCCGACACCGTCTCCGCTGCAACCTGCGCCACCTGCCGCGAGGCCAGCCCCAGCTCCTGCACCAGCTCCCCCTGCTCGCCCGACGCCGCCGCCACAGTCCGCGCCAGCGCCACGGTGCGCCGAGCGTCCAGCTCGATCCCGCGGAACACCGCCATCGCCTGCTGCATCACGCGCTCCCCTTCTCCAACCGCGCCCTCCATCCGCTGGAAGCGCTCGGCGGCTTCGTCGCTGCGCTCGGCCATCTGCGTCAGCAGATCCTCGATGCGTCGGAGCGACTGCGCGCTCCGGTTCGCGAGCTTGCGCACCTCCTCGGCGACCACCGCGAAGCCGCGACCCGCCTCACCCGCGCGTGCAGCCTCGATGGCCGCGTTCAGCGCCAGGAGGTTCGTCTGCGCCGCGATCTCGCCGATCACCTGCGTTATCTCGCCGATGCGAGCAGACGCCTCGCGCAGAACCGCTACCCGCTCCACACCGTCGCGCGCGAGCTGCGCCATATCGGTGACGCGCGAGGTGGCCTGCTCGGCGTGCACCACGCCGTCGCGCGCGCGCTCTTCCACCGTATTCGAAATGGCCAGCGACTCGCGAGCGGCGGAGTCCACGGCGCCCGCTGCTTCCGTGAGCCGGCGCGCCGCGCGCTCTATGCGCTCGGCCGCCTCGAGGTTGCCATCGGCGCCGCTGGTGAGCCGCGCGAGCGAGTCGGTCACGCGCCGAGCGCCATCAGCGGCCTCACCGCCTATCTCGGCCACGCGCCCGGAGGCGGCGAGCACCGCGCCCGCGGTGCCGCGCGTCTCCTCGATCAGCGCCGCCACGTCGCGAAGCGCCTCGTGCACCTGGCCGCTCCCCACCTCCGCCGGCCCGCTCGCCGCGAGCAGCGCCGACCAGTTGTGCGACTGGATCGCATCGCCGAGGCGCTCCAGCTCCTCGAGGGGGCGCATCATGATCTGGTTGAGCCGCCAGACGAACCAAACGATGGCGGGCACCGAGAGCGCCCAAGCGAGCACCAGCTCCCACGGCCGCAGCCCGCGGAAAGCGACCGTGTAGACGATGATGCCGATCGCTACCAGGAAGACTCCGAGCGTGCGCGATATCTCTGCGAGCAGCCGGTTCGCCACCCGTTCGCGAATCACCAGCACCGCTATCGTCACGGCCACCAGCATCACGATTATCGTGGTGTAGAGCCGCTCCGGTGGATACGGTACACCGGACCACTCGCCGCCCGGCACCAGCACATCGAGCAGCATCATCTCTCCTCGCCTCGGGAGCTGCACAGCCAAAAGCGCATAGCTAAGACCTTCTCTGGGGTTCCTGGCCCATCACGATCGCGGGGAAGCTCGCGCGCGAACGGAGGTCGGATGGATCCACCGGGATCGTCCGACATCGAGAGCTTCCTAGCTATTGAGTGTTGGACCCGCCAGAAGGTCACCTGAACGACGGGGTCAGGTCTTTAATCTCGAGCGGGCTGGGCGAATGCCCAGCCC
>DASSNL010000116.1:0-9564 GCA_035688075.1 Gemmatimonadaceae bacterium
CCATGTTCAGACCGGCTAACATGGGTCCCCGCTTTCGCGGGGATGACGGCTTTAGATCGCGCGGATGACGGCTTTAGGTCGCGGGGATGACGGCTTCTTACTTACAGCCCTCACCCCCGAGGCAGTTCACTGCTTTCTGCTTTCTGCTCTCTGCTTTCTTACATCTCCCTCCTCCCCACTGGCGTCGCCGACGGCACGCGGTAATCGTTCCCGGATGACGCTCAGGATCCTCGAGCGAACCGCACTCGCCGGTCTGCTGATAGGAGTCGGGCTCCTCGTGGTCGACGCTATCGAGCACGACCCGGCCAATTTCTTCCGCTACATCCCACGGTTCCGCCCCGGGCGCGGAGCGTGGTGGCACCTGCAGTGGCTCTGGCACAATCGGCCCGCGCTCCTCCTCGGGTTCATCATCCTCTGCGCGGCGCTCGCGCTGGCGCTCGCCGTAGTGGTGACCGCGTTCGTGCGCGGACTCGGCGAGCGTGAGCTGCCGGTGGAGGAGAGCGCCGGATCTCGCTGACGCCCTGCCGGCCGGGCGTCTCCCACCCGCCGAGCCAGGAATCGGTTTCAAACTGCCGCTGAAACACGGAGGGGCCGCCTTCCGTCTTGACCGACCGACCCGATTCGCGATATTTGCGCACCCTTCATCGTACTACCACCTCAATCCCCGGCCGCGTCCGGGAGAGGAATCTCGTGTCGGCATATCGTCTCGCACCACGCGCCGCGTTGCTCCTCGCCGTTTTCGCGCTCGGCGCATGCAAGGTCAAGGAAGCTGGCACCGACAGCGCGCTGAATGGCGACAGCTCGAAGACCGCCAGCTCTGCCACGTCCGACGTCGCCGCGGCACCGGCCGCCAACGTCGTCACCGTAACAGCGAAGGACTATTCGTTCGACGCACCGGCGGAGATCCCCGCGGGGCTTACCACCATCCGCCTCGTCACCGCAGGGAAGGAGCTCCACCACGCCTCCCTCGTGAAGCTCGAGGACGGCAAGACCTTCGAGGACTTCAAGGCGGCGATCCAGAAGCAGGGCCCTCCGCCTGCGTGGATGGTCGCGACCGGCGGCCCGAACCCGCCGCGTCCCGGTGGCGTGACCGAGGAGACCCAGATGCTGGAGCCGGGGAACTACGTGATCGTCTGCTTCGTCCCGTCGCCTGACGGGATGCCCCACGTAGCCAAGGGGATGATGCGGCCTCTCACGGTGGTCCCTTCCACCGCGCACAATGCCTCGGCGGCCGCGACCCCAGTGCCCGACGTAACCATGAAGCTGGTGGACTACGGCTTCGAGCCCTCCAAGCCGCTCGCCGCCGGCAAGCATCTCATCAGGATCGAGAACGACGGTGCGCAGGATCACGAGCTGGTGCTAGTCCGCCTCGCCCCCGGCAAGACGGCTCAGGACGTGGCGGCCTGGGTCGAGAAGATGGATGGCCCGCCTCCCGGCGAGCCCCTCGGCGGCCTCGCCGCGATCCACCCCGGCGGCTACGGCTTCATCACCGCCGACCTCACCCCCGGCGAGTACGGCCTCCTCTGCTTCGTCCCCGACTCCAAGGACGGCAAGCCCCATGTGATGCATGGGATGGTGAGGCAGTTCAAGGTCGAGGGGTAGGGGGAAGTGGAGTAAAGAGAAAGCAGAAGGCAGAAAGCAGAAAGCAGTGAACTGCCTCGGGGGTGAGGGCTGTAAGTAAGAAGCCGTCATCCCCGCGACCTAAAGCCGTCATCCGCGCGATCTAAAGCCGTCATCCCCGCGAAAGCGGGGACCCATGTTCAGACCGGCTGACATGGGTCCCCGCTTTCGCGGGGATGACGTTGTATTACGAGCCCTTCACTGCTTTCTGCTTTCTGCTCTCTGCTTTCTTCAGTTACCCTCTCGCCTCCCCACCCTCGCACTGATGATCGACTTTATCCCACCACGGACGTTGAAGTCGCCTACTACCTCCAGCCAGACGGGGGAGAGGCGCTCGGCGAGGTCGTCGAGGATGCGGTTGACGGAGCGCTCGTAGAAAGTGCCGTCGTTGCGGAAGCTCCACAGGTAGAGTTTCAGGCTCTTCAGCTCTATACAGAGATCGGCGGGGATGTAGGTGATGGTGATCGTCCCGAAGTCGGGGGCGCCGCCCTGGAGGAGGGAGAGGTCGCTCGCGTCCCCCTCGATTCCGCCTATGGGGCAGAGCGAGGTGAACTCGGGGCATTCCATCCGGATCTCGTAGGGGCGGCCTGGATTCGGATTCGGGAAGGTTTCGAGGAGCTCGGGCTTGGGCATGGGCTTAAGGATGTACGCGCCGAGCCCTTTATCCAATATCCGGAACAGTCTGGACGATCGGGGCCCTCGGCCTTACCTTGGAAAAAGCCGGCACACTCTGCGCTGGCCTCTGCCGCCGCGAGAACGGCGTGGCGGTACCGCCCCCCGGGATTTCCCGGGGGGCTCTCTACTTTCGGGAGAAAGCAGAGAGCAGAAAGCAGACAGCAGAGAGCAGTAAACTACCTCGGGGGTGAGCGCTGCAGGTAGAAAGCCGTCATCCCCGCGGAAGCGGGGACCCATGTTCGGCTGGGCAACATGGGTCCCCGCTTCCGCGGGGATGACGCTGTTCGGTGTGCAGTTCCTGCTTTCTGTTTTCTGCTTCCTGCTTCCTGCTTTCTCCCCCTACTCCCTCCTCAGCTTCTTCGACAGCTCCTCCAGCAGCCGGCGCTCGTCGCTCGTCAGACTCTCCATCCCGCGCTCGGAGATCTTGTCGAGCACGTAATTGAGCTCGTCGGTCTTCTTCTTTCCGACCTTGCTGGTGAGCGTGGGGGCGGCGCCCTCATGACGCTGGGCGGCCATGGCGTTGCTCCGGGCAACGATGTCGTCTATGTCGCTGCTGCGCTCGCGGGAGCGGGGCTGCGAGCGGGGGATGGCGCGCGGCGCTTCATCGGGGACGTCGGGGAGCGCGGACATCCGCCGGCGCAGACGGTCGATCCCGTGCGCGGCGGAGAAGCGGAGGTAGAGGTAGCCCACGAAGAGGCCGCCCAGGTGCGCCAGATACGCCACGCCGCCGCCACCGCCGCGGTTCAGATCCCAGAGCCCCAGCGCCAGGTTCAGACCCACGAGGAGCACCACATACCAGCGCACCTTCATCGCTATGAAGACCAGCGGGAAGAAGCGCACTTCCTCGTCGGGCCAGCGCATCGCGTAGGCGAGCATCACGCCGTAGATCGCCGCCGAGGCGCCCAGGAGATAGCTCCCGTCGCGGGCGATCATGAGGTGGAAGAGCCACCCGCCCAGCCCGCAGAGGACGTAGTAGAAGCTGAAGCTCCGCGAGCTCCACGCGCGCTCCAGCCGCGGTCCGAAGAGCCAGAGCATCCACATATTCACCGCCAGGTGCCAGAACCCGGCGTGCACGAACATGTAGGTGACTATCGTCCACGGTCGCTCCGTGAGATCCCGGACCTCGAACGCCAGCGCACGCTGGATGTCCACTGGCCCCACGAGCGTCAGCTGTAGGAAATAGACCGCGACGTTGATCGCGATCAGCCACTGCACAGCCGGCGTGATGCGTGGAGAATCCTGTTCTTCGAATTCCGAGAACGGCATCTGGACCTGCGATACTGGAGCTACTGCGATGAACGACTATCTCATTACGTGATAACCTGACTCCGCGGGGAAGTTCAGGGGAGAGGGGACGAGAAAGCAGACAGCAGAAAGCAGACAGCAGCAACGGCTCGTAGGGGAGAACCCTCACCCCCTCAGGCAGTTCACTGCTTTCTGCTATCTGCCCTCTGCTTTCTCATTTTCCGTTCCTCCCCCCCGACTTCCGCTCAATGTTCGTGCCGCGATCGGCGGCTGCTGTATACGACGCCGCGCGCGCCGGAGGCGCGCTTACAGTGCCAGCTGCACGATCCGGTCACACAGCTCCGCGAAGCTCATCCCCGCCGCGGCCGCCGCCTGCGGAACGAGGCTCAACGGCGTCATCCCCGGCAGGGTGTTGGCCTCCAGACAGTAGAGCTCACCCGCCTCGGTCATGCGGAAGTCGATCCGCGCGCACCCTCCTAATTTAAGCGCCCGGAAGGCGGCGAGGGCGAGCCGCTGCGCCTCGGCCGCGCACCCTTCCGTGAGGTCGGCCGGGAACTTCTCATGCGCCATCCCCGCGGTGTACTTGCACTCGTAATCGTAGATCTCGTGCTTGGGGAAGATCTCTCCCACCGGGAGCGCGCGATCGCCCACGACGGCCACGGTAAGCTCTCGGCCGGGGACGAAGCGCTCGATCATGACCTCGTCGTCGTGCCGTGCCGCCTCCTCCACCGCCGAGTCCAGCCCCTTGGGCTCGCGGACGATCGAGAGCCCCACGGTAGAGCCCTGCTTCGAAGGCTTCACGATCACCGGCCAGCCTAACGCGCGCTCCACCTCGGAGGCCGACGGCGTTAGGCTGACAGCCGGGCCGGCCATCAGCCAGTCAGCCGTCGGGACCCCCGCCGCGCGGAAGAGCCGCTTCGAGAGATCCTTGTCCATGGCCAGCGCGCTCGCCAGATGACCGCTCCCCGTGTAGCGCACCCCGACCATGTCGAGGAGCGCCTGGATCGTCCCGTCCTCCCCCTGCCCGCCGTGCAACGCAAGGAAGACCACGTCCGCACCCCGTACCTCCGGGAACGTCCCCAGCGACGGCGCGCGCGACGTCCGCTCCAGCTCGCGCAGCTCCTCGATGGTGGGTGGCACGGTCTTCACCACCCCCGCGCTCCGCATCGCCGCCTCCTCGTCCGCCCCGATCGGTCCGCGCGCCGGATCCACCGACGTCACCCGATGCCCGCGCTCGCGCAGCGCCTCCGCTATCCTGAGACCAGACGACAGCGACACATCGCGCTCGGAGGACGTGCCTCCCATGAGTACCGTGATATTCATTTCGGAACGATGAGCGCTCCCCGCGAGAGCGGCAAGGACCGGCTGGTAACCTTCCGAGCCATCGGAACCATTGGCTACATTGAGATCATGCTACGCAGATTGATGCTCGTCGGCGCTCTCTTCATCGCCTCGAGCGCATGCATCGATCAGAAGACTGCGCGCAAAGCCATCGAGGGGATCCAGGGAAGCGGCGTCGAGCCCGACGAGCTCCCGACGATCCTCAACACGGAGCTCCCTTTCCGCTACCCGACCACTCTCTACGACCGGCAGGTACAGGGGAACGTCACGCTCCGCATCCACATCGACAGCGTCGGCAACGTGATCCCCGACTCCACCGCCGTGGTCGAATCCTCCGGCTACTCCGGTCTCGACTCCGCCGCCGTCCTCGGCTCGCGCGATCTCCGCTTCACCCCCGCCCGTCTTCACGGCCGCCCGATGTCCGTCTCCATCCTCCTCCCCGTGTTCTTCCGGCATCCGGATGCGAAGCCGTTGCCCGGGGATACGGTCTTGAAGCAGGGTTCAGGAGGCAGGGCGGGAACCACAGGGTTCAGGGGGCAGGGTTCAGGGTTCAGTGACAGCTCAGGGGTCAGGCTCTCTCCCCCGAGGTAGTTCCTGAACCCTGAACCCTTTAGTTGCTGAACCCTTCACAATACATCCGGACTCCACGCCCATGTCCCCCCTCCCCCGCAACTCCACTCCCTACGAAGATGTACTGGGCACTATAGGCTCCACTCCGCTCATCCGGCTGAACAGGGTGACGAGGGGGATCGTGACGCCGGTGTACGGGAAGGCGGACTTCTTCAATCCTGGCGGGAGCGTGAAGGATCGGATCGGGTTGCCGATCATCGAGCAGGCGGAGAGAGAGGGGAGGCTCGAGCCGGGCGGGACGATCGTCGAAGGGACGAGCGGGAACACGGGGATCGGGCTCGCCATAGCGGCGGCGCTCAAGGGGTACCGCTGCATCTTCACCATGCCCGACAAGATGTCGCAGGAGAAGGTACGCCTCCTCAAGGCGTTCGGCGCGCAGGTGATCGTCACTCCCACCGCCGTGCCACCCGATCATCCGGACAATTACGTGATGACGGCGAAGCGGATCGCTGAGGAAACGCCGAACGCCATCCTCGCCAACCAGTTCTACAACCAGGCGAATCCCGAGGCGCATTACAGGACCACGGGTCCCGAGCTCTGGGAGCAGACCGAGGGGCGCATCACGCACTTCGTCGCCTCGGCCGGCACCGGCGGTACCATCACGGGAGTGGGTCGCTACCTCAAGGAGAAGAATCCCGATATCAGGATCGTCGCCGGCGACCCGGTCGGTTCGATCCTCGCCGACTACTGGCGCAGCGGCGAGAAGATCGAAGGCGTGCCGTACAAGGTGGAGGGGATCGGCCAGGACAAGGTTCCCGGCACGCTCGACATGAAAGTCATCGATGACTACCGCACGGTGAGCGACCGCGATGCCTTCGCCATGGCGCGCCGCCTCACCCGCGAGGAGGGACTCTTCGTGGGCGGATCGTCGGGGCTCATCACGCACGTTGCGCTCGAGGTGGCGCGCGAGGTGAACGACCCCGACGCGATGGTCGTCACCTTCCTCTGCGACACGGGCGAGCGCTACCTCTCGAAGCTCTACAGCGACGAGTGGATGCGAGAGAACCAGCTCCTCGAGCCCGACCGCGTGAGCATCGCCGACCTCGCCGAGATCAAGCCGCGCTCCGCGCCCGCCATCGTCGCCACCACGCCCGGCGCCACGGTGCGCCAGGCGCTCCGGCTCATGAGCCTGCACGACGTCTCGCAGCTCCCGGTGATGGATGGCGACGATTGCATCGGCTCGGTGAGCGAGTCGTCCATGTCGGCACGCGCGCTCGAGGACACCAAGCTCCTCGATGCCACGGTCAGCGACGTGATGGACGCGCCCTTCCCCGTGGTGGATGGCTCCCAGCAGCTCGAGAGCGTGGTCAAGCTGCTCAACAAGACGAACCCCGCCGTGCTCGTTCGGCAGAACGGCCGCATCGGCGCAATCGTCACCCGCTCCGATGTGCTGCACTTCATGATGGCACGATAGACGCCTGTAGAGCCGGGCGACCGAACTCCTCACTGGCCACTTCGACCCCGACTCGCTGATGAGCACGCCGACTTCTCGCTCTTCCTTACCTTCTCAGTCCACACGCGCGGCGACGACAGAGCCGGAGGAGAAGGAGCAACAGCTCAGCCCCGGCGAGGTGCACGAGCGGAAGCAGCGCATCCTCACCCACGGCACGCCATCCATAACGTCGAGCATCGCCGACGCAGTGGTGATCAAGGACGAGAACATCTACCTCGTCACCAGCCCCGACGGCGGCATCCCGCTGAGCCAGGGTCACGGCTTCGGTCTCTACTATCACGACTGCCGCTACCTCCGCGGTTACGAGCTCTGCATCGCCAACACGTCGCCTACGGTACTCGCTTCCACCGCGTCTAAGGGCGACTCCGCCATCTTCCAGCTCGCCAACCAGGATATCCGCACCGCCGACGGCCAGCTCATCCCCAAGGAGACCATCGGCGTGAAGTGGGCGCGCTCGCTGCACGGCGACGTGCCGGCGCTGCACGACTCCTTCACCTTCGAGAATTTCGGGTTGAGCGACGTGGAGCTCTCCATCACGCTCACCTTCGGCGCGCAGTTCGAAGACGTCTTCGCCGTGCGCGGCCTCTTCAGCGAGAAGCTCGGCGAGGTGCGCGCGCCGGAGTGGAAGGACGACGCGCTCGTGCTGGCGTACGATGGCGCTGACGGCCGCAGGCGTAGCGCCACCATAGAGCTCTCCCCAGCACCGGCCAAGCGCGAGCGGTGCGGCGCTCGCTTCGATCTCGAGCTCCCATCGCGCGCCGATGTGACGATCGATGTGCACGTTCGCCTGGCCGACGTGCCGGAGGTAGGAGCCGATGGAGAGCCGGTCGCGCCCACGAAGCCGAAATCGGCAAGGCTCCTCGGTGGTGTTCGGCTGCGCGGTACCGTGGACAAGCCGGGCGAGGTGAAGAAGGAGGACAAGCGATCGGGCCCCAAGTTGCACTGCGACAGCCTCCTCCTCAATGAAGTCATCGAGAGGTCGATCGGTGATCTGCAGATGCTGGTCAGCAGCATCGATGGGCAGGAGTTCTTCGCCGCTGGGATTCCGTGGTTCGCGACGCTCTTCGGACGCGACAGCATCGTCACCGCCCTGCAGACGCTCGCCTACGAGCCGGCCATCGCGCGCCACACCGCGCGGCTCCTCGCCCACTACCAGGGCGACCGCGTGGACGAGTGGCGCGACGAGCAGCCGGGGAAGATCCTCCACTCCCTGCGCGTGGGGGAGATGGCGCGGCTCGGAGAGATCCCGCACACGCCGTACTACGGATCCGTGGATGCGACGCCGCTGTTCCTGATCCTCATCGGCCGTTACGCCGCCTGGACCGGCGACCTCGAGCTCTTCGAGTCGCTGCGCGACAACGTGGAGCTCGCCCTTCACTGGATGTCCACCGACGCCGACCAGAACCACGACGGCTACATCGAGTACGCCAGCACCTCGGAGCGCGGGCTGATCAACCAGGGGTGGAAGGACTCGGGCGATGCCATAGTGGACAGCGACGGCCATCTCGCGGATCCGCCGATCGCGCTGGTGGAAGTCCAGGGGTACACGTACCAGGCGCGCATGCTGATAGCCGATCTCTACGAGCGCACCGGCGAAGCCCAGCGTGCGAAGGAGCTGCGCGACGAAGCGGCGAAGCTGCGCGAGCGCTTCAACCGCGACTTCTGGATGGAGAAGGAGAACTTCTACGCGCTCGCGCTCGAGAAGGGCGACGCGCAGCTCAGCGTCATCTCCTCGAACCCAGGCCACGCGCTCTGGGCCGGGATCGCCGACGACGACAAGGCGCGCGCCGTCGCCGAGCGTCTGATGCAGCCCGACATGTACAACGGCTGGGGGATCCGCACGCTCTCGCACGAGGAGAAGCGCTACAACCCCGTGGGCTACCACCTGGGCACCGTGTGGCCGCACGACAACTCGATCATCGCCGTGGGCTTCCGCCGCTACGGCCACGACGCCGCGGCGCACCGGATACTGTCGGGTTTAGTGGAGGCGGCGATGCACTTCAACGGCTATCGCCTCCCCGAGCTCTTCGCCGGTTTCGCGCGCGACGAGTACGACTATCCCGTCCGCTACCCGGTAGCCTGCCACCCGCAGGCGTGGGCGGCCGGGAGCATCCCCTACCTGATAGAGGCGATGCTCGGGCTCTCCCCGAATGCTTTCGAGAAGCGTCTCAGCGTGGTACGCCCGATGCTTCCGGAGTTCGTGAACCACATGGAGTTCCACGACCTCGCCGTGGGCGCCGCGCGCGTGTCGCTCCGCTTCGAGCGCACCCCGGAGAACACGACGGCGGTGACGGTGCTGAAGACCGACGGTGAGCTGGAGGTGGTGGTGGAGCCGGCGACGGAGGAGAGGGGAGGGGGATAGAAAGCAGAGAGCAGAAAGCAGGAACGGCAGGGAAACGGGAAACAGGGGACAGGGAACAGGAACTGCTCGAGGGTTCAGGGTTCAGGTACTACAGGCTAAAGGGAACAGGGGGCGGTTCCGGGGTAGATAGTGTGGGGACGAGGGGGCATTGACGCGGAGGCGGGGAGCCATGGGGGACCGACGGGGTCAGGTCTGGAATCGTGAATCGATACGGCCGGTTTCTCCGGCCGTATCGATT
>DASSNL010000119.1:0-2216 GCA_035688075.1 Gemmatimonadaceae bacterium
GTGGCCTGCATGCGGAAGTTGCTGACGATCCTCAACACCATGGTGCGAAACGGCGAGCGCTGGGTAGCTGACTACCGCCCCCAAACGCTCTCCGCAGAACTCATTGCCGCTTGACTTTCAAGACGGTTGCTGACCCCGTCGTTAGGCGATCGGGAAGAGCACCGTCATGGTGGTTCCCTCGCCCGGAGCGGAGGCGATCCCGATGCGCGCCCGGTGCGCTGTCGTGATCCACTGGGCGATCGACAGTCCGAGCCCGGCACCCGACGTGTTCCCTCGTGCGGACTCTCCCCGATAGAACCTGTCGAACACGTGCGGGAGCTCGTCGGGTGGAATTCCTGCTCCCGTATCACGTACCGTGAGCGTGGCCACGCCGGGAGACGTGTGAAGGTCAACCCTCACCGCGCCACCGCGCTCGCTGAACTTGATGGCATTGTCGAGGAGGATCACCACGAGCTGACGCAGGAGCGCGGCGTCCGCCTCCAGCACCACCTCATCGGCGGCGCCAACCGAGAGCGCGACGCCCTGGCGCTCGGCCAGCGCGCCCGTGGCGCTCACCGCGTCGAGCACCAGCTCGTCGAGCTGAACGCGTGCCGTGTGGAGCGGTCGCTCGCCCGCGTCGGCCCGCGTAAGGGTGAAGAGATCATCCACTATTCCGCTGAGACGCTCGGTCTCGCGTCCCAGCGCCTCGAGTGCGGCAACGTACTCCACGCTCGAGCGCTCGCGCTGGAGGGCGACGTCCGCGCGGGTACGCAGCACGGCCACCGGAGTCCGCAACTCGTGCGCGGCGTCAGCCACGAAGCGGCGCATCTGCTCCATCGATCGCTGAACCGGCGCCACCGATTGCCGTGCGAGGATCCAGCCGCCGGCGGCCACGAGGACGAGACCCACGGCTCCGAGCGCCGCGAGGAGGACTGTGAGCGAGGCGTAACGATCGTCGAGCGCGTCACGGTCGGCCAGCGCGAGCGCCACGTAGCGGTGGCCGCTGGAGGTGGCAAATCGCTCGGCGTGGAGTTGGAGCGTCCGGTCGGGCGGCAACTTTATTCTGTCGTCCACGGCTCCCTCTCTCGCCGTGCGCGCGGCGGCGCGCACGATCTCCGGTGCCGCCTCTGCAGGCACGAGCGGGCGGCCAGCGGTGTCGAAGAGAAAGAGCTCGCGGCCGGGGATCCGCAACTCCTCCACCGCGTCGATGGCGCTGCCACCCGTGGCGGCCGCCTCGCGTTCCCGTCGCTCGGTCGCGAGCGCAATCTCTTTGCTAGCCGCGCGGAGAGACGCGTCTAGATCGCCGGCCACGAAGCGGGTGAGCGCCACTAGAAGGAGAACGCCGAGCGTGAGGAGTACCAGAGCGAAGGTGCCCACGTACCAGGCCGTGAGCCGGCGGCGCAGGCGCAGCAGCGAGGAGGAAGATTCGCGGGCCTCACTCGACGACGAACGGGAGTCATCGCGTCGCGCGCCCGCGCGGCGTTGTTCGCGTGACTCGCTGATCACACGCCGAAGCGGTAGCCCGCCCCTCGCACCGTGTGAATCAGCTTCGGCTCGAAGTCGTCATCTATCTTCCGGCGAAGCCGGCGGACGAGCACCTCGAGGACGTTCGTGTACGGATCGTGGTTCTCATCCCAGACGTGCGAGGTGATCGAGGCGCGATCCACCACCGCACCCTCGTGGCGCACGAAGAACTCGAGGAGAGCGAACTCCCTGGCGGTCAGTTGGATGACGCTCTCTCCGCGGCTTACCTCGCGGGAGACGAGATCCACCCGCAGGTCCGCGATCTCGTAGCGCTCGGGGTGGAACGCCGGCTGCCGGCGCGCGAGCGCGCGGACGCGGGCTAGGAGCTCGCGGAAGGCGAAGGGCTTCGTGAGATAGTCATCGGCGCCGGCCTCGAGGCCGTGCACTCTGTCATCCACCGCATCGCGCGCGGTGAGCATCAGGATGGGAGTGGAGAGCCCCGTCGCGCGCAGCGCGGTGCAGAGCTCGAAGCCGTTGCCGCCGGGGAGCATCACGTCGAGGATCATCACATCGTAGCTCCCCCAGAGCGCGCGCTCTCTCCCTTCGCGCCCGTCACTCGCGAGTACGGTCTCCACATGATGTTCGGCGAGTCCCGCGGCCACCACATCGGCCAGCTCGGCGTCGTCCTCGACGATGAGAACTCGCATATATCGGACGGCGGGGTCAGGTCTGGAATCGTGAATCGATGCGAGCGGCGAAGCGGCCGTATCGAT
>DASSNL010000154.1:0-26898 GCA_035688075.1 Gemmatimonadaceae bacterium
GTCGAGATCTCGACCCCGAGGCAGTTCACTGCTTTCTGCTTTCTGCTGTCTGCTTTCTGTTTTTTGTGTCCTCGCTAGACTACCGATCTACCGGTCACCAGGCGCCAGACAATTGCGATGATGGCGAGGATCAGAAGAATGTGAATAAGGCCGCCGCCGACGTGCAGCACCACGAAGCCGAGCAGCCAGAGGATGAAGAGTATTACCGCGATCGTCCAGAGCATGGTTGGCTCCATGATAAGGTTCGGAAGTAACGACACCCCCGAAAATGCAACTCGCGTACCAGATGCCGGCGAGGATCAGTCGAAAAGATCCGGGTGAGATGCCGAGGCGGATTCCGGGGGGTAAACGACCGTGCCATCGCGCAACTCAGCGAAGCGGGTGAGCGAGTGGGGTTCGGATCTCGCGTCCAGAATGTGATGTACGTCAATCCCGCGGGCGACGAGCGCGTCCGAGATCAGCCACCGGTGGCAGCGCCATGGGACCGCTTCGGCGCACATGATTGCCGCGCTCTTTCCCTTCGCGAGACCGAGCAGCGCTTCGAGCGCCTTTGCAAATTCTTGGGTGCCCATGTAGTCGGCGTAGGCGCGGAAGCTGGCGTTGCGCCACGCTCCGTTGGGGGAGTCCGGAAGCCCGCGACGCCGTCCACCCAGCTCGGGGTGGTGGGAGTAGGCGATGCCCAACGCCGGGAGCGATGTCCGAAGCGAGTCGCGGCTGAAGTGCGGGTATCTCCTCGACCCCGGGTGGGCTCGGACGTCGGCCAGGTGCTCCACCGCGTGGCGGCGCATGAGCGCTACGAGCTCATCGAGGGAGCGGGTGGAATGGCCGATCGTATGGATGAGTGTCATCGTCCGGCGGCCTCGCCCGTGAGGGCCCACAGTTGACCAGCGGAGTGTGCCGGTCGAACTTCATGGACTGTCATCGTGTCGTCACCATGTCGGGAGTCAGATGCACACACTCATAGATCTGTGGCACCAGCTATCGGACCTCGAGGGTCTGATTCGCTGGGGCGGGTACTTCGTCCTTACCGCCATCATCTTCGCGGAGACGGGGCTCCTCATAGGATTCTTCCTCCCCGGAGATTCGCTCCTCGTCACCGCAGGACTGCTCTCGGCGCACGGACTTCTGGATGTGTACCTGCTCGGGGCGATTCTCTCCGTTGCCGCGATAACCGGCGACTCCGTCGGCTACATGATCGGCAAGGCCGCGGGGCCGAAGATCTTCACGCGCGAGGATTCGATCTTCTTCAATCGGAAACATCTCCAACGCGCTCATGCGTTCTACGAGAAACATGGTGGCAAAACGATAGTGCTTGCGCGATTTATGCCGATAATCCGGACGTTCGCGCCTGTCGTGGCCGGTGTGGCCGAGATGCACTACCGGACCTTCGTGCTCTACAACGTGGTCGGTGGAATTGCGTGGGTCTGGGGCATGCTCTTCACGGGCTACTTCCTCGGCCGCTACATACCGGGAATCGACGAGCATATCGATCTGGTCATCGTCATCGTGATATTCCTTTCGCTCCTGCCGGGCATCATAAGTTGGCTGCGGCAACGCCGCGCGCCGACGATCACGCCCGACGGTACCGCGCCCTGAGCACGCGCACGACACTTCCGGAGGAGAAACATGGCATTCACACTTCCGCCGCTGCCGTACGGCTACGACGCCCTCGAGCCCAACATCGATGCTCGGACGATGGAGATCCATCACACCAAGCATCATCAGGGTTACGTCAATAACCTGAACGCCGCGATCGAGAAGGCGCCTGAGCTGCAGAACAAGTCGCTCGAGGAGCTGCTGAAGAATCTGAGCGCCGTGCCGGAGAAAGTTCGAACCGCGGTCCGCAACAACGCCGGCGGCCACTGGAACCATTCGCTGTTCTGGACGATCATGGCTCCCAACGGTGGCGGCGAGCCGGCGGGCGATATCGCGAACGCCATCAAGAAGTCGTTCGGCGACTTCTCGAAGTTCAAGGAACAGTTCAACGCCGCCGCCTCCGGCCGCTTCGGATCCGGCTGGGCCTGGCTGGTCAGCGACCCCGCAGGCGCCCTCTCGATCGAGAGCACCCCGAACCAGGACAACCCCGTGATGGATGGCCGTCACCCCATCCTCGGCGTCGACGTCTGGGAACACGCCTACTACCTCAAGTACCAGAACCGCCGCGCCGACTACCTCTCCGCCTGGTGGAACACGGTGAACTGGCCGGAGGTGGGGAAGAGGTACGGGGGAGGAAAATAAGAAAGCAGAGAGCAGAAAGCAGAAAGCAGTGAACGGCTCGTAGTGCGGGGGTCATCCCCGCGAAAGCGGGGACCCATGTTAGCCAGACTGAACATGGGTCCCCGCTTTCGCGGGGATGACGGCTCTAGATCGCGCGGATGACGGCTTCTTACTTACAGCCCTCACCCCCGAGGCAGCTCCTGCTTTCTGCTTTCTGCTCTCTGCTTTCTCGTCTCTCACTCCTCCATCGCCCCCGACACCAGATCATCGATTCCACCATCTCCGGGCTGGTCCTGGAGGTTCGGGGGCAAGGGGTGGGTGGAGGACATGCGGGCGAGGATGGGGGGTGGGAGGAAGGTGGAGACCATCACCATCAGGGCGATTGCGCTGAAGAGACCCACGTCGAGGGCACCGGTGGAGAGCCCCATCTGCGCGAAGATCAGTCCCACCTCGCCGCGCGGAATCATCGACACGCCGACCATCGCCTTGTTCCCCTTGAACCACCATGGGGCGTAGCCGGCGACGAACTTGCCGATGAGCGCCACCACTATGAGCGCGCCGCCCACGAGCGCTACCTGCTTGTCCACCAGGGTGCGGAGGTCTACCTCTGCGCCCACCGCGGCGAAGAAGATGGGCACGAAGAAGTGGCCGAGCGTGGTGACCTTCTTCTCGATATCGTGGCGCTGCGGTGTCCTGTGGAGCACCAGGCCGGCGGCGAAGGCGCCGATGATGGGAGCCGATTTCGCTTCGGCGGCCGCCCACGCCAGAAGAAAGGCGAATCCCAACGCCAGAAGTCCGAGCGCGCCCGAGGTCTCCAGGCGAGCGATGATCCTGAAGAGCGGCGGAGCGAGGAGACCGCCGAGCAGCAGCGCCGCGACAATGAAGCCGATCGAGACGGCGATGTTCACGCCGACGCCCGCCAGCGACACGCTCGCACCGGCGGCGACGCCGCTCACGACCGCAAGGATGATGAGCCCCACCACGTCGTCCAGCACCGCGGCGCCGAGCACCACCTGCCCTTCCGGCGTGTCCAGCTGACCTAGATCGGAGAGCACCCGCGCCGAGATGCCGATCGATGTCGCGGTCAGCGCGGCGCCGCACACGACGGCCGGCACCGCCGGCAACCCGATGAGGTGCGCCACCCCGAACCCGAGCGCGAAGGGGACCGCCACACCTACAAGCCCCACGGTCACCGCCGAGCTCCCCACCTCGAGCAGCGACTCGAGTTCCGTGTGCAACCCGATCTCGAAGAGGAGTACGATCACTCCGATCTCCGAGAGCGCCGAGATCACCGGGTCACCAGGATCGAGCACCCCGAGCACCGATACCCCGAGCACCACCCCCGCCACCAGCTCGCCGAGCACCGCCGGCTGCCCGATCCTCTGCGCCCCTTCCCCGAGCAACTTCGTCGCAACGATGATCGCGACGAGAACGGAGAGGAGGTGGGGGAAGTCGTGCATGGTCGTTTGGGAGAGTGGAGAGTATAGTGAGAGAAAGCAGAGAGCAGAGAGCAGAGAGCAGTGAGCGACCAGGGTTCAGAAATACAGGGTTCAGGGTTCAGTTACTGCCCAGTAGACGCAGACCTAGGCCGGTGTGCAGTTTCTGAACCCTGAACCCTGAACCCTGAACCCTCGAGCCGTTCCTGCTTCCTGCCTCCTGCTTCCCCTCTGCCCTCACGTCCCCTCTCCCTCGAGATACGTATACCCTTCCAGCCCCGCCACGTAGTCGGCGATGAAGGCGTTGGCTTCCTGGCGGGTGAGGGTCTTGGCGGCGCTCACCTTTCGGCGGAAGGTGGCGAGGAGGTCGGAGGCGCGGAACTGGACGTAGGCCAGTACCTCGGTGACGGTGTCGCCGTGGACGAGATCGGTGACGGCGTAGCCACCCGGCTCGAGGCGAACGTGCACGGCGTTGGTGTCGCCGAAGAGGTTGTGCAGGTCGCCGAGGATTTCCTGATAGGCGCCCGTTAGGAAGATGCCGAGGATGTAGCGCTCGCCCTCGACCAGCGGGTGAAGCTCGAGGCTCGGCCGGCCGTTCCTGCCGCCGGTGAAGCGGTCGATCTTCCCGTCGGAATCGCAGGTGACGTCCTGCAGCGTCCCGCGGCGGACCGGCTCCTCCTCGAGGCGGTGGATGGGCATGATCGGGAAGAGCTGATCTATCGCCCAGCTGTCGGGGAGCGACTGGAAGACGCTGAAGTTGCAGAAGTAGCGGTCGACCAGCTGCGCCTCGAGATCCTCGATGATGTCGGCGTACTCCTCCCGGTCGCGCTGCGCGATGCGCGCCACCTCGTTCAGCGTGGCGTTGTAGAGCTGCTCGCCCATCGCGCGTCCGCGGAGCGAGAGCACGCCGCTGTTGAAGAGCGCGTGCATCCGCTCCTTGAGGAAAGTGGCGTCGTGGTACACCTCGCGAACGGATCTGCTGGAAACGGTCTGGTAGCCCGCCTCGAGCTCGTGCAGGATGGCGTGGTCTTCATCATTCAGCACGGGGAGGTGCAGCTCCTGCTGCGACTCCACGTCTATCACTTCCAGAAGGAGAAGCGCGTGGTGCGCGGTGAGCGCGCGCCCCGACTCGGAGATGATGTGGGGCATGGGCAGCTCCAGCTCGCGGCACGCCTCACCGAGGGTGTACACTATGTCGTTCGCGTACTCCTGTACCGAGTAATTCACGCTCGCCGGAGTCGTGGAGCCCGAGCCGTCGTAGTCCACACCTAGCCCGCCACCTACGTCCACGTGCGTCACGTTCACGCCGGCCGCGTGGAGCTCGGCGTAGAAGCGCGCCACCTCCTGAAGGCCACCCTTTATGTAGCGGATGTCGGTGATCTGCGATCCGAGATGGAAGTGTATGAGCTTGAGCACGTCGAGCCGCCCCGCATCGCGGAGCTTGTCTATCATCGTCACGAGCTCGCTCGCGCTAAGACCGAACTTCGACTTCTCTCCACCGCTCTCCGCCCACCGGCCGAAGCCGCCCGAGAAGAGCTTGATCCGGACGCCCGCTGTGGGGACGACTCCCATCTCGTCGGCCACGCGAAGGAGCACATCGAGCTCGCTCACCTGCTCGATGACGATGAACACCTGGTGGCCGAGCTTCTGGCCCATGAGGGCCAGGCGCATGAACTCCTCGTCCTTGTAGCCGTTGCACACGATCATGTGCTCTGTGCTCTCGCTGAGCGCGAGCACGGCCTGGAGCTCCGGCTTGCTGCCGCACTCCAGGCCAACGCCACACGAAGCCCCGAACTGCACGATCTCCTCGACCACGTGGCGCTGCTGGTTCACCTTGATCGGGTACACCAGCGTGTAGCCGCCGTCGTAGTCGAACTCCTCGAGAGCGTTCCTGAAGCGCTGGCTTATCGTCTCGATCCGCGACCGCAGGATGTCGGAGAAGCGCAGGAGCATGGGGAGCGTCACTCCCTGCTCGTCGAGGTCCATCGCGAGCTCGTAGAGATCGAGCTCGCGCTCGGGATGCTTCTTGTCTGGGCGCACCACGACGTGCCCCTTCTCGTTCACGTCGAAGAAGCCGATTCCCCAGCTCTCGACGTTGTAGAGGACCCGGGAATCCTCCGTGCTCCACGCAGGTGTACTCTGGTCCTGCGCCTGATCAGCGACTCTGGTTGCCATGGTCGCGAATTCTAGAAGGTTGCGACAGGCAGCTGTAGTGGCGAGCCACTCGATCAGCCCTCGACATCGCTCACGGGTACAGTCTGGTCACTCGCCAATTCTTCTCCTCTCGCTCGTACACCAGTCGCTCGTGCAGACGGAAGGCGCGATTGCGCCAGAACTCGATGCGCCTCGGCACGACGCGAAAGCCGGACCAGTGCGGCGGCCTCGGCACCGCTCCGCCCGCGAAGCGCTTCTCCATCTCGCGCACGCGGGCGTCGAGCTCGTCGTCGTTCGCGAGCGGCCTGCTCTGGTTCGACGCCCACGCGCCTATCTGGCTGAGACGCGCGCGAGTGGCGAAGTAAGCGTCGGCTTCCTCCGGCGCAACCGGCTCCGCCTCGCCCTCGATCCGCACTTGTCGCTCCAGGGGCTGCCAGTGAAAGCAGAGAGCGGCCTTCGGGTGCGCGAGCAGCTCGCGCCCCTTGCGGCTCTCGTAGTTGGTGTAAAACACGAAACCGCGCTCGTCCACAGACTTGAGGAGCACGACGCGCAGCGACGGCTGGCCATCATCGCCAACGGTGGCGAGCATCATCGCGGTCGGCTCGGGGAGGAGCGAGCGGTCGATGGCCTCCGCCTCGGCGAGTAGGGAGCGGAAGCGATCGATAGGGTCGTCCGCGCGCTCCTCCTCGCCGAGGCGCTCAGCGGTTGTCGCCATCGAGCATTCCGCCGAGCATTCCGAGCACGCTCCCCTCCCCACGTCGCTCGCCACCAGTGCGCGGCGCCGCGGCGATGATGCGATCGGCGAGGCGTGAGAACGGAAGCGTCTGCAGCACCACGCGGCCGGGCCCGGTGAGGCGCGCGAAGAAGAGACCCTCGCCGCCGAAGAGCGCCGTCTTTATCCCCGGCACCATCTGGATGTCGTAATCCACCGACTGCTGCATCGCCACGAGGCAGCCCGTGTCGACACGCAGCTGCTCGCCGGCCGCGAGCTCGATCGTGTGCAGCGTACCCGAAGCATGGATGAAGGCGAGCCCATCGCCCTGCAGTCGCTGCAGGATGAAGCCTTCGCCGCCGAAGAAGCCCGCGCCGATCCGACGCGAGAAGGCAACGCTCACGTCGATCCCGCGAGCTGCACAGAGGAATGAGTCCTTCTGGCAGATGACCGTGCCGCCCCAGTCATCGAGGTCCGTCGCGAGAACCTTCCCCGGGAACGGCGCCGCAAACGCGACGTCGCTCCGGCGAGCACCTTCGTTGGCGAAGAGGGTGACGAAGAAGGAATCGCCGGCGAGTATGCGCTTGCCGCCTGCGAGCAGCTTTCCGAAGAGACTCCCGCCGCGTCCCGTCATGTCGAGCGTGGTGGCCATGCCGATGCCGTCCTGCATGTACATCATTGCTCCGGCCTCGGCCACGACTGCCTCTCCGGGATCCAGCGTCACGATCACCGCCTGCAGGTCATCGCCGATGATCCTGTAATCGATCTGGTCCGCCATTCAATCCTCCGGGCATCGGGTGGTCACGTGTGGTGGGACGAATCGAACCCGCGCGGGGAAGATAATCGAATGCGCCTACTGCTCGATTCCGCGGCGCTCGAGCTCCTTCACGGCCTCTTCGTATCCATGCCGGGCCGCCTGACGGAACCAGCGGATGGCTTCCTCCTCGTTGCGACGCACGCCACGACCGTTGGCGTACATGAAGCCGACGTTGTACTCGGCCTGCGCGTTGCCGTTCGCCGCGGCCTGGCGGAACCACTTCAGTGCTTCGACATCGTCGTGCGGCACACCCTTCCCGTTGCCGTAGAGGAAGCCGATGTAGTTCTGCGCCCACGCGTCGCCCTGCCCAGCCGCCTTGCGATACCAGGTGAGTGCCTCACCCATGTCGGAGGAAACTCCCTTCCCTTCTTCGTAGGCCTTCCCCACCTTCACCTGGGCTTCACGGTCGCCGAGCAACGCCGCCTTGCGGTACCAGGCGACAGCCTGGGCATCGTTCTGCTCCACGCCGCGACCGTTCTCGTACATCGCGCCGAGTTGATAGGCGGCGTCGCGACTTCCGGACTCCGCGGCGGTACGCAGCCATTCGGCCGCCTTCGCGGGATCGCGCGGGACGCCGACGCCGCGGTCGTACATCACGCCGAGGTTGCGCTGCGCCGACACGCTGCCGCCGCGCGCGTCCTTCGCACAGAGCGTAGCAGCCTGCGTCCACTCCTTGGCTTCGAAGGCGTCCTGGCAGCTCTGCGCGGGAGGCGCAGCCACGGCGACCGAGGGAGTGTCCGCGCTGGCCGCGGCCTTCTTCTTCGACGAGGCGACTGCCCGCGAGCTTCGCTCCCCGGAAGGTGTTTCCTTCGCCGGTGGCTCCTTCACTTCTGCGACTGCGGCCAGAGCCGGCATCCAGACGAGCGTCTGCCCCGGCTCGAGCGTGAGACGCTCCGATACAGTCACGTAACCGGGAGCGCTCGCAGCGAGCACGTAGGCACCGGGGGTGAGGGCCACCGACTCCTGGGGGAGCGGAAGCCCATCGATGGTGATCTGCGAGCCAGCCGGAAGCTGGCCAGCGATTCGGATGTAGCCCGAGTCGGCGTGCGTCGCGCGCGCGCTGTCGCTCGGCCGGGGCGCCGGTGCCAATGCAACGCCCATTCCTCCCGAGCCGATGCGTGCCTCGGTGCCATCCGGCTGCGATGCGCGTGCCTTCACGAACGCCGCGAGACCGATCACGGCCGCAGCTACCACCGCGGCTGGCGCCAGCCACCAGCGCGGCGCGCGGTCCGGTGGGCGCGGCGGGAGGCGGTCATCGGGCGACGCGAGGTCGTCCGAGGGGAGGAGTACCTCCTGAGGAGCTGCCCGATACGCGGAAGGCTGCGCGCGGGGAAGCGGCTCGTGCGTCTGCTCGACCTCGCGCGCTGGCTCCGCCGGGCGCGCGCCTTCCGGCGCGACCGCGGTCAGAGGCCTCAGCGTGTGCAGAATCCGGGCAGTGCGCGAGTCGGGCGCTGCGTCACCGGCCAGTCGAGCGGGCGGGCCCAGGGCAACGACGCTACCCGTGGCGAGCTCGCGAGCGAAAATTACATCTCCCGCGCCCTGCCCTCCGGCACGCGCCACGCTGCCGAGGATGTGGAAGCCGTCCGGGTCGGCCGGGCGTCCGAGCGCCGTCGAGCCGGAGTGGGAGCGGGCGCGGAGCACATCGCCGGGGGCGAGGTCCGCACCGCACGTGGCGCAGTAGCGTCCCCACCCCACCGCCGCGGCGCCACACTCCGGACAGGGCGAGCTGCCGCCCGGCATCGTTGCGCTCACCTCGCGCAATACGCTGAGCAACCCGCCCTCGCCGCTCTGGGACGGATCGAGGCGCAGGATTACCAAACGAAAGGAGTCGAGCTCGCGCGCCAGATACGTGACCGTACCCGCCACCCCACGCCCCATCTCTCCCAGAATCTCGTACTGACCGGCGACGGCGGCCAGAACCGCGCGCAACGTGGCATCACCGGAACCATCGCTTCCGGAAGCCGCCGCCATCACCCGGGTGCTACCGGTCTCTCGCAACATTTGCGTCTCCAGCGGATGACACGGACTGTAGTTCTACAGTATCCCCGGAGCGCAGTGATGGAAAGTGCGGGCCGCGAGCTTCAGCGCCGAGCCCGCCTACGGCTTGTCGGGCTTCTCGAAGTCCGGCGGTTTGACGGTGATCGTATTGCGACCGAGCGAGTCGGCCTTCGCGCGGGCGTTCTCGCCGATGGCGGAGGTGATGCGATCCACGTTGACGGCCGGCATGGAGGGAGCGCTCGTGGGCGCGAGCGGGCTCGCCCTATCCGCGCCACCGGCGGTAGCCGCGGGGACGTCGGTCGCGGCGGGTGGCGCGCTATCGAGCACTCGATCGATGTTCACCGGAGGATCGTCGGAGTATGCGGCCGCGGGCGGCTTCCGCCGCTCGGGGGCGTCTGCTCCGAACGAAGGATCGCGGCTCCCGCTGGGGGCGCGCTCTTCCGTCGGACGGCCGGCGCTGGGCTCTGTGCCTCCGGCGACCGGTGACGGATCCAGTGCCGCACCCGCCGACGAAGTGACGTGCGATCCGGAGAAGTAGACCCACGCGCCACCAGCGCCGCCGATGAGCAGCACGGCAGCCATGACGAGCTTCATGGGCGAGCGCCGACGCCGCAGCGGCCGTACCTCGCGGTACGGCTCACGATGCGATTCACGGTAAGACTCGCGCTGCGGCTCGCGACGATCAGCGCCCGGGTGGAGGATCGGACCGCGGACCGGGCCGGTCACCGACTCGGCGCCGCGTCTCGGCGCTGTGCGCTCTGGCGGCCGAGTGGCGGAGGGAGCTTGCTGCGCGACGAAGCGCGGCGTGAAGCGTCTCGGCGGAGGCGGCGTCGTCACACGTGACGTTGGAGGTGCAGACTTGGGTGCCGCCGGGGTGTGCGTCTGAGCCGCGCCGGGACCGGTGGTGGCGAAGGGGCGCGGCGCCGGCCGGCGCAGCGCCGGCGACGTCGGCGGCTCGATCCACGGCAGGGAGGCCGAACGGGTGGTGCGCGGGGGCGCGGTGGGCGCGGGCGGAGCGGCGGCCACGCCGGCCTGCACGGTGGGCGGATCACCCGCGTCGCCGGGGCGGGCACGTACCTGTGCCGCGCCACGAATCGTTGCGATCCGTTGGCGAAGGCGCTGCTCCTCTTCGAGGAGGCCGCGCGCGGCCAGCACATCCGCCAGAGTATCGAGACTCATCGCCACCGCGGGATCGTTCGCCTCGTGGATCTCTTCGCGGATGAGGAGGGCTCTGCGCGCCAGCTGCTCCGCGTCCTCGTATTGGCGCTCGGCGAGCCGCACCTTCGCCAGACTGGTGAGGATGACCGCCACCTCGGGGTGGTGCGCGCCGAGCGACTCCTGCTTGATCGCGAGGAGGCGCATGAGGAGGGGAGCAGCGGCAACGAAGTCGTTCCGGCGGAAGTAGAGCCGGGCGAGACTGTTGAGCGTCGCCGCTACCTCGGGATGCTTCTCGCCGAGGTGGCGCTCCCGGATGGCGAGCGCTCGCTTGAAGAGCGCTTCGGCCTGCTGGATGTCCTTCTGCAGATACTTGATCTGCGCGAGGCTGCCGAGGCTCGAGGCGAGACGGAGATCGTCGTCGCCAAGCGAGCTGGCCTCGCGCATGGCGGCGACGAACTCCTGCTCGGCGGCGGCGTAGTTGCCCTGGCTGAAGAGCCGCCGGCCAGCTTCGTTGTGGCTTTCCCAGCGCGTCTCTGCGGTGTCGGTCATGCAGGCGTCCTCCCAACGGATGGACGCGGGCGCGAGGTAGATCGTAACCGCGTGGGGGTCGCTGGTAGCGCAGCAACCCGGGAAAGTGCGTGGCGATTATCGCTTCAACACGCAGTGCCTTACCGGTTTAGCTGGCCAATGCTGAGGTACGTTAGCAGGTTGCTCAGCTCGCCCGGGCGTCCCGATAAAGGATGCGCGCGTACACCAGGTGGGTGAGGATCACCGCCAGGATCAGAAGCCCCACCGCGATCCAGGAGACTATCGCCTCGGTGGTGTCTATCCCGTTTCCCTTCGGGAATGTCAGCCAGACGAAGAAGGCGAAGAAGGCCGCCAGCGCGAGACACACCAGGATGGCCCCGGCCGCTGCGGATTTTTCGATGGTTTCCTTGTTCAGTTGGGGCATCAGGGTCTCCTATCGTGTACGAGTTTACGATTGCTAGGGGCTGCACGAGCCGTGCGAGTTCGTAACGTGCGGGAGCTCACGGTCGGTAGCTAAGCGCAACGTAGCCGCGCGTCTCGTGCTTCAGCGGCTCGCTCAGCGAGTAGCCGACTCCGCACGTGAAGAGCGTGTTGGGGAATCCGACCGACCAGAGCCCCTGGAAGTCGTACGACCACTCCAGCCCCACGACGTTGTGCCAATCGCGGAGGCGGTCGCCAACGCTCGCGCTCCAGAAATACGGCCTGATCCCCTCCCCTGGAAGCCCTATCCTGTACGATGCAGCGCGGCTGCCGAGCGCCAGCCCGGCGGGCAGCGCGGGCATGACGACGCGCTGCGCGAAGAGCGCCGGGTCGAAGAGCGGCGGCATCGTCCCGCCGAGGGCGAAGCGTTCCACGATCGGTGCATCGCCGCTCACCGCTCCGAACATCGCGTCGGCGCGGACGCCGAGCTTGCCATAGCTGACCACCGCCCCGCCGCTTACGATCCCGCGCGTCCACGACGATCCGGCAGTGCTCCCGGCCTCGCCCACCAGGGCGACGCTTGGCGCGATGCTCCACTCGCCCGGCGAGAAGAGGACGGCACCGCGATACTCGGCGAATCCCATGGAGCGCGACACCCAATCGCCCACCGCGCTGCTCAGCCGTCCCGCGGATGCGCCGAGGCGGAAGCGATGCACGTTGGTGAGGTTGTCGCGCTCGAGCTCCAGGCGCGCCAGCCCGCCCCAGTAGTCGATATCGAGAGCTGTAGGCGCGGCGAAGCCGCCGTGCTGCCGCGACGCGTGGTCTTCGCTGTAGAAAAGCGAGGCTCCGATGAGCGGCTGCATCCCGCGCCAGGCCGCACCAAGGGAGCCGCCGCGCCAGGTGCCGCGATCACCGTAGCGTCCCTGGGCCACCCAGGTGAGACGGCCGACTGGGTCCGTTCCCGCGATCGCGAGACCGAGGCTCTTGCCCTCGGCGGTCCAGGCGAATGTCGGGAGGAAGCGCTGCCGGCGTGAGCCCAACCTATACGAGTGCGGCTCCCCCGGCGGAGCGACGGCGAATGTGTCGGCGCGCACGGGCGGGATGCGCGTGGCCGGTTGCAGCGCCGTCGCACCGGCGAGTATACCGGCCAGCTCGGGACGCGTCACGTCCAGCGGCACCACGTTCAGATCGAGGCCGCTGGAGTGCAGGCGAAGGAAGTAAACAGAGGCGTGTTGGCGGTCCACATCCGGTGCGAGCGCAGCGCCGGTGGCTAGCGTGAGAGTACGCGCCGCACCAGTGGCGATGCTCACCACCTCGATGTTCGGGATGCCGGTAGCGTCCGATGTCACGGCGAGCGCGGAGTCGCCGGCCAGGAACGACGGATCGTAGCGGTTGGCGCCGTCGTCGGGATCGACGAAGCGGGGCGCAGACTCTCCGTTGCTGGTCGCGTGGAGGAGCGCGATCCGCCACCGCCCACCCTGCTGGACCGCGACAGCGATCGTTCGTCCGTCGCTCGAGTACCTCGGGCGGTCGTACACGATGCTCGGCGTGCCGTGCGCGATCACGCTGAGCGCGCCGGTGCGGAGATCCACGCGAACCACATCGCAGATACCCTCGATGCAGCGGTCACCGACGGCGTATCGCCCGTCCGGCGACGGGTCCGCATGACGGAGCGCGGCTCCATGCGTGACGCGACGCACGTCGCCGGTTCGGAAGTTCCAGATGAAGAGATCGGGCCTCGTGGCGCCATCTCCGCGCCCGGTGGCGCGCACCAGCAGGAGCTCCTCGCCACCTGGGAGGAAGCGCGGCTCGTCGTAGGGTACGCCGCCGCTCGGATAGAGCACGGCGACCGCCTCCTTCGGACGCGGTCTCCACTGCACCGCGGGTACATCCTCCGGATCGAGTCGGAGCATCCGCTCCCGCGCGCGGATGGCGGCGGAGTCGGGTGGCTCCTCGGCGGTCTTCCATACGACCACGCGCGATGGCCTCTCCTTCGCACGCACCACGATCGCGATCAGCTTCCCGTCGCGGGAGACTGCAGGCGCTCCCGTATTCCAGCTCAGCGCCTGCACGGTGCGACCGACACCAGAGTCCGGAGCAGCAGCCAGCGCGCTATCCACGATCCGCTCCGCGCGCAGCGCCTTCCCGGTAACCTCGGCAGTGAAGCGACCGTAGAGATCCGCCGGGTAGCCCGCGAACACCCCCGCGAAAGCGTCGTCGAAGTTCCGGTTGCGCCGCGCGCTCATGCGACGCCAGAGATGCACGAGACTCGAATCTCCGCTACGCTCGACCAGCCAATCGAGGTACGCCGAGCCAACGAGGTAGGCCATGGAACCGCCGTAGAAGCGCCGGTCGCGGCTGAGCTGACCGTACGACGGAAGCTTCCCCTCGAGCGCCCACTGCCTGAGTATCGCCGCGCGCCATGCACCGTGGGGACGACCGGAACCGGTGAGGCGCCCCTCCACCCAGGTCGCGTATCCCTCGCTGACCCAGCGCGGCGACTTCAACGCTACCGGTCCCAGTCGAACGGGAGATAGCCGCGCCAGAAACTCGCGGAGCGGACTGCGCGTTGGCCGAGTGAGGTGCGCGATGTGCGCGTACTCGTGCACCGAGAGCATCTCCGCCCAGCCGCGACTGTCCGCTATTGCGGAACTTGGCCCGGGTGGCGTGGGCCAGAAGAAGATCACGGGCTCGCGGATGAACGGGATGGCGAAGCCGTTCGACTCGTTGCCGGGATCTTCCACAATTACGGTTATGCGCGAATCGGGGGCGCTGCCCACGAGCCGCGATACGGCATCACGCACCGACTCGATTCGCGTCGCCATGTCGAGTGTCCACTCTTCGGCCGCCGCGGGATAGTGAATATCGAAGTGCTCGGTCCGAACCGTACGCCAGTCGAGCTGCGGAATGGTGAGCTGCTGCGCTCGACTATCGCTCGCACCCATCGTGGCGAGGAGAGCGAGCGCGAATAGGAAACGTGCCATTCGTCGTGGAGGAGGTGAACGAGGCGCCAGGAGCCAGGTGGCGTCTTGCCGAATGATGCAGGAAGGTTCGGCCAGGAACAACGCGCCCTATTCACCTCGCGCCGATTTCGTGCCATAATGCCGGTGCGGACCATCCAGGGAGAGAGCGTGGAAGCGCAGGATCAGTTGACCGCAGTGCTCGGCGACATTCCATACGCCGCATGCCCGTTGCCCGGCGTCGCCACCGCCGGCCAGCCTTCAGCCGCTGCGTGGCCGCAGCTGGCGAAGGCTGGCTACCGGACCGTGATCGATCTCCGCGCGCCGGAAGAGCCGAGGGGCCACGACGAGCCGGCCTCCGTACGTGCCGCCGGTCTCGACTACGTCGCGATCCCGGTCTCGCAGCCGACCCTCGGTGATTCCGAGTTCGACAGCTTCCGCGATATCGTGCGCGCGCCGGAGCGGCGACCGATCTTCGTGCACTGCGCGACATCCAATCGCGTGGGAGCTCTGCTGCTCCCGTACTTCGCCCTGGATGAGGGGATGCCGCTGGCCGATGCGACGCGACTGGCGCAGATGGCCGGACTGCGAAACGCCGATCTGCAGAGCATCGCGGCGGACTACGCGCGCCGGCACGGCGCGCGCTGACGGCGACAACCGGCCAACCACGTACCAGACAAGGTTCTGTGTTCCTTCGACGTTTCTACGACGAGCCGCTGTCGCAGGCGAGCTACATGCTCGGTTGTCAGGCAGCGGGAGTTGCGCTGGTGGTCGATCCCAATCGAGACACGGCGCAGTACCACGCTGCCGCGCGCGAGGAGAACGTGCGGATCACGCACGTCGCCGAGACTCACATCCATGCGGATTTTCTCTCCGGAGGCCGACAGCTCGCGCGCGAGTCGGGCGCGCGCCTACTGCTCTCTGCCGAAGGCGGCGAAACGTGGCAGTACGCCTTCGCTGACGAAGAGAATGCGCTGCTCCTTCACGACGGCGATCGCTTCGAAGTAGGTGCGGTGCGGCTGGACGTGCTGCACACGCCGGGGCACACGCCGGAGCATCTCAGCTTTCTCGTGACCGACACCGCCGCAGCCGAGAAGCCTCTGGCAGCACTCACCGGCGATTTCCTCTTCGTGGGCGATGTGGGCCGTCCGGACCTGCTCGAGCGCGCGGCGCACATCGAAGGCACGATGGAGGCGAGTGCGCGCGCGCTGTTCCGTTCGCTGCGGCGCTTCGCGGAGCTGCCCGATTATCTGCAGCTCTGGCCGGGGCACGGAGCGGGGAGCGCGTGTGGGAAGGCACTCGGCGCGATGCCCCAGAGCACGCTCGGCTACGAGAAGATCGCCAACTGGGCGTTCGCGATCGAAGACGAGGACGAGTTCGTGGAGGAAGTGCTCGCCGGACAGCCCGCTCCGCCGACCTACTTCGCGGTCATGAAGCGCCTCAATCGGGATGGACCGGCGGTGCTCGAGCATCGCCCGGCACCGCGTGAAGAAGCACCCGATGCGCTCGTCGACGTGCTCCGGGAAGGCGGCGTGGTGGTGGATCTGCGAGGCGCCGACGCTTTCCGAGCCGGACATGTACCGGGCACGCTGAGCATCTCCTACGGTCGCTCCTTCGTCGGCTGGGCGGGTTGGCTGCTCGCGTACGACCGGGATGTCTACCTGATCGCCGCCGGCACCGGCGACGCGGCGCGTACGCTGGCGGAGCGCGCGGCGATGGATCTCTCGCTCATCGGCATCGACCGCGTTCGCGGCTACTTCACCGAAGACGCACTCGAGAGCTGGAAGCGCGAGTGCGGCGCGCTGGAGACCGTCACGGACCTGGAAGTCGAGGCGCTCGAGCAGCTGCTGCGCCGCGGCGACGCGCAGCTCATCGATGTTCGCGCCCGCTCGGAGTGGGAAGGAGGGCACATCGCTGGCGCGCGTAACATCCCGCTTGGCGAAATCGCCGCCGGGGCCCCTGCCCTGGCGAGCTCCGGTCCCGTGATCGTGCACTGCGCCAGCGGAGCGCGCTCCACCATCGCCAGCAGCATCCTCCTCGCCAGCGGCGTTCGCGACGTGATCAATGTTCGGGGCGGGCTCGCGGCCTGGCGCGGCGCGGGGCTCGCGCTCGCCGACTCCGAATGAGATTGCGGAGCCCCGAGCCACGAACGCCTGTACCACCGGCGGCGATCGCGCCGCCTCCTCCACTTTACTCCTCTTCCTCCCCATGGGTGCAATGCGCCTGATCCTCCTCCTTCTCGCGGCGGCGGCGGCTCCGCTCGTCGCGCAGAGCACGGATTCCACATCGACCTATCTCCTCGTTCCCGACCGCGTTTTCGATGGGGTCGCGCCCGAGCCGCACGACGGCTGGGTCGTGCTCGTGCGCGGCGACCGGATCGCTTCGGTGGGACCGGCCTCCCGCGCTGGAGCGCCCGCTGGTGCGAAGCGGATAGAGCTGCGCGGGACCACGCTCCTTCCGGGACTCATCGACGCCCACTCGCACATGTTCCTCCACCCGTACAACGAGGCGTCGTGGAACGACCAGGTACTGAAGGAGCCGCTGGCGCTGCGAGTGGCGCGCGCCACCAACCACGCGCGCGCCACGCTGATGGCGGGATTCACCACCGTTCGTGATCTCGGTACCGAGGGAGCCGGATACGCCGACGTCGGGCTGAAGCAGGCGATCGAGCAAAACATCATCCCCGGTCCGCGGATGCTCGTCGTCACGCGCGCGATCGTCGCCACCGGAAGCTACGGTCCCAAGGGCTTCGATCCACGTTGGGACGTTCCGCAGGGCGCCGAGGAAGCGGACGGCATCGATGACCTCACACGTGTCGTGCGCAGCCAGATCAAGCACGGCGCCGACTGGATCAAGGTGTACGGCGACTACCGCTGGGGTCCGCACGGTGAGGCGGAGCCTACCTTCTCGCTCGACGAGATGCGCCTCATCGTACGCACGGCGCACAGCAGCGGCCGATCGGTAGCGGTGCACACCGCTACGCCCGAGGGGATGCGTCGCGCGGTCCTCGCCGGCGTGCAGACCATCGAGCACGGCGATGGCGGCACGCCCGAGATCTTCAAGCTCATGGCCGACAGCGGCGTCGCGCTCTGCCCCACGCTCGAAGCGGATGAGGCGATCGCGAGTTATGGCGGCTGGCGCAAGGGCGTGGATCCGTTACCGGAGCGGTTGAAGGAGAAGAAGGAGAGCTTCGCGGCGGCACTCGCGGCGGGCGTGACGATCTGCAACGGGAGCGACGTCGGCGTGTTCACCCACGGTGAGAACGCCAGGGAGATCGAGCTGCTCGTGGAGTACGGGATGGAGCCGGCCGCGGCGCTGATGGCCGCCACATCGGTGGATGCGAAGGTCCTCGGCATGCAGGATCGCATCGGCACCGTGAAGCAGGGACTGCTCGCCGACCTCGTGGCGGTGGAGGGCGACCCCACCGCCGATATTCACGCACTCGAGAAGGTTCGCTTCGTGATGAAGGGCGGGACGGTGTATCGCGCGCCCTAACTGCGTCCCGGCTCGAACTCGATGCCGAAGGTGAATACCTGCTCGGTGAGCTGCTCGACCTTCTTCCCCTGCACCTCTGCCGGCTGATACTCGAGCTTGGGCAGGATCGCCTGGACTTCGCGCACGAACTGCTGGTTGGTGGCCTGGAGGATCGTCAAGGTGTTCGGCTTGATCCGCCCGTCGACGTTGACCATGAAGCGCGCGCGCACCAGACCGCGTATGGCGTGCTCGCGCATCTCACGCGGGTACTCCGGCGCGGGGTTGCTGCTCTTGGGCCATGCCGGGCAGCTCGTACGAGTGGCGCGGTAGCTGTCGGTCTTGCCGGCGTGGCGGCCGAAGGACAGCTCGATCGCGAGCGAATCGCCTCCCACTCCCTCCGGAAGCGGCGCGAACGCCCCGCCGCGCGCGGCCTCTTCTATGGTGCGCTTCACCTCCCGATCGAAGTAGTCGTTCTGCGACGACTCCACGAGCTTCAACCCGGAGATTCTACCGTCGCCGTGCACGACGAGCTGCTGGACGCTGTAGCGCGGGCGCTTGACCTCGGGAGGGTTGAAGTAGAAGAACGTCTCCTCGGCGACGTGCTTGCGATAATCGTCCGGTAGCGCAGTCCCCCCTGTCGCGCGCACGTCCACCATCTCGATCTTGTGCTTGTCGCACTGGCGCGGGCGAGGAGCGGTGGTGGTCGTGCCTCCGGGACTCACGACGCGCTCCTGCGCCGGGAGCGCTGAACCGAGTAAACAGAGAGCCAGCCCGATCGGTAGCGTAGGTCTCATCTCGTTCGTTCCTCTCTCGACACGCGTACTCAGGTAGCGGCGCACCGCGGCGGTGCTGCTTGCGGCGGAGCGCAAACGGTGGAAGGTTCACCAATCATGGCGAATGGAAACGGCGGTCCGCAATGGGCGGCGGTGGCGCTCGAGCGGCGGCACGCGCCGCACGCCCTCCAGCCACGGATGCCGTTGCACGCGGTGCCGGTCGCTCGTCGGCCCGGTGGGAAGTCCTCACACCGGAGCGCTGCCGCGCATTCGGTGTAGCATGGGCAGAACGTCAACTCCGATGGAGCCGAGTCGATGCTGCAGATCGTGCCCACGGCATGCATGGCCCTTTCAATGGCCTGCCCCTCCGCCCCCGGCCCCGCACACTGGGAGGCGGTGGTGCCACCCACGTACGTGTCGGCGGCACGCCTGTCGTCCATCGATCACGTCGTGAAGCTGGGGCTCGAGGCCTCGGGATTCGCAGGGATGTCGGTGGTCGTCGGCCGCCGCGACACGGTGCTCTGGAGTCGCGGGTACGGAGGCCTCACCTGGGGCAACGACGCCGCGCGGGTCAGCGCCGACCGCACGACCTACGATCTCGCTTCAATCACGAAGGTGGTGGCCACGACGTCGGCCGTGATGCTTCTCTACGACCGTGGAAAGCTCCACCTCGACGACCGCGCATCGAAGTACCTGCCGGAGCTGCGAGAGGGAGCGAAGCGCTACATAACCATTCGCCAGCTCCTGGAACACCGGTCGGGCTTCCCCGCAGGACGCGACCTCTCGCGCGCGCGCAGCAAGCGCGAGGCGCGCCGCATGGTGCTCGAGACCCCTCTCGCCTATTCGCCCGGTAGGCGCCAGATCTACTCCGACCTCGGCGCCGACGTGCTCGGCTTCGTGGTTGAAGCGATCTCCGGGGAATCGCTCGACGCGTTCACACGCAGGAACGTCTTCGCGCCGCTGGGGATGAAGTCGACCACCTTCCGGCCCGCGGCGAGCCTGCGCTCGCGCATCGCACCCACCGAGAGGCTCTCGTCGCGCGGGCGGCCGCTGCGCGGCGAGGTACACGATCCAGCCGCGTACGCGATGGGCGGAGTCGCGGGCCACGCGGGCCTCTTCGGCACCGCCGGCGATCTCGCGATCTTCGCGCGGATGATGCTGAACGGCGGCCGCTATGGCGGAGTGAAGATCTTCAGCGATTCCGCGGTAGCGCTCTTCACCCGACGCAGCGCGGGGACGCGTGCGCTGGGCTGGGACACCTGTGCCGGTGGCGCGAGCTGCGGGCAGCACATGGGCGAGCGTGCCTTCGGGCACACCGGATTCACGGGTACGTCCATCTGGATAGATCCCGAGCGCGACCTCTTCGTGATCGTGCTGACCAACCGGATCCACGAGCTCCCCGGTGGTCGCGTCCCACCCGGCGCGGTGCTCGCCGATGTGCGAGCCGACATCGCCGACATCGCGGAGCTCGCCCTCCCACAGGGCGGCGTGCTCGCGGAGATGCCCGCCAGGCTGCGAGCGGACCGGGCGATCGGGTGGCCGAATCGGGCGGTGGTCAGCGCCGCTTCGACCGAGGGGGAGTCGAGAGCTCGCGAGCGGTTTTGACCGACCTGCGGAGCGCCTTCACGAACTGATCGGCCTCCGCCCTGCTCACACCGAGGGGGAAGCCGCCGTAGTCGGAGTTGGCGAAGAAGAGGCTGTAGCTGGACTTCCCCGCGCTTATCCGTCGCGTGAACGAGATGCCGGCGCTCGTTTCCCTGTTCACGATTCCGCTGCGGTATACGCGCTGCTTCACCGACTTGGGTACACGTCGCGCGAGGAGCCGTGCCGTGGAGTCGGCCCAGAGCTTCACCTCCGCGGCGGGGAGCGGTGTGGCAATCGTGCTGTCTCCGGCCGACGCGCCGATCACCACCTTCCCGTCGCTGTGCGCGTCGATCACGATGAGCCCGTGCTCGAAGGGGAGCGTGGCCACGTTTCGCCGCACGACGCTCCCCTGCGCCTCCAACGCCCGCGGGGCGAAGAGGACCGCGGCCCAGAGGAGGAGCACGAAGCCGCTGCGCGGCACGCGCCGGAACGCCGCGTGAGAAGCCGGTCCGCTCATGCCCGATGGATGCACCGGCCCCGCGCTCAGCGCTTCGACGTAGGCACTCCCGCGAAGAGATCCTGCTGCGTCTCCCCGCGGCGGATGATCTCCAGCGCCCGCACGAGCTGCGCATCGTCGCTCACCTCGCGACGCTTCGCCGTCGAGTCGCCGAAGGCCAACCGTGCCACCCGATCGCCGATGAGACGATCGACCTCGGTGGATGCGGAGTCGTAGAGCGGCCGCTCGATCTCGACGCCTGCCTTCGTGATGCGCTTGAACAGCTCGTCGCGCCACGCGGGCGTCACCTCGAAGCCCGGCTTCACCGTGCCCTTGAGCTGGAAGGCGTAGTCGTACAGCGCCACGTAGAACTCCTGCGACTTCTGCGACACGGTCCTCAGGAAGCGCTGCTCGATCTCGTTGAGCGTGTCGGGTCTCACGATGATGTCGGGCGTGATGGCACCACCGCCGTAGACCACGCGTCCGGCATCGCTGTGATAGACAGGGCGCGCCTTGCGGGCGGAGTCCGTCTCCATCGAGTCGACCACCTCTACCAGACGGCCGTCTACCAGCTTCCGCTCTTTCTGAATCGAGCGGCCGCTGGGCGTGTACCACTTGGCCGTGGTGAGCTTGAGCGCCCAGCCGCCGTCGAGCGGGAAGAGCGACTGGACCAGCCCCTTGCCGAACGAGGTGGTGCCCACCACCAGCGCGCGGTCGTGGTCCTGCAGCGCGCCCGTCACGATCTCGCTGGCCGACGCCGTGTAGGCATCGGTGAGGACCACGAGCGGTATCGTAGGCGCCATCGGCTCGCCTGCGGCCTCGTAGATCTGGTCTTCTCCGGTGCGCCCGCGCACGCTGGCGATCTCCTGGCCGCCCTTCAGAAAGAGGTTGCTGATGGAGATCGCCTGGTCCACGATCCCGCCACCGTTGCCGCGCAGATCTATCACGAGCCCGCGCGCGCCCTCGGCCGTGAGGCGCTTCACCGACCGCTCCACCTCATCTGCCGCGGTCTCGTTGAACTGCAGCAGCGGGATGTATCCCACCTTGCCGTCGAACATGATGGCATAGGGCACTGCCGGGATGTGGATCACCGCGCGCGTGAACTCCACGTTTATCGGCGCGTCTACTCCGGGGCGGTCGAAGGTCACGTGCACCTTGGTGCCAGGTTCACCTTTGAGCGAGTCGGTAACCTGCGCGAGCTTCCAGCCGTGCGTCGAGGTGCCTTCCACTCCCACTATCCTGTCGCCCTCGCGCACCCCGGCACCCTCGGCCGGCGTATGCGGGTAGACGCGGCTGACCACCACGATGCCCTGCTGATCCTCCACCATCATCCCCAGCCCGCCGTAGCGCCCACCGGTGGTGAGGGTGAAGGCGCGCAGCTCCTCTGGCGAGTAGAGCGCGGCGTACGGATCCTCGATCTCCCGAACCAGCCCGCGCGCGGCCTTCTCGTAGAGCGCCGCGGCATCGAGGCTGTCCACGTAGCGGCCCGAGACGAGGGTCAGCACCTGATCGAAGAGCCGTGCTCCCCGCCTGTTCTCCACGGAGTCGAGGAAGAACGCACCGGCGAGAAGCGGCAGAAGGAGAACGCCGGCTATGGCGGCGCGCTGTCGTGTCGTCATTCGGAGTGTACCCGGAAGATTGACGTGGGAAGGGCCGGCGATGACCGCCGGCGCATCGTAGTGTAGCGCCGTGGCCGCGGACGGGGCAATGCGCCCCGCCACTTCCATAGACCATCGAGCCCTCTTCCGAGTTACACCGCACGGCCCAGTCCGTTCGACGGAGCCGCCGCCGCTACTGCGCGCGAAGCGACGTGGCCGGGTCTATCGAAGTCGCCGCCCTTGCCGGGAGGAAGCTCGCCACAGCCGCGGCAAGCGCTATGACACCGACCACCAGCGAGTAGGTCGCCGCATCGGTGGGCCCCACGCCGAAGAGCAGCGCGCCCAGGAGCCGCGTCACCGCTAGCGCCCCGAGCACGCCGAGCACGATCCCCGCGATCGAGAGTGTCATCCCCTGGCGTACCACCATCCCGAGCACCGCGCTCCGTTGCGCGCCGAGCGCCATCCGAATCCCCATCTCGTGCCTGCGCTGCTCCACGGCGTAGCTGAGAACACCGTGCACGCCTATCACCGCCAGAACGAGCGCCAGCGCGGCGAACGAGCCGAGCAGGAGCATCGTGAAGCGCTCCTTCCCGATCGAGCTCGTGAGCGCCTCACCCATTGTTCGTACGTCGTAGAGCGCGATCTCCGGGTCGAGCGCGCGCACCTCGCGCCGTACCGCCCGCGCGGCTGCGGCGGGGTCGCCGGTCGTCCGCACTAGCAGCGATACGTCGGGTCTCGGCACCTGCCAGATTGGAGGGTACACCGCGGGCGGAGTGTCCGATGCCAGGCCGGCGAATTTCTCATCGGCCACCACACCCACGATCTCACGCGACGCTCCCCAGAAGCTGATGTGCTGGCCCACAGGATCGGAATCGGGAAAGAAGCGTTTCGCGCCCGCCTCGTTTATCAGCAGAACGGGCGGCGCCTCCGCATCGTCGCCGTCGGAGAGTAGACGCCCACGGAGGAGGCGTATGCCGGCCGTGGCGAAGTAGGATGGGCTCGCGCTACGCACATAGATCTCTGGCTGATGCTCGGCTTCCGCCTCGCGTCCCACGATCACGAAGCTGTTGGTGTAGCCCGTCTGTAGCGGATCGCTCGCGGACACCGACGCGGATTTCACGCCGGGGATGGCCTCCACCGCCTCGATCAGCCGGCTGTGAAAGCCCGAGATCGCGCTCCACCGCGGGAAGGAAGAGAAGTCCTGCGGGTAGCGCGAAGGGGGAAGCTGGTAGCGCGCCTCGAGGAGGCGCTCCGGCTCAAAGCCGGGGTTCACGTTGCGGAGCGACCAGACACTTCGAATCATGAGCGCCGCTCCGATCACGAGCATCACGGAGAGCGCCACCTCGAGCACCACGAGCGCGCCGCGGAGACGCGCCCTCGCGCGCGTTCCCGACGAGCCGCGTCCACCCTCTTCGCGCAGCGCGCTCTGCACGTCCATCCCGCGTGCGACGAGCGCGGGGAGGAGGCCGAAGGCGATGGCGAGCACCAGTGCAATGGCCAGCGTGAACCCGAGCACGCGCGGATCGAGCGATATGTTCGCGATTCGCGGGAGATCCGCAGGAGCGAGGGAGAGGAGCGCGCGGAGTCCCAGCACGGCGATCCCCACGCCCACCGCGGCCGCCGTCAGCGCGAGCAGAATGCTCTCCACGAAGAACTGCACGGCGATTCTCGACGCGCCGGCGCCGAGCGCCAGGCGTACCGCGACCTCGCGCCGGCGCGCTACCGTGCGCGCAAGAAGGAGGTTGGCTACGTTGGCGCACGCGATCAGCAGTACGAGCCCCACCGCGGCGAAGAGGACCGCGAGTGCGGGGCGGACGTTTCGGACGAGCGACGTCTGGAGCGGCTCGACGAACACGCCGCGCGCTCGATTGTCGCCCGGATACTCCGCCTCCAGCTGCGAGGCGAGCGCCGCCATCTCGCGCTGCGCGACCGCAACGGTGACTCCTGGGCGGAGTCGTGCTACGAGCACCACGTCGTGACGCGAGCGTTCCGACGAGGCGGGCGTTGCGGCGAGCGGGAGCCAGAGGTCAAGGCCGCTGCTCAACGATGTGAAACCTGGCGGCATCGAAGGAAGGTCGAGACCGTTCGGCAGAACACCCACCACGGTATAGCTACTGTCTTCCAGCTCGATCCGCTGGCCGATGACCGAGGGCGAAGCGGCGAAGCGGGTACGCCAGAGGTGCTCACTGATCAGCACCACCGGTGGGCCGCCGGGCGCAGACTCCGAGGTGGTGAAGTCGCGGCCAAGGAGCGGCGAGACGCCGATCGTACGGAGAAAGTCGCGCGTCACCGCCGCCGCGGAGAGCAGCTCGGCATCGGCGCCTGGCGACGGCGCGGTGAAGTTGAGCGCGCGCGGCTGCAACCCCACGATCCCGCTGAAGACGCGGTTGCGCGCGACGAAGTCGAAGAAATCGGGAACCGACGCGGGCTCGCGCACCGTGCCGCTGTTGCGGTCGTTCTCCCAGAGCATCACGAGCCGCCCCGCGTCGTCGTAAGGGAGCGGCTGCAGGAGCACGGCGTTCACGACGCTGAAGATCGCCGTGTTGGCGCCGATCCCGAGACCGAGCGTGAGCACCACCGCGAGCGTGAACGCGGGGCGCGACGCCATGGAGCGGAGCGCCCGCCGCGTGTCGCCACCGATCGCCTCGAGCCAGGCCACGCCGCGCGCGTCCCGACAGTCTTCCTTGAAGCGCTCTACTCCGCCGAAGGCGCGGAACGCCTCCGTACGGGCCGCCTCGGGCGACTGGCCGGCACGCACGCGCGCCGCGACGTCCATCTCCAGATGGAAACGCAGCTCGTCATCGAGCTCGCGCTCCATGGCACCGCGCGCGAAGATGGCGCGCACACGGCGAATGATCCTCGAACGAAGACTCAGCATACTCACCCCCGACGTGCGCTCAGGTCGGCTCCGCACTCAGCACCAGTCTTACAGCTTGCGCGAAGCGCTCCCAGTTGGCGGTCTCCGTGGCCAGCTGCGCGCGGCCGGCTGCCGTGAGACGGTAGAAGCGTGCTTTCCGATTGTTCTCTGACGTGCCCCACTTCGCTGCTATCCAGCCGCGGTCCTCCAGCCGGTGAAGCGCCGGATAGAGCGACCCCTGATTCACCTGCAGCGCGTCGCGCGAGATCTGCTGGATGCGCTGGGCGATCCCCCAGCCGTGCATCGCCTCGAGCGATACGGCCTTGAGAATCAGGAGGTCCAGCGTTCCCTGCAGGACGTCGATGTCCGCCTTTCCCATTTGCCACTCCCCTTGTCGTTCGACAAGAGAGTACGACATTTCCTGTCGAAGGTCAAGGGGAGGGCCGATCGGCGGGTGCGGCTGCGCACGACGATCACACTACGCAGGTGAACCACGATTGGTGCCGCGGACGGGGCCGTGTCGGCCTGTGGGGTACGTCCGCCGCGCGCCGGTCAGCCTATCGCCAGCTCGCCGACGCTGTCGTGGAAGGCGGTGAGCACCCTGATACCGTGCTCGCCGAGCGCGACCACGTCGCAGTGGCGGATGCCCGTCACGCCATCGAGGTAGATCCCCGGCTCGATGTTGAAGACCATCCCCGGCTCCAGGATGTCCGGCGACGCCGGGTGAACGCGGGGGATCGCGTTGTGGTCGATGGCGGCGAAACCCACGCCGTGCCCGGTGCCGTGCGTGAACGCACTTCCGTAACCGCGCCGCTCGAGGACGGCGCGCCCCGCACGGTCCACGTCGCGAGCACGCGCGCCGGGCCGCAGAGCATCGAGCGCGGCTGCGCGCGCCTCGAGTACCGCGTCGTACATGTCGGCGGCCGGCGCACCGGGTGCACCAGCACAGTAGCAGCGGGTGATGTCGGTCCAGTAGCCGCCCAGGTGGGAGTTGCAGTGGACGAGCGCTACCTCCCCCTGCGCCATCGCCCTCGCGCGCGATCTGGCGTACGCCCTTCCCGCTTTCGCCGCGTTCGGACCCGACATGCAGAAGACGAAGCCGCCGGAGCGCTCCTCTCCGCGCGCTGCTGCCTCGAGTCCCGCCGCGAAGGCCGCGGCGATCTCGCGCTCGGAAGAGTTCGCAACGACGTGCCCGGCGCCGGCGCGAAAGGCGCGCTCCGCCACGGCGCACGAGCGCGCTATGCACTCCACCTCGCGCCGTGTCTTGACCGCGCGCAGGCGCGCGATCAGCTCCGACCCGTCCACGAGCTGTGCGCGCGGCAGCGCATCCTCGAGGAGGGTACGCATCGCTCCGCCGTATACGTGCAGAGAGACGTACGACGACGGCTCCATCGCGGCGCCTCCCTCGAACGCGATGCGCGCGCTCCCGCTGGAGAGCCCCGCTTCCCGCAGCACTGTCGCGAGCGGCGTGGCCGCCGCCGTGCGCGCCTCTCTCAGCTCGGCGAGGCTGCCCGGCTCGAAGGTATGGAGATCATCGGCCCACCCCCCTTCCGCCAGGTCACGCTCATCGGCGGGAGCGACGAGCGCCACGCGCGCATCTTTGGTGACCAACGCGATGGCGCTTCCGATGACCGGCCAGTAGCCGGTGAGGAGGAGGACGTTGGCGGGGAGAGCACAGACGAGCGCGTCGTGGCCGCCCTGAGAGAGGGCGGCCAC
>DASSNL010000168.1:0-29217 GCA_035688075.1 Gemmatimonadaceae bacterium
GCTCGGCCGGGGCCTGGCCCCGACCGAGAGAATACTTTCGACTAGCTGTTGGAAGTACTTGAAGCGCGCCCGCTTACTTCCTCCACCTTCATGCGGAGTATCACGTTGCGGAAGGGCACCGGATCGGCCTCCGTGAAGGTCTCCGGGATGAGCTCGCGCAGGACCTCCACCGCGCCGTCGTACACCCGCGCCTGCGCCTCGGTACCGCCGGGGGTGAGCTCGTACACCGTGCTGTGAACCACGGCGCTCCGCCAGTCGAATGGCCCATCCACCTCATCCACCTCGAAGGCCACCCATGGGTGGCGCGAGAGCGTGGTTAGCTTGGACCCCGCCCCGGTGCGCAGGTAGATCCAGCCGTCGCGATACACGTAATTGATCGGTTCCACATCAACGCGGTCGCGGAAGGTGTACGCGATGCGCCCAACGTTGTGACGCGCCAGCAGCGCGTCGATCTCGACGCGCTCGAGTGTGCGATACGCGAGTCTTCGGGTGGCCATCGCTCCTCACCTCGTGTGGTCGTTCGACGCCTGCTCCGCCTGGCCCTCCGCGTCCTTCTCCAATCTCCTCGCCACCAGCACCGGCCGCTTCGCCGCGCGGAGAACCTCACGCGCCACGCTGCCGAGGAGGACTGCACGAAGCCCGTGGGCGCTGCTCCCCATCACGATGAGATCCGCGTCGAGCCTACCGGCCGCCGCGAGAATCTCGTCTGCTGGATCGCCCGCCTTCACCTGCGTGCTTACGCCTGGGCGGTCGAGCCCTGCCTCGGAGGCCAACTGCTGGAGCCACGAGCCGGCATCCAGCTCGGCGTTGGTGAGCACTTCATCAGGCACCGGTACCATGACGCCCGAGATCACCGCTCCCGCGGAGAGCAGCTCGTTCAGCGTCCTGGAGCTGACGATGTGGAGAAGCGTGAGCTCGGTAGCCGATCGCTCAGCGAGGAGACGCGCCCAGCCGAGAACGGTATCGGTGACGGGGGACTCGTCCAACGGAACGAGCAGGCGGCGTGGGGATCCGTCGCCCGGATTCGCCGCCAGGACTACTGCATGCCCGGCCTCGCGCACCAGCTTCTCGGCTGTCCCACCGGGGCGATCCCAGATCCCCGGCCGCGCGCCGTGCGGCCCGACGACTATCACGTCCGCGTCGTACTCCGTCGCCACGGCGTCTATCTGCTCGGCCGGGTCACCCTCGCGGATCTCGATCCAGATGCGCTCCGCACCGAGCGAGGTGCTCAGCTCTCGCATGCGTCGGTCGGCGCCTGCACGCGCGGTCTCGACCACCGTCTCGCGGGGAGGGAACTTCCCCTTGAAGAAGCGCGGCGGTTCGGGCACCGCCACTACGTGAACGAGCACGATCTCGGCGCCCGGTGCGAAGTGGCGAGCGGTCCAACGCGCTGCCTTCTCCGCCGGCTCACTGAAATCCATCCCCACCACCACTCGGTCAAGGCGCATATGGCTCTCGGTTAACGGTTGCGCTTTCCGGAAGCTTACACCGCCGGCGAGGTTTGCGCACGCCGCGTCCGCGCGCGAGAATGCATACCGACAGCACCGATCACGGAACATACCACGACGAGGAACATGCTCGAACATTCTTCGAGTCGTCACAGCTACGGTCTCACTCTGATCGCGTCGCTCCTTGCGGCGTTCTCCTTCTCCACCGCTTCCGCCGCACAGACGAGACCCGCGCCCGCCGCGAATCCCGCTGCTACCGCAGACGGTGGGCGCCCGATTCCCGGGCCGATCTACGAGATTCCGGATTTCAGCACGGCCGTCGAGCGCGGCACGCGTACCCGCAGCGGCCGTCCGGGCACCAACAACTGGGTGCAGCACGCGCGCTACCGCATAGATGCCCGGCTCGACGCGGCGAACGCGCGCCTCGAGGGACGCGAGAGCGTGGTCTACCTCAACAACTCGCCCGATACGCTCGGCTCCGTGGCGGTCCACCTGCGGCAGAACGTGTTTGCGCCGGGGAGCCCACGTCGCTCGGCGGTGCCGATCACAGGCGGCGTGAAGCTGGGACGTGTCGCGGTTGCGGGGAAACCAATGCGATCTGCGGAGAGCAGGCGCGCGCTCGGATCCATGAGCGGCGGCGGGTACACGGTAGACGGCGCCGTGATGTGGATCCGGCTTCCCGCGCCTCTTCTCCCGCACGACAGCACGCGGCTGGAGATCGCCTGGTCGTTCACGCCGGCGCCGTCGCCATCGGACGGGAGGGAGGGACGGGAAGGGCATCACCTCTACTTCCTCGGCTACTGGTACCCGCAGGTGGCGGTGTACGACGACGTGCACGGATGGGTCGCCGATCCCTACCTGAACGGTGCCGAGTTCTACATGGACCCCGCCGATTACGACGTGCGCATCACCGTGCCGCACGGCTGGCCGGTGGGAGCCACAGGGACGCTGGAGAACGCGGATTCGGTGCTCTCGCGTCAGTCGCTCGACCGTCTCGCGCGGGCGCGCGCCACGCGCGAGGTAGTACACGTGCTCACCGCTGCCGACCGCGCGAGCGGTGCCGGCTTCGCGCGGGGAGGGAAGGAGTCCACCTGGCACTTCGTGGCGAACGACGTACGTGACTTCGCCTGGGGTACGAGCGATCGCTACAACTGGGACGCGACGATAGCGCTCGTGCCCGGCGCCAACTCCGGTGCGACCGACACGGTGATGATCAGCTCCTTCTTCCGCATCCACCCGAGTGCCGCCGCCTGGCCGCTCGGCGGCGCGCGCTTCACGCGCGATGCGATCGAGAAGATGTCGGAATACCTCTGGCCGTATCCGTGGCCGCAGATGACATCCATGGAGGGGGTCATCACCGGCGGCGGGATGGAGTATCCGATGATGACGCTCATGCAGCCGTGGGCCGACACGCTCTCGCTCGCGGGCGACCTGATGCACGAGACCGGTCACATGTGGTTTCCGATGCAGGTAGGCTCGAACGAGACGCGCTACCCGTGGATGGACGAGGGGCTCACTCAGTTCGATGTGGCGCAGGGGATGCGCACGATCTACGGCGAGCCGCGCAAGGGTGGCCGCCCGAACGACTCCGAGCCGGGTCAGCGCCGCCTCTACGTTCAGCAGGCGCGTGCCGGGCACGAGATGGCGCTGATGACGCTCGGAGAGCTATCCGATCAGGATCTCTACTTCATCATGTACTACGACAAAACGGCGCAGGTGTTGAGCGCGCTGCGCGCGGTGCTTGGCGAAGAAAGTTTCCATCGCGCTTACCGCGAGTATGGAAAGCGCTGGATCGGTCGGCATCCTTACCCCGCTGACTTCTTCAACACGATGAGCGATGTGTCGGGGCGCGACCTTTCCTGGTTCTGGCGGAGCTGGTTCTACGAGCCATGGTCGCTCGACCAGGCCATCGCCTCGGTACGGGAGGAGGGCGATTCCGTTGCGATCACGGTCGAGGACCGTGGGCTCGCCCCGATGCCGGTCGTTCTCGCCGTTACGCGTGAGGGTGGGAAGGTGCAGCGCGTTGAAGCGCCCGTTGACGTGTGGCTGAGCGGCGCTCGCAAGTGGACCGCGAAGGTGTCGGCGGCGCCGCGGATCGTGAGCGTGGAGATAGACCCTGACCAGGGATTCCCGGATATCGATCGCGACAACCAGCGCTGGAAGCGCTAGAACGAGGAGACCACCGACGTGCGCTTCTCCAGCGCCTCGCGTGCCTGATCGTCGGTGATCACCTTCACGTCACCGGTCGCCACGGCGCGCACGTCGAGTATTCGGGCACGCGTAGCGTATTCCTCACGAAGCTGCGCTTGCCAGGTGAAATGCCGCCTCCACGGCTCGCCGGGGTTGTTCCCATTGGCACCCATCGCGGGGGTGCATCTGATGGGCGTCGTGAATAGCTGCAGCAGGGTACCGTCGTCGGCATACGCGCCGACGACGATGCCGCCGCAGAAGGGGCTGAGGTCGTCGCGATTGAGGTAATCGATCGTACCGGCGATCTGGCCCATGGAATCCATGTGGATCGCCACGTGGATGTGCTGCAGCGCCGGCTGACCGGGCATCTCGAAGGTGTACTCGAAGGACGCCGGGGCGGACTTCGCGCTGCTCTGTGACACCGTGTCCTGCTGTGCCGCCACGCCGGGGGCGACCATCCAGAGGAGGATGATCGCCCCCAGCGCACTGACCCGCATCGCCACCCTCGAGCGAGTGCGCCGAGCGTGCGTGCTTCGTGCGCCGGCGCACCGACGCGGGATCGAACATCTCACCGCGCGTCCAGCTCCTTCGCCGGCCCGAGCAGCGCCGTGAGTTTCGTCTGGATCTGCTTCAACTCTTCCTCCAGCTCGTGCAGGCGCGTCACGGCATCACGACCTATCCGCTGGTCCGCGCCCGTGGTCATACCGTAAAGGTACTCGAGTTGATCCACCAGCTTCGGCTGCGAGTAGCGAATCGGGTTGGTGGTGAGCGCGGTATCGAGGACTGTGAGCGTGCGGAGCGTGTCGGAAGCGCTCCCCGTGGCGCCGTCCAGTCGCTTCAGCGCCTCCGTCACGCGGGCCGCTGCGCGGCGCGCCTCGCTCAGCGCATCGCGCACCTGCAGGTTGTGCGCGAGCTGCTCCTCCATGTCATGCTGGGTGACGCCCGCCTTCACTATCCGCGGGTCAGCGCGAACCGCGAGCGTGGTCGTGGCTGTCCACGGGTTCCCGGATGCGCTCGTGTCGACGGTGAGGCGGAGAGTGTATTTCCCCGGGGCGACCATGGGCCCGCGATCGCCGCGACCTCCCTGCGAAGCGCTCCACGGGCCGGGGTAGCGCAGATCCCAGATGAATCTGTGCAGCCCGGGAGTGGTCGCCAGCTCCGAGCTTCCCGATCTCGAGCGGCTCTGCGTGCGACCGTCCCGTCCGTTCGCCTGAGCTTCCTCGCTCTCGAAGCGGCGAACGAGCTTGCCGCCCGCGTCGAAGATCTCGAGAGTGGCTCCGCGCGCCCCGCCGGCACCGATCGAGTAGTCGATCATCGCCCCCGCCGGCGGATATTCCGGCGCGGCCGGCCCATCTCCGCCGCCCCGGTAGCGGAATCGGTACGCGGTGCGAGGAGTGAACAGGTGCGCGTCCGCCGCGGCTATCGCCGAGGTGAGCTGCTCGAACGGCGTGATGTCGTACAGGATCCAGAAAGCGCGTCCCTGCGTGGAGAGCACGAGGTCGTGCCGGAAGATCCGCATGTCGGTCACCGGCGTGACGGGGAGGCCGAGCTGCAGCGGCTTCCAGCTCGCGCCGTTGTCGAACGAGACGTACGCGCCGAACTCGGTGCCGGCGAACAGCAGACCTTCACGCCCGGGCGCCTCGCGCACCACGCGCGTGGGCTCATCCGCCGGTATGCCGTTGCTCCCCGTGGTAAGGAGCGTCCAGCTCTTTCCGTAATCGTCGGTGCGATAGATGTAGGGGTGGAAGTCGCCGAGGAGGTAGCGAAGCACGGCCACGTAGGCAGAGCCCTTCCGGTGTGGCGATGGCTCGATGTTCTGTACGCGACCGCCTGGTGGAAGCCCCTTCGGCGTCACGTCCGTCCAGCTCTTCCCATTGTCGCGCGTGACGTGGATCGGTCCGTCGTTGGAGCCCGCCCAGATCACTCCTTTCTCGAGCGGCGATTCGCGGATCGCGTACAGGGTGCTGTAGTACTCCTCGCCCGTAACGTCGCGGGTGATGGGCGAGCCGGAGATCACCTGCTTGCTCGGCTCGTTGGCCGTGAGGTCTGGGCTGATCCGCTCCCACGTCACGCCACCATCGGTGGTGCGGTGTACGTACTGCGAGCCGAAGTAGACCACGCTGGGGTCGTGCGGCGAGATCTCCATGGGAGACACGCGCTGGAAGCGGTACTTCAGCTCATTCGGCTTGAAGCCGTAGAGGTACTGTGCCCCCACCCAGTAATTCTGTTCCTGCCCCGTTCGCAGATCGGTTCTGCTGAACTGTCCCTTGCACGCGCCGTAGACGGTGTCGGGGTTCACGGGGTGCGGGATGATCGGGCCAGTCTCGCACCCCGGCCCGACGCGCCAGAGCTGCATCGGGTCGTCAGCCGGCCAGCCCGGCGGCAGACTGGGAACGATGAGCGTGGTGTTGTCCTGCTGCGCACCGTAGAGGCGGTACGGATACTGGCTGTCGACTGCAACCTGATAGATCTCCGCCGTGGGCTGGTTGTACTGCGTCGACCAGCTGTCCCCGCCATCGAGCGAGACGTTGACGCCGCCATCGTTCGCCTGGATCATGACCTTCCCGTCGTGCGGGTTGATCCACATGTCGTGATTGTCGCCGTGCGGGGTGGGGAAGCGGCGGAAGCTCTTCCCACCATCGGTGGACTTGAAGAACCCTTCCGCGCCGGCGTACACGACGTCGGCGTTCGTGGGATCGGCTGCGAGCGTGGTGTAGTAGAACGGGCGCGTGATCAGCGACGGCTGCGAGCTGACTCGTGTCCAGTGCGCGCCGGCATCGTCGGAGCGATAGAGTCCGTCGCCTGGCTTGGCTTCGATGAGCGCGTAGACGCGATCTGGCTTGGCCGCGGTAACGGCGATGTTCGCCTTGCCGAAGAGCTGGTCGGGGAGCCCGCCTCCGAGCTTCGTCCAGTTGTCGCCGCCGTCGGTGCTCTTGTAGATCCCTCCCTCGCGTGCGCCGCTGATGATCGTCCACGGCTTGCGCTGGCCGCGCCACATCGCGGCGTAGATCACTTCGGGGTGCCCCGGCTGGAACTCGAGGTCGACGGCGCCGGTGCTGTCCGAGACGAAGAGGATCTTCTCCCAGCTCTTGCCGCCGTCGCGCGAGCGGAAGACTCCGCGCTCCGGGTTGTTCACGAACGGATTCCCCACCGCCGCCACGTACACGAGGTCGGGGTTCTCCGGATGCACGCGCACGGCGCCTATCTGCCCCACGTCGTGCAGGCCGATGAAGCGCCACGTCTTTCCGGCATCGTCGGAGCGGTAGACGCCCCGGCCGATGGAGACGTTGCTCCGCAGGCTCTCCGAGCCGGTACCCACGTACACCACGTTCGCGTCCGACGGTGCGACGTCGATGGCGCCGATCGATCCCACGGCGAAGGCACCGTCGGCGACGGGGAGCCAGGTCGCGCCCGCGTCGGTGGTCTTGAACACGCCACCGCTGGCAGCTCCCATGTAGAAGGTGCGCGGCTCCGAAGCCACGCCCGCCACGGCGGTGACGCGCCCTCCCCGGCTGGGGCCCACCATCCGGTACTTCAGCGCGTCGAAGTACGATGAGTCGTAGCGCACCGCCGCAGGGGCGGCATGGCGCGCCTGCGACGGGAGCGGTGCGGCGATCGCGAGCGCGAGCGTAGCGAGAAGGGGGATCGAGCCGGAAGGACGCGACCGATTCGAGCTTGGGGCTCCGTTCATCTCGTGGTTTCCGTGGTTGTGGTGGGAAAGAGGCGCACGGACGTCAGGCGTCGGAAGGCATCGCCTTATAAACGTTCATCCGCGCCATCAACATCAACGTGCATGTGCGCGCCGCCGTTGTCGCTACGCGTGCGAGGTCACTGCACTTCCTGTATCGCCGCCGAGTAGATGCGCCAGCTCCGCTCCTCGCTCGCCGCACCCGGCACCACCACGCGCCGCAGCACGATGCTTCCCACGTAGTGCTGGTGCACGCCGTCGATCGTCATCGCATCGATCGTTATCGGTATCGTGATGTAGCGCGAGCCGGCTGCTCCCTCGATTCGGCCGGGCTGGCCCGTCACGAAAGTGGTGTAGCGCGTGCGGTCGTAGCCGCGCGCGAACTCCTCGAGAGTCAGCCCGCTCGCCGCTCCATCATCGGACCAGAGGTGGTACGCGTCGTGGAACTCGTGCGAATTGATCTCGTCGAAGTAGTGCTTCAGTAATGCCAGCGCGCCCGGTACTCCCATCGCCGGGTCGCCGCTTTCGGCGCTCGTATCCTCGGCGCCTTCGCGCGGCTGCTGCGCGCTCTCACCGCCGGTATCGACCGGGGCGGAAGGCGTGGAAGAGTCGCCGGCCCCGGCCTCGGCGCCATGGGAGCGTTCGCCGGCGCAAGCGATGGACGAGGCCAGCATCAAGGCCGTACAGATCGAATAGAAGCGGCGTGGCGCGGCCAGCTGCCGTCTCAGGCGAGCGGTACGATCCATCCCGTAGACCCTCGCGCGCCGGTGGTTGACTGCGGCTGGACACGCGCGGCGAACGACGGCACATCTATCGCATCTTACGGGCCTGCGCGCGGCGCTTTCTTCGGTGCGGCCGATGGATGCGCCGCGGATCAAGATCACTGACGGACCGTGGGCCGCGCCGGCTGCCATACGACGGCGCGCGTGGCGATCGTCTGTCCCTTTGCGAAATTACCGCGTCTCATGGAGTCATAGAATGCCTCTCAGCGCAGCGCAGCGCCAGCACCTCGAGCGTCGCCTTCTGGAGGAGCGACGTCGTGTGCTCACCGACCTCGGTGCGTACTCGGAATCTGCCAACGCGACCGAACAGGAGCGCTCTGGCGATCTCACCGTGGTTCCGCTCCACGCGGCAGACCTCGGGACCGACGCCAATCAAGAAGAGCTCGAGGCGGCCAACGCCGCGCGCGAAAGTGCGGAGCTCGAAGAGATCGACGCGGCGCTCGAGCGCCTCTATCACTCGCCCGAGCGATTCGGCATCTGCGAGACGAGTGGCGAGGAGATCCCCTTCGAGCGGTTGGATATCATTCCCTGGACTCGGACCTGTGGGAGGGCGCACACGGGCTGAAGCGTCCTCGCAGGGGAGCACTCGCGCGCCGCGCGATGTCTGGCTAGGATGCACGCAGACGGTGCCGGCCGGGGAGCGTCCCCGGCCGCGGAATCGCTGCCCTTTCCGACACCCCGATGGCGACCTTCCTGAGAACCGCCGAGATCCCACTCGAACGCGCGCTCACGCTGCCGGGCGAGTACTTCACCTCTCCGTCCATCTTCGCGGAGGAGCGCGAGAAGATCTTCGCGCAGCGCTGGCTCTGCGTGGGGCGAGAGGAGGAGCTGCCTTCCCCGGGCGACTACTTCCTGCGCGACGTGCTGGGCGAGAGCATCGTCGTGGTGCGCGACGAGAGCGGGAGAATCGGCGCGTTCTACAACGTGTGCAGGCACCGCGGCTCGCGCCTCTGTGAGGCAGAGCAGGGGCGCTTCTCCGGGAGCATCCGCTGCCCGTATCACGCGTGGACGTATGCGCTCGACGGCCGGCTGCTGGGCGCGCCTTCCACGGCTGATCTCCCCGATTTCCGCACCAGCGACTATCCGCTGCACCGCGTCGCGCTCGCGAGCTGGGAGGGCTTTCTCTTCGTCAACTTGGCGGAGGAGCCGGAGCGCTTCGACGTGGCCTGGGCGCCGCTCCTCGGGCGCTTCTCCCGCTTCAACTTGTCGCGACTGGCGCAGGTGCGGACGATCGAGTACCAGGTGAAGGCGAACTGGAAGCTGCTCTTCCAGAACTACTCCGAATGCTACCACTGTGGGCCGGTGCACCCTTCGCTTGCGCGCGCCACCCCTCCGACAAGCGGGGAGAACGACCTGGTGGAAGGGCCGTTCACAGGCGGATTCATGGTGATGAACGCCGGCTACGACAGTCTCACATTGAGCGGCCGCAGCTGCGGACTTCCGGTGGGCGACCTATCCGAGGAGGACCTGCGTCGCGTCTACTACTACGCGATCCTCCCGAACATGCTCCTCAGTCTGCACCCGGACTACGTCATGTACCACACGCTCTGGCCGGAGTCGACCGACCGCACCCGCGTCAGCTGCTCCTGGCTCTTCAACCCCGACACGCTGAAGGATTCGCGCTTCGATCCCGCCGACGGGATCGAGTTCTGGGACAGGACGAACCGCGAAGACTGGCACATCTGTGAGCGCAGCCAACTCGGCGTTTCCTCTCGCGCGTATCGCCCTGGCCCGTACTCGAAGCGGGAGACGCTACCGGCGCAGTTCGATCGGGAAGTCCTCCGAGCGCTGGGTCGCGACCGCGACTGAGCTGCCATCGTCCACCGGCGCGGCACAAGTAACGCCCAGTCGTGCAAAGCGACCCGTGAAGCGAGGTGCGGCGCTCGTCAACGAGATGAGTCTGCCGCTCGCAGCGCGGCGGAGTCGAGCAGCTCCTCCACCGACTGGAAGCCGACGCCGTGGTTCGGCAGCTCGATGTGAGGCCAGTCCCAGGAGGAATCGGCGCTTCCGATTATGCGGAAGCGGCCATCTTCGAACCGTTCCACCCAGCGCCTGAAGGCGATCCAGCGCGCCCGGTTCTTCCGATCGTGCAGTCGACCATTCCCAACCACCACGTCTATTGCCCTTCGATCCGAGTGGAGCGAGGTGCCCGTGTGGGTCAGCAGGCGCCTCAGCAGGTACGCCTGGCGCTCGGGGGAGCGATAGCTCTCCGTGACGCGGAGGTCGAATCCCGCTACGCGCGCGGCAGTGAGGAGAGTATCGAACGCGCCGCGAGCATCCGGACTCAACGCGTTCAGCGATCTCGTCGGGGCGCGGGCAGTGCGCGGGAATCGGGAGAGCGCCGTTCGCATCACTCGCTTCTCCATCGCCTCCCACGACTCGCCGTGCCGCCGTACAGACGGGGCGCCCACCCGGTAGCTGCTCACCAGGCACTTGTCACCGCAATCGCGTTCCGGGTCGTAGAGGAGCACAGCATCGGAAGTGGAGTCGGACAGATAGAGGTTTTCCGGCTGCTCCACGCCGAACTCGTTCAGGAGGAGCTGCCGCTCCGAATCCGTAAAGGGACGTCTGGTGTAGTGGGGAACGCCGCTCGCGTCGCGCCCTGAATAGCTGAGCGGCGGATACCTGATGGAGAGCACGTTGGACTCTGCCGTGCCCCCGAAGCCACCCGAGCGGATGAGGTTTCTGAGTGCGTCTCCGACCCGCTCGGCGCGCGCAGTCGCGGCGCCCCACACGACGAGTGGAAGCATCACCAGAGCGCAAAGAGCGGCCAGCCCCGGCCGTGGGTACTGCGGAGGCGATCCGGAGCGAGCCGACTCTGCACGGGCGCTCTGCCTACGAGCGCTCGAGAAGGGATATCGGTTACCTGACCGCAACACGCGAGGACCCTCCAGCTAACATGTGGTCCTCATGTGGCAACTCGCCTGCCACCGGCCCGGGGCCGTACGGCCCCGGGCATGGCGAATCCGCCCCCCCCGGAACGGACCGCCAAGTGCCTGACGCTGCTAGTAGCCGCCGGCGCCAGTCATCGGTTCGAACGTCACCAGCGAGAGAAGCTCGCCGGAGAAGAGATCCACGACCGCGGAGACGAGGAGCTCGAGTCCACTCCGTGAAGGAGTCATGTAACGGACGCCAAGCGTCCAGCCACCGGATCGTGCGTGCGGCGCGGAGACGAACGTGCTAACGACTAGGCTCCGCCTGCCCACCATCACAGATACTCTCGGGTCGCTCTCGGCAATCCACCTCGCCTTGGACAGCGTCTGCTCGGAGGCAAGGGGGAGTGACGGCCGCGCCGGCACCGGCGAGGCGAGCGGCTCCATCGGAATTGCGAGTGGAACTGACATCGGGTGCTCCGGCTGCGCGTGCGATTCGGTCATCGGCTTGAAGACCGCCGCTGCTGGTCCGCGACGCCGTGACGGGGACATCAACCGCAAGTTCGACATCTCCCTCCGATTCCGGTTTTAGCGACCTCGAGGTTGCGGGGTGCTTCCCTCGGCGAACCGCTATGGCCAATATGGAAGCTTCCGATGCGGGCGGAGCCTGGGGTCCCGCTGACGTCGGGCTTCGAGGGCGGTAGATTAGCCAGAGTCGCTGAACAAGCACTTAACCGTGCCTCAATCGCGACTCAATTGGAGCGGAATGTTCAAACTGCACACCTTCGGCGGCCTGTCACTCACGCTCGACGGCCAACCTTGCGAGCGTTCGCTGATCCAGCGTCGGCAGCTGGCGCTGCTCGCGGCGCTGGCGGCTGCCGGACCATCGGGGCTCAGTCGGGACAAGCTGGTCGGGCTGATGTGGCCTGACCGCGCCAACGACCGAGCGCGCAATCTCCTCGATCAGGCGCTGTACGCTGCGCGGCGCGTATGCGGGCAGACGGTGTTCGTCACCACACAAACTGCTCTGGCTTTGAACCCGTCGGTCGTCGAGAGCGATGTGGGCGAGTTCAACGACGCCATCGCGAGAGGCGATCCAGCCGCCGCTGCAGCCATCTATTCGGGGCCGTTCCTCGACGGCCTCCTGCTCGCCGATGCAGCTGACTTCGAGCGGTGGGCGAGCATCGAGCGCGCCCGCTTCGCGCGCGAGTACCAGGATTGCCTCGAGTCGCTCGCTGGCACTGCCGAGGCGCGCGATCAGTGGCACGAGGCGAGACGCTGGTGGCGGCGCGCAGTCGATGCCGATCCATTGAGCGGCCGCGCGGCGCGAGGGTTGATAGAGTCGCTCGCTCGCAGCGGCGATCGTGCGGGCGCGCTGGAGTTCGCACGCGTCCACGCTGCTCTTGTGCGGCAGGAGCTCGGCGCCGAGGTGGATCTGCCGATCGCCACGCTCGTGTCCGCGCTGCGCGCCGGAGAGCTCCCTCCCGCTACCCGGGGTTCGCCTGCGCCGCCCGCGATCGGACGGCGCGATGGCCGCCTCGCATCGTCGCTCGCGACGAAGACACGAACGGTCGCGACGTTCTCTCCCGCGGCCGGCGAAACGACGCCCTCGGGCGAGCGTTCTCCTGGCGAAGCTGACACTTCCACGTCGCTGGTCACTTCGGGTGCAACGGTGCGAGGCGACCCGCAGGAACCGAACGGTGCGGAAACGACCGGGCGCGGCGCGCCCAGGAAGGGACCCGAGAGACCCGCACAGTGGATACCTATCGCGGTCATGGTCGTTGCCACCATCGCGGCCGTGGGTGCTGGCATCATCTGGTGGAGCACGCACCGCCTGGTGGTGGAGGATGCGACGATTCCGCCGCCTCCGCCCTCCATTGCCGTGCTCCCCTTCCGCAACCTCGGCACGTCGCCGGCGGACGAGTACTTCTCCGACGGCATGACCGAGGAGATAATCGCCGAGCTATCGCGACTGCACGGCGTGCGGGTCGTGGCGCGCACATCTTCCTTCGCTTTCAAGGGGAAGCCGATGGATGTGCGCGACATCGGGAGCGCGCTGAACGTCACGCACATCCTCGAGGGAACGGTAAGGCGGATCGACGCAGCATCCGGCTCGCGCGGAACCAGACTGCGCGTCACGGCCGAGCTGGTGGATGCTCACACGGGTTACCAGGTCTGGACGGCACAGTTCGACCGCCCCGCCGGTGACGCGCTCGCGATCCAGGATGAGATCTCGGTGTCGATCATGCAGTCGTTGCAGCGGGAGTTCGCAGGCAATCTGGCGCACGGCGCGCGCCCCGCACCGTCGCCGGCGGCGTACGATCTCTACCTGCGCGGGCGGTACGCCTGGCACCAGCGCACGGCGGAAAGCCTGCATCTCGCTGTGGATCTCTTCTCGCGCGCCATTCGTAGCGACCCCGGCTACGCGGCCGCGTACTCTGGGCTGGGTGCCGCTTACGTCGCGCTACCCGTCTACGATCCGCACACGACTGTCACGCTGATGTATCCGCTCGCCGACAGTGCTGCCAGTCGTGCGCTCGCGCTCGATAGTACACTCTCCGAGCCGTATGCCGTGCTCGGTGCCCTGAGCGACCGGAGGTACCAGTGGCGCGCGGCCGAGCGTGCTTATCGCCAAGCGCTCGCGCGTAACGACAACGACGCCACGGCCCATCAGTGGTTCGGCAAGGCCTTGGCGCACCAGGGCCGGCTGCTCGAGGCGGAGGCCGAGATGCGACGAGCGCTCGATCTGGATCCGCTTTCCGCTGTCGCGCGCTACAACCTGGGCCAGGTGCTCTACGGCCAACGACGCTACGAGGAAGCCGCGACCGAGCTGACACGTGCGCTCACAATCGCGCCCACCTTCCGGGCGGCGCACGCCACACTCGGTTACGTCCGGGTGAGCCAGGGCAGGCGAAGCGACGCGCTTCGCGAGTTCGAACTCGCGGCCGGGCCGGCCGCGGGGCGCGCCAACTCGGACATCGCAGTGCTCGCCTACGGCTTCGCACTCGCCGGGCAGTCGGACAGCGCTGCGGCGCTCCTCGCCACGGCGCTGAAGGGACGCGCCGCCGATCCATCCACCGCCACGGCGACATCGGCAGCGGACATCGCCATCGCGTACATGGCGCTCGGGAAGCGCGACAGCGCGTTTGCCTGGCTCGAGCGCGCGCGCGTGGAGCACGACACGGACCTTCAGGCGTTCGTCGCCAGCCCGATCCTCGAATCGTTGCGCAACGACCCGCGCTACGCAGTTCTGCGTTCGCGGATGAATCTCCCCTGACTTCCTGCGGCCGCAGAGAGCGAGGGGGCGCTAGTACTAATCCCCCGGCTCCGGCTCGGGGTGCGGCGCGCGCTCGTGGGAGCGGTGGCGACCGAACCAGCCGAGGAGGGCGGTGCGCCAGGCGTCCAGGATCTCGTACACCGTGGGCACCACGAGGAGCGTAAGGAGCGTGGAGGTGATCACCCCTCCGATCACCGCACGCCCGAGCGGCGCGCGAAAGTCGGCGCCCTCACCGATCCCTAGTGCCACCGGCACCATTCCGGCGATCAGCGCCAGCGTGGTCATCATGATCGGTCGAAGCCGGATCCGCCCCGCCTCCACCAGCGCGTCGCGCGTGCTCATCCCCTCACGCTCCTTCGCCCACTTGGCGAAGTCGATGAGCAGGATGGCGTTCTTCACCACGATCCCCATGAGCAGCACCACACCGATGAGGCTCATGATGTTGATGGTATCGCGTGTGATGAGCAGTGCGAGAACGACTCCGATGAACGAAAGCGGGAGCGACAGCATGATCGCTATCGGGTCGAGGAAGGAGCCGAACTGTACGACGAGAATCAGGTACATGACGAGTACGGCGAGTCCCAGAGCCGCGAGCACGGCGCCGAACACCTCGCCCTGGCTCTCCACCTCGCCGCCCTGCGAGATGCCGTAGCCGGTGGGCATGGCGATACTGGCGATGCGGTTGTTGATGGCGGTGGAAACCCTTCCCAGCGGCGCTCCCTCGACGTTGGCGCCGATGGTGATGACTCGCTCGCGGTCGAGGTGATCGATCTGGGCTGGCGCTACGCTCATCTCGACGTCGGCCACGTCGCCGAGCGTCACGAGCTGCGGCGGCGCCGTCGGTGCGCCAGCGACCACGAGTGGCAGCCGGCGCAGGTCCGCGGCGTTCTCACGCGCGCCGGGCGCGAGTCTCACGGTCACGTTACGCGTCTGCCCGCTCGGGTCCACCCAGTATCCCGCCTGCACGCCCGCGAAGGCGGCGCGAAGCGCGGTAGCGATTTGCGCTACGGTGAGGCCCAGCGATCCGGCCAGACCGCGCCGCACGCTCACCTGCACCTCGGGACGCTCGCCCTTGGTGGAGAGCCCCACGTCCACGGCGCCGGGTACGCCCCGCACCGTGTTCTCGATCTGGGTGGCGAGCTGGTTGAGTCTCGCGATGTCAGGACCATGCAACTGCAGCTGGATCTGCTTCTGGTTCCCGCCGAAGCCGCTCGAGAACACCCACGCCGTCACGCCTCCCAACCGGCGCAGCTCCGCGCGGACGACGCGACTGAACTCATCCTGGCTGATGTCACGCTCGCCGCGCGGTACGAGCCGCACGTACACGTTGCCCGCGTCCACCGCCCCGGAGCCGGACGCGCTTCCGATGGTGGTGTAAGTGTACTTCACCTCCGGGTGCGAGCGCAGAATGCGGTCTATCTCTTCCGCCTTGAGCCGCGTGTAGCGCAGACTCGAGCCCGGAGGTGTCTCGATCGACACGTTCATCTCGCTCTGGTCGCTCACCGGCACGAAGCCCACACCGCCGAACAGTCCCTGCAGCACCAGCGAGCCAACGAACGTGAGCACCGCGATCAGCATGACCCACCAGCGGTGATCGAGTGCCCAGGCGATCACGCGTCGGTAGCGATCGGCCTGCCTGTCGAACCAGCGGTTGAAGCGGTCGAGCGTGCGCGAGAGCCAGTTCGCTCGCTGGTGCGCCTCCAGCTGTGGATCGGCCCAGTACGCCGAGAGCATCGGGTCGAGCGAGAAAGACACGAAGAGCGACACCAGCACGGCGCAAGCTATGGTGAGCGCGAAGGGCTTGAACCATTCTCCCGAGATCCCCGACATGAAGGCCACGGGGAGGAAGACCGCCATGATCGAGAGCGTGGTGGCGGTGACCGCGAGACCGATCTCGTTCGTAGCGGTGCGCGAGGCGTGCATGTGGTCCTCGCCCATCTCGATGTGCCGGACAATGTTCTCGCGCACGACGATGGCGTCGTCTATCAGGATCCCTATGGCCAGCGAGAGGCCGAGGAGAGACATCGTGTTGAGCGTGAAGCCGAAGGCCCACACCGCAATGAAGGACGCGAGCACGCTCACCGGGAGGGCGAGCCCGGTGATGACGGTGGAGCGCCACGAGTTGAGGAAGACGAACACGACGAGCACGGTGAGCAGCGCGCCTTCCACCAACGCTTCCTCCACGTTGCGAACCGAGTTGTGCACCCGTTCGCCCGCGTTCTGCACCACGTTCAGGGTGGCGCCGGGTGGGAGCGTCTTCTCCACGTCTGCCACCCGCTCGAGCACCGCGTTGGCCACCTGCTCGGTGCTGAATCCCTTGGACTTCACGATGTCGAGACCGATCGCCTCGCGGTCATTGTAGAGCGCCAGCGTTCGCAGCTCCGCCGTGCCCGCGAAGACATCGGCCACCTGGTTCAGCCGTATCAGCTGTCCGCCGCGCTGGGCGACTACCAGTTGACCGAAGTCCTGGGGGTTCTCTATGCGGCCGCGCAGGCGGATCGTGCTCTCGCTGAGCGGCGTGTTGAGTCGCCCCACTGGCGCGGCCAGGTTCTGCGCCTGCACTGCCTGCACGACATCCGCCACGCCCACTCCGGCGGACTCGAGGTCGGCCGGCCTCAGACGTACGGTGAGCTCACTGCTGTCCGCGCCGACAACGTTCACCTGCGCTACGCCCTCCACTCCCTGCAACACGCCAGTGATGCCCGGGTCGGCGAGGCGGGTGAGCTGCGCCAGGTCGAGCCCCGGCGCGGAGAGAGTGAGCGAGACGATCGGGAGCTGGTCCGGGTCGAAGCGGCGGAGGATCGGTTCGCGCATCTCGGGCGGCAGGTCGCCGCGGATCGAGGAGATTGCATCGCGCACGTCCTGCTCCGCCTGCTGGATGTCCTTCGAGAACAGGAATGTGACGGTGATGATGGCGAAGCCATCGAGCGACGTGGACTCGATCTTGTCGACGCCGCTGATCCCCTGGATCTGGTTCTCGATCCTGTCCACGACCTCGCGCTCGACGGTCTCCGGAGAAGCGCCGGGGTAGGCGATGGCGAGCTGGACGATGGGCGCCTCGATGTCCGGGAGCTCGTCGGTTTCGAGTCGGAACAGTGCGAACAGGCCGAATACGACGAGCGCCACCATCACGACGATGGTCAGTATCGGCCGTCGTATGGCGAGGTCGGAGATGAACATGGATGGCTCGGAGCCCCGCGTTGTAGGACGTGCGCTGAGGGGCAGGATGCGTGCGAGCCGGCGGAGTGGCTGTCAAGCTCGCTCGAGAGGCGTGCGAGGCGCGCCGAAGAGGCGGGCACGGCTGGCGTTCGGGTGGATCCGATGCGAAGATGATCACATCCCCGGAATGGAGAGCGTGAGTGAGGCGAGATGCGGCGCGCTTGTGGACGGCGATTTGTATCCTTTTTGGTATCCCCGCCGCCTCGCTGGCGGCGCAGAATCCCACCCCCGCGCTACCTGATCCGGTGATCCAGCGGATCTGGAGCGAGGGGATGGAGCACTCCCGTCTCCCCGCGCTCGCACACGTGCTCCTCGACTCTATCGGCCCCCGGCTAGCCGGCTCGCCCGCCATGAACGCCGGCCGGCGCTGGCTCCTCTCGACCTACGGATCGTGGGGAATCCCCGCCCGCAATCAGCGCTACGGCAGCTGGAGGGGATGGCAGCGCGGCGTCTCGCACGTGGACATGCTCTCTCCCCGCATCCGCGCGCTCGAGGGCACACTCCTCGCCTGGAGCAAAGGCACCGGGGAAGCCGTCACCGCGTCTGCGGTACTCCTTCCCGACGTTCACGACCAGGCAGCGTTCGACGCCTGGCTCCCATTGGCGCGCGGCAAGCTCGTGTTGATCTCCGCGGCCGAACCGAGTTGCAGGCCGGCAGCGAGCTGGGAAAGGTGGGGGCTTGCGCAATCGGTGGAGCGGGAGCGCGCGGCAAGGGCACGCGTCGGCTCGCTCTGGGAGAGCCGTCTGCATTTCGCCGGGGGGTCGCTCGACTCCGTCGGTGCGCGCCTCGGCCGTGCCGGGGCCGCGGGCGTGATCACCGCGTACTGGTCAGGCGGTTGGGGCACCAGCAAGGTGTTCGACGCGCCCGTGGGCGGGCCACCGGCGTTCGTACTCGGTTGCGAGGACTACGGCCTCGTGTACCGGCTGGCGGAGAGCGGCTCCGCGCCCGTGCTACGCGTGGAGGGGAACGCGCGCGAGCTTGGCGACGTACCGGTGTTCAACACGATCGCGGAGCTCGAGGGGAGCGAGAAGCCCGACGAGTACGTGCTCCTCTCCGCGCACTTCGACTCGTGGGATGGCGCTTCCGGTGCAACGGACAACGGTACCGGCACGCTCATCATGCTCGAGGCAATGCGACTCCTCCGCACCGCGTACCCGCACCCGAAGCGCACCATCATCGCGGCCCACTGGGGTGGAGAAGAGCAGGGGCACAACGGATCGCGCTCATTCGCTGTAGACCACCCCGAGATCGTGCAGAAGATCTACGCCGGATTCAATCACGACTACGGCACCGGGCGCATAGAGCGCATTGCGCTCGAGGGGTTCGTGGATGCCGGCGAGCATGTGGCGCGCTGGCTCTCGCGAGTTCCGCTCGAGTTGGGCGCGAGCGTGAGCATGGAGAACCCCGGTCTTCCGGGACCCGGCGGAAGCGATTACGCCACCTTCGACTGCCGGGGGATCCCGGTGTTCAACCTGATCTCCACTGATTGGGATTACGACGATTACACCTGGCACACCAACCGCGACTCCTTCGACAAGATCTCCTTCGATGACCTCGAGCGGAGCGCCACGCTGGTAGCGATCCTTGCCTACCAGGCAGCCGAGGATCCGCGTCCTTTCTCCCGTGCGCAGCGGCAGCTCTTCCCCGTGGACGCCGAGACGGGGAAGGCGGGCAGCTGGCCGGCGTGCGGCGCTCCTGACAGGAGCTGGACTGAAGGGCTGCGCTCGAGATGAACGTCTCTCACTAACCCGTACCCCACTTCCCATGCATCCGAGAAGACTCGCTCGTCAGACGCTCGCGCCCTTCGGGCTGCTGCTGCTCTGCATCGTCGCGCAGCCATCGGCCCACGCCCAGCAGGCCGACCCCGCTGCCGCTTTCGACAAGCAAGAGGTCATGATCCCCATGCGCGACGGCGTGCGATTGCACACGACCATCTTCGTCCCGAAGAACGCGCACGGCTCGCTCCCGTTCATACTGACCCGGACGCCGTACGGGATCGAGAACGCGGGCAACAGCCTCGGCGGGTATTATCGCGCGCTCGCCGAAGACGGCTACATCTTCGTCTACCAGGACATCCGCGGTCGCTTCGGCTCGGCGGGGAAGTTCGTGATGCTGCGGCCGCCGCGCGACCACTCCGATCCGAAGGCGATCGACGAGAGCACCGACACGTACGACACGATCGACTGGATGCTGAAGAACGTCCCCGGCAACAACGGGCGCGTGGGGATGCTGGGGATCTCGTACCCGGGCTGGCTCACCGTGATGGCGATGCTGGACCCGCATCCCGCGCTGAAGGCCGTCTCTCCGCAGGCGTCTCCAGCCGACATGTTCCTCGGCGACGACTTCCACCACAACGGCGCGTTTCGCCTGAGCTACGGCTTCGAGTACGCAGCGATGATGGAGACCTCGAAGGAGAGCGAGGATTTCGACTTCGACCGCTACGACACCTACGACTGGTATCTCGAGCTCGGCCCGCTCTCCAACGTCAACGAGAAGTACCTGAAGGGGAAGATCCCCACCTGGAACGACTACGTGCAGCACCCCAATTATGACGAGTTCTGGCAGAAGCAGTCGGTCACTCCATACCTGACACGGGTCACGGTGCCGACGCTGAACGTCGCGGGGTGGTGGGACCAGGAAGATTTCTATGGGCCGCTCCAGATCTACGAGACGCTCGAGAAGCGTGACAGCCTCGATCTCAACTATCTCGTGGTGGGCCCGTGGAATCACGGAGGCTGGGCGCGCAAGGAGGGGAACAATCTCGGCGACATCGATTTCGGAAGCCCGACCTCGAAATACTTCCAGGAGAAGATCCTCGCTCCCTGGTTCCATCACTTCCTGAAGGACTCGAGCGGCGCGAAGCTCGACATCCCGGAAGCGCGCACCTTCCAGGCGGGCGCGAACGAGTGGCGCAACTGGGACGCGTGGCCTCCCAAGGGGGGCACGGAGGAGCGAAGTCTCTACTTCCACGCCAACGAAGCGCTATCGTTCCAGCCGCCAGCCAACGAGCGGAACGACCGCACCGCCGACAGCTACATCTCCGATCCGGCTCACCCGGTACCGTACCGCCACCGGCCGATCCAGGCCACCTACTTCCCCCACGGTTCCGAGTGGTACGACTGGCTCGTTGAGGACCAGCGCTTCGTGGACGACCGCCCCGATGTCCTGAGCTGGGAGACCGAGCCGCTGAAGGAGGATGTCACGATCGCGGGCGACGTGGCTGCCAACCTCTTCATCTCCACCACGGGGAGCGACGCCGACTTCATCGTGAAGCTCATCGACGTCTACCCCGAGGAGTATCCACAGGACTGGTCGCTCTCCGGGTGGCAGCTCATGGTGTCGAACGAAGTCTTCCGCGCCCGCTACCGCGACAGCTTCACGAAGCCGGAAGCGCTCACGCCCAACCAGGTAACGCCGCTGAAGGTAGATCTCCACACTCAGAACTACACCTTCAAGAAGGGGCACCGGATCATGATCCAGGTGCAGAGCAGCTGGTTTCCGATCATCGATCGCAACCCGCAAACCTTCGTCCCGAACATCTTCGAGGCCAAGGCATCGGACTACCGGAAAGCGACGCAAAGCGTCTACCGCTCGGCGCGCTATCCGTCACACGTGTCGATCTCGGTCGTGCAGCGCGTGCAGCCTTAAGACCGCCTGTCGAGCGCGCGCGAGGCGACACGGGCGCTCTCGGCGAGTACGGCGGCGCCCACGAAGATGCTTTCCTCGGCGGCGTAGAAGCGGGGTGAGTGAGCTGGTATCGGCTCGCCGCCCCGCTCTCTCGCGCCCACGCGAATGAAGCAGCCGGGGATGCGCTCCATGTAGTGCGCGAAATCCTCGCCGCCCATGTTCAGCGTTCCGAGAGGTACGACCGACTCCGCGCCGAGCACGGAGACCGCGGCCTCTCGCGCCCACGCCGCGGCGCGCTGCGGGTTGACGATCGGCGGCGGGCCGAGCCCGAGCTCGATCCTCGCCTCGAGTCGGTACGCGGCCGCGATGCTCTCGGTGACGCGCCGCAGCTCCTCGTGCAGGAAGCGGCGCGTATCCGGATCCACGGCGCGGAGCGTCCCCGAGAGCGTGGCGCTGCCAGGGATGATGTTGTGCGCCGAGCCAGCGTGGACGGTGCCGATGGTGACCACCGCCGGGTGCGCGGGGTTCAGCCGCCGCGACACGATCGTCTGCAGCGCGCCGATCAGCGCGCCGGCGCCCACGATTGGATCGGCCGACTCGTGCGGCCGCGCGCCGTGGGCGCCGGCGCCGATGAGCTCTATGTCGAACGTGTCCGCTGCCGCGGCGAGCGGCCCGGCCTCGGCCACCACCTGACCGACTTCGAAGCGACGGTCCACGTGCGCGCCGAAGATGGCCGCCGCATCGTCGAGCGCGCCCGACTCGAGAATCACCAGCGCGCCGGAGCCGGTCTCCTCGGCAGGCTGCAGCACCACGATCACGTCGCCAGCGGCCGGCTCCGCCGCGAGGAGATGCGCGGCACCCACGGCCCACGTAGCATGCACATCGTGACCGCAAGCGTGCATCACGCCGGCGTTCCGCGACGCGAAGGGGAGACCCGTGTTCTCCTGGATGGGAAGCGCGTCGATGTCGCCACGGATCGCGACCGGAGGGACGCCGGCGTCGCGCCCCTTCATGCGCGCTATCAGACCGACCCCCGTGACGCCATCGGCGGCGCCCACCCGATACAGCTCGGCTGGCCGCAGCGCTTCCAGAGCGGCGTGCAGCTGATTCGCCGTTCGCTCCTCGCGCCGCGAGAGCTCGGGATTCTCGTGCAGATCTCGCCTGAGAGTGACGAGCGACTCGCGCAGCACGTCGGGGAAGAGAGCGGCCAGCGATCGGGGGATCCGCTCCGTATCTAGCATGTCGCACCTGCTCCGGATTCCGGCGTTCTGGGCGCCTCGATCACTTCGGGCGCAGGGGACGGGGAGGCGCAGGCAGTGGCCATGGTATCGGGCGGCGAGGGGTGGTAGGTCGGGTCGAGAGGGCGGGTGAACATTTGGGTCTGGACAGGGTCCATATCGGGAAGCAATATGCAGTGCGAAATGGTACACTGCACGGTACACCAAACGGAGAGCGGATGTTGGAGGTGACGAAGATGTCTCCCGACGGTCGCCCGACAACCACCAAGCGTGCCAGGCGAGGCGATCGCATCGCGCGGACTTACGAGCAGCTGCGCGAGCTCATCATCTGGGGCCGCCTCGCCCCTGGTTCCCGCGTGATAGAGAGCGACATCGCGGCGCGGCTCGACGTCAGCCGCACTCCGGTGCGGAGCGCTCTGCACCGTCTCCAGCAGGAGGGCTACATCTCCAGCATCGGGAGGCGCAAGGAGCAGCGGCTCGTCATCGCTCCTCTCACGCAGGAGGATGCGCGCGAGCTCTTCGACATCGTCGGAGAACTGGAGGGGCTTGCGGCGCGAGGGCTCGCCACTCGTGAGCCGGACGCCCGCTCCGCCGTGGTGGACGAGCTCAAGCACCTCAACGATCAGCTTGCGCTGGCTGCGCGCGCACCGCGTCCCGATGCACTCCGCATCTTCGATCTCGACACCACTTTCCACCGACGCTACGTGGAAGGCGGCGCCGGACCGCGCCTCATCGCCCTGCACGACGCCGTGAAGCCGCAGGCCGAGCGCTACATCCGGCTCTACACCAGCGCGCTGGTGGACGAGATCGCCAAATCGGTCGAGGAGCATACGGCGATCATCGAGCGGATCGACTCCGGCAACGCCGATGGCGCCCAGCGCGCCGTGATCCGCAACTGGCGCAACGCCGCCGGTCGGCTCAGTCGCGTGATAGCGACGCTCGGCGAGCGGGGAAGCTGGTAGCTCCTGCGTCTACCCCTTGCGTCACCGCGCGCTTGGTGCGGCCATTATCCTTCCGCTTGTAGCACTCGACGTGGTCCCGCTCGCGCAGAGCCGAGCTCGCTCGGATCGCCGGTGCGGGCAGCGCATCACGAACGCCCCCGGTACGGGAGCGCTCCCAGCCGGCATTCGACATATGTACACGCACGTACGCTACGCTCTCGTCGCTGTGGCACTCGCTGCCGCCGCTTCTCTCGCCGGCGCCCAGACGACCGGAGCCGACAGCGGTGAAACTCTCACCGCCGACACCTCGATCTTCGCGCGACTCACCGGCGTGCCGACGCCTAACGAGTATCGCCTCGCATCGGGTGCGCCCGGGCCCGACTACTGGCAGAACCGCGCCGACTACGACATTCGCGCCACGCTCGATACGGCGAAGCAGGAGCTCCGCGGTGAGCTCACGCTCCACTACACCAACAACTCGCCCACGGCGCTGAAGCACATCTGGCTGCAGGTGGAGCAGAACGCCTTCACCGACAGCTCGCTGAACGCGTACATCTACCCGCAGAACTCCAGGTTCGGCGCGCGCGGCTTCGAGGGCGGCGATCGCATCGACCGATTCGACCAGCTGGTGGGTGCGGGGAAGAAGTCGAAAGGGAAGCGAGTCGCGCTGAAGACTCGCGTGTGGGATACGATGCTGTTCGTGGAGCTGGCCGAGCCGCTCGCGCCGGGGAAGTCGGCCTACTTCGACATCGCCTGGCACTTCAGCATCCCCGAGCACGGCGCCGACCGGATGGGCCGCGACGGCTCGCTCTACGAGCTCGCGCAATGGTACCCGCGCGTGGCGGTCTACGACGACGTGCGCGGCTGGAACACCGATCCGTACGTGGGGCAGGGCGAGTTCTATCTCGAGTACGGCGACTTCACGTACGAGGTGACCGTTCCGGCAGGGTACATAGTCGCGGGAACGGGCACGCTCACGAACCCGAAGGAAGTTCTCACGACCGACGAGATCGCGAAGCTCGCCAGGGCGACGAAGTCGGACTCCACGGTTCACATCGTGACGGCCGAAGAGCTCGCGGCTGGGAAGGGACGCCCGCGCACGACCGGCACACTGACCTGGAAGTTCCAGGCGCAGAACGTTCGCGATGTGGCCTGGGCCGGTGCGCCTGACTACAACTGGGATGCATCCAGCTGGAAGGGGATCGTCACGAACGCTTACTACCGGCCCAGCGCCGAAGCCACGTGGAAGGACGGCGCCGACATGGCTCGTACCTCCGTCCAGGGCTATTCCACGCACTGGTTCAAGTATCCCTATCCGCAGATCTCCGTCGTGGAGGGACCGATCAGCGGGATGGAGTACCCGATGCTGGCCATGGAGGCGAGGGGCGAGGACAAGTACGACCTGTACAACGTCATCACCCATGAGATCGGTCACAACTGGTTTCCGATGATCGTCGGCAGCAACGAGCGGATCCACTTCTGGCAGGACGAGGGGATCAACACTTTCATCAACACCTTCTCCGAGGCGGAACGTTATCCCGAAAGGGGAAACCAGATGCAGCGCGCGGCAGAGGAGCGCTCGCTGATAGAGCAGACGCAGGTTCACGACGTGGATGTACCGGTGGACATGCCCGCCGACCGGATCGACCCGCAGCTCCTGGGCTTCACCGAGTATGTGAAGCCGTCGGTGGGGCTGCAGCTCCTGCGGCAGGAGATTCTCGGACCCGAAGCTTTCGACGCCGCCTTCCGGGCATACATCGAGCGCTGGGCGTTCAAGCACCCCACTCCCGCCGATTTCTACCGCACGATGGAAGACGTCTCGGGGCACCAGCTCGACTGGTTCTGGCGCGAGTGGTTCATCGAGGATGCACACTTCGACCAGGCGATCGACACGGTGCTGACGAAGAAGTCCGGCGACACCACGCTCGTCGCGGTGGGGTATGGCAATCTGGATAGAGGCGTGCTCCCCATCCGCGCTCGCTTCACCTTCACTGATGGGAAGAGCAGGGACTTCGACTATCCGGCCGAAGTGTGGAGCATGGCGGGCTCGATGTACGTTCGCCGCTACGCCTTCCCCGGCGAGACCCTCGCCAGCATCGAGCTCGATCCCGATCACCGACTGATCGATGACGATCGTTCCAACAACAAGTGGACAGCGCCGGCCGCCGCTCCGGTGAGCCCGCGCTGACGAGGTGGGGACGACAACCACGGCCCAGCAGCGGATGACCAGCTACGAGAAGCTCGGAAGCTTCTACCTCGGCAGGGAGCGCGATGGCGCCTCCGGAAAGACGACCGATACGCCGACGCTCTACGACTCGAGCGACCTGACGACGCACGCCGTCATCATCGGGATGACCGGGAGCGGTAAGACCGGCCTCGGAATCGATATCATCGAGGAGGCGGCGGTCGACAAGGTGCCGGTCATCGCCATAGACCCGAAGGGCGACCTGGCCAACCTTCTGCTCACCTTTCCCGAGCTCCGCCCGGAGGACTTCCGCCCGTGGATTGACGTGCAGGCGGCGGAGCGCGCCGGGCTTTCGCCCGATGCGTTCGCGGCGGGGGAAGCGGAGAAGTGGCGCCGGGGGCTCGAGGCGTGGGACGAGCGTCCCGAACGCATCACGCTGCTCCGCGAGTCGGCGGACTTCGTGATCTTCACCCCAGGTAGCAGCGCTGGCGTTCCGATCTCGGTGCTGCGCTCCTTCGCGGCGCCGAGTAGCGAGGCGCGCTCGCGCACCGATCGCTACCTCGAGCACGTCGAGGCCACCGCGACGAGCCTCCTGGCGCTGCTGGGTATCGACGCAGATCCGCTCACGAGTCGAGAGCACATCCTGATCGCCAATCTCCTGCGCAATGCCTGGGACGCGGGCAAGGACCTGGACCTGCAGTCGCTGATACTCGGGATCCAGCAACCGCCCTTCGCCAAGCTGGGCGTGATGGACATCGAGAGCGCGTTTCCGTCGGCCGATCGCGCGAAGCTGGCGATGCGGCTGAACAACCTGCTCGCCTCTCCGGGATTCGAGGCGTGGCGCGAGCGCGTACCACTCGATGCGCAGCGGCTCTTCTACACCGATGCCGGGAAGCCGCGCGTGGCGGTGATCTCCATAGCTCACCTCTCCGATGCCGAGCGCATGTTCTTCGTGACCATGCTTCTCACCAACATCGTGGAGTGGATGCGCGCGCAGCCTGGCACTGGGAGTCTGCGCGCGCTCCTCTACATGGACGAGGTGGCGGGGTATCTCCCGCCGGTGGCGAATCCGCCGTCGAAGCAGCTCTTTCTCTCGCTGCTCAAGCAGGCTCGCGCGTTCGGCGTGGGCGTCGTGCTGGCGACGCAGAACCCCGTCGACCTCGATTACAAGGGGATCTCGAACGCCGGTACGTGGCTGATCGGGCGACTCCAGACCGAGCGCGACAAGGCAAGAGTGATGGATGGTCTGGAGGGTGCCGCCGCTGGCGGCGGGTCAGCCGGCGGCTTCGATCGCAAAGCCACCGAGACGCTCATATCGGGGCTCGACAAGCGCGTCTTCTACCTTCACAACGTCCACGAAGACGATCCCACGATCTTCGAGACGCGCTGGGCGATGTCGTACCTGGCCGGTCCGATGACGCGCGATCAGATCCGGCGGCTCATGGCCGGGAAGCGCGAGGAGCTGCTGGGCGCGGAAGCGCGCGCCGGCGAAGCTGCAGCCGCGCGGGCAGGCGCTTCGTCCGCTGCCGCGGCTGCCGCTCCCGGTGCGACAGCGGCCGTTGCGAGCACGCCCGCCGACGCCGCACGCTCCCGGAGCGCTGCTGGCGCCGACGCGCGTCCGGTACTCCCAGGCCGAGTGGAGCAGTTCTTCGTGCCGCTCCCAGCGAGCGGCGACAAGCCGGTGTACCACGCTGGCGCTCTGGGCGCGGCGGACATCGTGCTCACGAGCGCGAAGTACGGCGTGAACTCGACGCGCCGCGTGCTACATCGTACGGCCATCTGCGACGGCGCTCTCCCGGTGGACTGGGAGGAGGCAGAGGAATTGAAGCTCGACCCTAACGATCTCGAGAGGGAGCCGCTCCCGGGCGCGTCATTCGCGCCATGCCCCGCGGTGGTGACCGAGCAGGGGGTGGAATCGTGGCGCAATCTCTACGAGCGCTGGCTCCGTACGAGCCAGGCGGTGACGCTGTTTCGCAGCCCCACCTTCAAGCTCGTCTCCGAGCCGGGGGAGAGCGAGGGCGCTTTCCGTGCTCGACTGCAGCTGCGCGCGCGCGAGGAACGGAACGCCGGAGTAGAAGAGCTGCGGAAGAAGTACGCGGTGAAGAACGCGACGCTCCAGGAGCGGCTGGCGAGGGCGGAGCAGCGTGTGAACCGGGAGCAGGGGCAGGCGGGGTCTGCGAAGATGGATGCCTTCGTCGCCGCTGGCACCGCCGTCCTCGGGATGCTCCTCGGTCGCAAGCGCGCGAGCGTCACGGCGGCGTCGCGGGTGGGGACTGCAATCAGACGGGCGGGACTCTCGTACGACCAGGCGGGCGACGTGACGCGAGCGGAGGAGAGCGCGGAGCGCGTGCGCCAGCAGATAGCCGAGCTCGAGGACGAGCTGCAGTCGGAGATCACCGCGCTCGGCGGCTCGTATGATGCGCAGAAGGAGGAGCTGGAGCCGGTGCACATCCGTCCCAGGCGCTCCGACGTCCAGGTGCACTTCGTGGGCGTGGGCTGGGGTGACGAGGCGTGAGCTAGCACCGTCCTCTTTCACCAGACCGAGCATTCCCAAGATCCAGTCATCTCGCGATCCACACGGAACTCCCGGTGTCGCCCACTGATCTCGCTCCAGTTTTTCTGCATACCGATGTCGCGCTCCAGATCGTTCTGGCGGTGGCGCTCGGCCTCCTCGTGGGGCTCGAGCGCGAGTGGGCGCAGAAGGAGATCGGTGTACGCACCTTCGGGGTCGTGTCACTGGTCGGGCTGGTGTCGACGCTCCTCGCGCCGGCGGTCCTGGTCGCGGCGCTGATCGGAGTGCTTGTCCTGGTCGGCCTCCTCAACGTGCAGAGTCTCAGGAAGGAGAACGCGCTCGAGCTCACCACCTCCAGCGCCCTCATCGCGATCTTTCTCCTCGGCGCGCTGGTGGGGCATGGCCACTACTTCACCGCCGTCACGTCGGCGGTCCTCATGACCATGCTGCTGGCGTGGAAGGCGGAGCTCAGACAGTTTGCCGGCGAGCTGCGCCCCGAGGAGATCCGTGGCGCCGTCCTGCTCGGTCTGATAAGTGTGGTGATCCTCCCCCTCCTCCCCGATCGGTTCGTGGATCGCTGGGAGCTGGTGAACCCGCGGCAGGCGTGGGTGATCGTGGTGGTGATCGCCGGCATCGAGTTCCTGAACTACGTCCTGCTTCGTGTGTACGGGACGCGGGGGCTCTTCTGGACGGCGCTCCTAGGCGGCTTCGTGAACAGCACCGCGGCTGTCGCGGAGCTGGTGTCGCTGGTGAAGGAGGAGCGGAGGCCGCAGGCGGCGGGCGAAGCGCTGCGGGTTCGCCTCGTGGCGCTCGTGCTGGTTGCCAACGCGGCCACCTTCGCACGGAACCTCGTCATCCTCCTGATCTTCGCGCTAGGCGCCGCGCTGCTCGCGCTGCCGCCGTTGCTCGCGATGATCGTCGTCGCCGCGGCGCTCGCCTGGCGCCGACTGAGGCAGGGGAACGGGACGGCCGAATCGTTGCGCCTGTCCTCGCCGATTTCGCTCGGTCACGTCATACGCTTCGCGGTCCTCTTCCTCGTTCTGAATGTTGCGGGCGCGCTGGCACAGCGCGGGCTTGGCGGGGTAGGCTTTGTTGTCGTTGGCGTCCTGGGCGGGGTGGTGAGCAGCGCTGGTACGGCCGCGAGCGCGGCAGCCCTTGCCGCGGCTGGCCAGATTTCTGCACAGTCCGCCGCTACGGCTGTCGTACTGGCATCCGTCGTCAGCGCGCTGGTCAAGCT
>DASSNL010000169.1:0-12425 GCA_035688075.1 Gemmatimonadaceae bacterium
CTCGAAATCAAAGACCTGACCCCGTCGGCCTTGCTCGAGATCTCGGCCTACGAGCCGTTCACCGCGTTCTGCTTTCTGCCTTCTGCTTTCTCTCGCCCCGCCTCAGTACTTCGGGGGGAGATTCAGGTAGCGCTGCACCAACAGATCCTGGCGCGACGGCCCGGTCTGTAGCTGGCCGCGGATGAAGACCTGCGTCGCGCGGGTGGCGAACTCGAAGGGGTCGCCGTCCCACACCACGACGTTGGCTTCGGTGCCGGGGCGCAGCGAACCTACCTTGTCTGCCACGCCGAACATCTGCGCCGGAGCGAGCGTGATGGCGCGGAGGGCGTCATCCCAGCTCATCCCGTAACCCACGGCGTTGCCTGCCTCGTAGCGAACGTTGCGGACGTTGAAGAGCTCTTCGTCGCCGCCACCCGCATTACCGATCAGACCCACCTCCACACCAGCCTTTCGCAGGATCGCGGCGTTGTCCTGCCGCGAGCCGAGCTGCGAGAAGCTGTAGGGGATGTTGTTCATCGCGCCCGTCAGCACTGGCACCTTGGCAGCTGCCAGCTCATCGGCCAGCATCCACGCCTCCGAGCCGCCCCCGATTATGATCTTCAGGCCGTACTCCTTCGCGATGTCCAGCGCCGTGCGGATGTCGCTCGCGCGATCGGCCGAGATGATCAGCGGGAGTCGGCCCTCCACCACCGGGATCATCGCTTCCAGGTCGGCCCGATCCGCGCTGAGCTCGCGCGACGCGCCGCGGTTGAAATCCGCTTTGTGCGCCGCGTAGTACCTGGTGTCGTCGAGCAGGCGACGCAGCTTGCCCACCACCTGCGCGCGCGCACCCGCTCCGGCCGCCTGGTCGTTGCCCAGCTGGCCGAACATGGCCACCGGCGCCTTCACGAGCATTCCGTCCTGAGTAGATCCTGTGACCACGTCTATGATTGCCGCCTGCCCTGCGATCAGCCCACCGGAAGGAAGCGACACGGCAGTGGTGATCCCATCTTCACTCGCGGGCCTCAGATAGACCGAGTGCGGATTGATCCCCTCCCACGACCTGAAGGCAGCCGCGATCTGATCCTCCGTTCTCGCGCGCGACTCGTTGGCGTCGGCGCCGAAGCCAACCTCTACGAGGCCAAGCGATGTAGCGGAATTCACGAGGCCCGGCGTGACCCACTTACCCGAAGCGTCCACGCGCTGCGCGCCCTGGGGAACGCTGACGTTGCTCCCTACGGCGACGATTTTCCCGTCGCGGATGAGGACCGTGCCGTTTTCGATCGGCGGTCCGCTCACCGGGTACACCTTCCCGCCGGTGATCGCGATCGTCTGCGCACCGAGTGCGGGCACGGCAATTGTCATGAGAGTCGCGGCGGCGAGTGCTACGGAGCGCCCTCCGCGCTGCCAGCCGTGCTCCGCGCGACGCGCCCCTTCGGCGCGTATCGATGAGGTTCTCACTTGCTCCCTCCCGTCGTCTGCTCCGGTACGAATCCAAGTTCGAAGTCGGTCCGCCACTGCTCGGTCGGGTCGCTCCTGTCGTAGAGGAGCGCGCCGTCCACCCAGACCTTCTCGGTGTGCGCGTACACGCTGAACGGGTCGCCTGACCACAGCACCACGTCGGCGTTCTTCCCCGGCTCCAGCGATCCGATCTTGCTGTCCAGACCGAGCGCCCAGGCGGGGTTGATGGTCATCCACTTCACGGCATCCTCCTCGGAGATGTCGATGCCTGCCGCTCGGCCAGCGGCCATCGCCTTCGCTACCTCCTGGTTCAGCCGCTGGTCACCCGACGGATCATCGGAGTGGATCATCGCGCGCACGCCTGCCTTGCTGAGCAGCGCAAGGTTCGGGCGAACGGCATCGAGCGCCTCCATCTTGAACGCGCCCCAGTCTGCCCACACTGCCGCTCCGATCCCCTCCTTCGCGAGGAGGTCGGCGATCTTGTACGCCTCCACGCCGTGGTGGAACGCGCGGATCTTGTAGCCGAACTCGTGGGCGATGTCGATCATCTGCGCCATCTCGTCGGCACGATAGCAGTGGTTCTGCACCAGGATGTTGCCGCGCAGCACCTCGGCAAGCGTCTCCATGGCGAGGTCACGCGTGGGCGGCGGACCTTCGCGGTCCTTGTTCCACTTGTCCCACTTGCGGCGGTACTCCTCCGCCTTGATCCACTGCTCGCGGTAGCCGGCCACGTTGCCCATCCTGGTGGACGGGCCGCCGCGCTCGCCGTACACACGCTTCGGGTTCTCGCCGCAAGCCATCTTGAGGCCGTACTTCGCGCCGGGGAACTTCATTCCCTGAACCGTACGGGATGGGACCACCTTGATCGTCACGCCGCGCCCGCCGAAGAGATTGGCCGAGCCGGGGAGGATCTGCATGGTGGTCACGCCGCCGGCGAGCCCGCGTGGGAACTGCGGGTCCTGCGGCCACACGGAGTGCTCGGCCCACACCTCGGGCGTGGCCGGGCTCGTGGCCTCGTTGCCGTCGCTGTTCGCCTCCACGCCGGGCGCGGAGTACACACCCATGTGCGAGTGCACGTCGATGATTCCCGGGGTGACGAACTTCCCCTGGCCGTCGATGATCACCGGATTGGCCCCGGAGATCGCCTGCGTGATCGCCTGGTCGTCAGCGCTCTTGGCCACCGCCACGATCTTCCCATCGCGCAGGAAGATCGCACCATTCTCGATCCGCGGCCCGGCCGCGGTGAAGATCGTGACGTTCTTGATCAGCGTGGGCCGCGATGGAAACGGCTTGTACGTGCTGGGGAAGGGATCGGCATTCGGCGTGGAGAGCGCGCCCGGTCCCGGCACGGCGCGAGCACTGTCCGCTGACGCTCGCGCCGGAGTGGGCGCCTGCGAGCCGGACTGCTTCGACGACGCGCAGCCGGCCGCTCCCATGGCGAGCGCGATCACGGCTACGCGCAGGGCGTAACTGGTCGTCCTCTGATGGAAAGGTTTCATGGCGTGGTTTGCGGGGATGCGGACTCGGAGGCCCGCGGATGAGAACTGCTGACGAGAAAAAGCCGACGTAGCTACTGGTGAGAACGTCTCGTGCGCCAATAACGATGGCGCGCGTCACACGACACTTCAACTACGCGGAAGCAATCGCTCCGGGTTTGTCTCCAGCGCCGCACGTTTGAGCCGGTCGGGGAGGGGAAGCTCGAGGAACTGGTCCACGTTGCGCCGCATGCTGGTGACTCCGGGGCTCGGCCAGTCCGTGCCCCAGAGCAGTTGCAGCTCCAGCTCCGCGATCCTCGGGAAGTATGTGAGGAGGTTCCTGGGCGGGATGCCGGAGAGATCCAGCCACACGCGCCGGTGCCGCCGCAGGATGAAGAATGCCTCCTCGGTGTAGAGCGGGCGGCCACCGTGGGCCATGACCAGCCGGAGATCGGGGAAGTCTATGGCGACGTCGTCCAGCTCCATGGGATTTCCATACTTGCTCCGCGCGCCGGGGAAGATGCTCGTGCCAGTGTGCACCAGAACCGGCAGACCTTCGCTCTCGCAGGTTGCATAGATCTTCGCGAGCGCATCGAGGCCGTTCGTGTAGTCGTTGGCCGCGAACGCCTGGTGCGGCGGATGCAGCTTCAGGACTCGTATCCCCAGCTCCAGGAGCCGCTTCACGGAGCCCACGGCGTCCCGCGTGGTCACCGGATCGACCCCGCCGTATGGGAGCAGGCGATCAGGCGCCGCCTCGGCGTAGCGCGCCGCGAAGTCGTTGGTGTCGTCGCCGAAGCCCATGATGTTCGGGCTCGGGTAGTTCACCATCCCCACGCGATCTATCCCCTGTTCATCCATCATGCGCAGGAGGAGCTGCGGATCATCCATCACGGCGAGGAGAAAATCGAAGTGTTCCTCCTTGCCGCGCCGCATGGTTTCCATCACCTGCGGCTTCATCGTCCGCCAGGGCTGAATGTGGATGTGGAAATCGGTGATGCGAATGGGCGCGTTACCGAGGGTGATGGCAGGGGACGATGACTCCGCCTCGCCCGCCGCTGCGCCCTCTCTCTGTGACTGCGGCTCGCCACTCACCGTCCGCTGAACTCCGCCGCGCGCTTCTCGAGGAAGGCGCGCACCCCTTCGGCTTTGTCGGCGCTCGAGAAGCAGAGCTGGAAGAGCGCGGCCTCCAGCTTCAGGCCATCGTCGAGCGGCAGACTCAGCGCCGCCCGCGTCGCCTCTTTTGCCGCCGCCAGCGCCACCGGACTCTTTGACGCCATCACCTCTGCCAGCTCGATCGCACGCTCGAGCAACCTGGCGGGCTCGGTGACCTCCTCCACGAGCCGCAGCCGGAGCGCCTCCCCGGCCGGGATGATCTCGCCGCTCAGGATCAGCCGCAGCGCGGCGCCGAGTCCCACGATGCGGGGAAGCCGCTGGGTGCCCCCGCCACCGGGGATGATGCCGAGATTCACCTCGGGCTGGCCGAACTTCGCGCTCGACGATGCGATACGGACGTCGCAGGCGAGCGCCAGCTCCATCCCGCCGCCCAGGCAGTAGCCGTTGACCGCCGCGATCACTGGCTTGGGGAGCCGCTCGACCGCGTCGAAGATCGACGGAGACTTCATCACCCGCCATTGGTCCACCGGCGATCGTCCCTCGAACTCACGGATGTCAGCGCCCGCAACGAACGCCTTCTCGCCCGCGCCAGTGACGATCACGCTTCGCACGTTCTCGTCGCTTCTCGCCCTGTCGATCGCGCCAAGGAATGCGCAGCGCACCTGGCCGTCGAGCGCATTGCGCATCTCGGGACGGTCGATGGTGACCATGGCGACCCGGCCGCGCGTCTCGTACTTCACGACGCTCTCTTCGGTCATCTCTCTTTCTCCCACGTGTAGAAGCCGCGCCCCGTTTTCTTTCCCAGCTCCCCGCGCGCTACCTTCTCGCGCAGTAGCTCGGGCGCCTTGTACGTGTCTCCGCCGAGCGTGTCGTGGAGGTGATCGGCGATCGCGAGGCGAACATCGAGCCCCACGAGATCCGTGAGACGCAGCGGCCCCATGGGATGGTTGTAGCCGAGCTCCATGGCGCGGTCTATGTCCTCCGCGCTCGCCACGCCCTGTTCCAGCATTCTGATCGCCTCGAGCCCGAGCACCACGCCCAGCCGGCTCGTCGCGAATCCCGGCGTGTCGCGCACCACGATCGGCGTCTTGCCCAACTTCGCGGCGAAGTCGCGCGCTCGCTCCACCTGTGCGTCCCCGGTCTCCTCGCCGCGCACCACCTCCAGCAGCTTCATCACCGGCACCGGGTTGAAGAAGTGCATCCCGAGCAGCCGGTCGCGGCGCCGCAGGGGGAGCGCGATCCTCGTGATGGAGAGCGACGAGGTGTTGCTCGCCAGGATGGTGTCCGGCCGCACCTGCGGCTCGATGTCGGCGAATATTCGCTGCTTCAGCTCGAGCTTCTCGGGCACCGCCTCGATCACGACGTCCGCGCCGGACGCCGCCTGGTCGCGCGTGACGGTCGTCTCGAGGAGACCGAGTGCTTCGTCTCGCTTCGCAACGGTACACTTGCCGCGCTCGATCGCCTTATCGAATGCGATGGCGATCTGGCGGGCGCCGTTCTCGAGGCGCTCCGGATCGGTATCCGTCATACTTACCCTGCAGCCGGCGAGCGCGGACACGTAAGCGATCCCGTGTCCCATCGTACCGGCGCCTATCACTGCCACGCGAGTGCGTGCTGTCATGCTCTGTTCTCCAAGGCTTCCCGGATTTCGGGAAGCACATCGGTGCAGATGGCGTCCGCGCCGAGCGCGACGAGGGCACGTGCGGCTTCCGCCCGGTTGACCGTCCACGGTATCACGCGCCCGCCTGCCGTGTGCACGGCGTCGACCAGCGCCTGATCCACGAGCGCCCACTGCGGCCAGACGTCGACCGCGCCGCTCTCGCGCATCGACGCGGCCACATCCACCGGGGCGCGGTCGAAGAGGATTCCGCAGCGAATCTCGGGTGCCATCTCGTGAACGCGCCGCACGGCCTCGTGGCCGAAGCTGTGCACGGCGCACTGCTCGGGCGCGGCAGAGTCACGGACCGCCTGCACAACTCCTTCCTCGGTCCCTGTGCCTTTCAGCTCGATGAACAGCCGCGCGCGCCCTTTGACGACGGCAAGGACTTCGTCGAGCGTTGGGATCAGTGCACTCCCTCCCACGGCGAAGCCCTGCAGCTCGTCGAAGGTGAGCGAGTCGATCCGGCGGCCGGCCAGCCTTCCGCTCGGCGCGATGGCTCGGGGAACCTCATCGTGGTGAACCACCAGGACGCCGTCGCTGCTCCGGTGCACGTCGAGCTCGATGCCGTGAGCGCCGAGCTCGAGTGCGCGGAGAAAGGAGGGAAGGGTGTTCTCGGGACGCTCGCGCGGTGCGCCCCGATGTGCGATTAGAAGCGTCCGCGCGGCCGGGGCGACCGTGTCGCGCTCCCCGGCCGCCGCTCCGATCGCTGGTTCAGGAGTCACTCTTCTTGGGCGCGATCCAGTCGTTCTCCTTGAAGATCCCGCGGAGGAACTCGCGGTCTTCCATCGTGGGCGTCACAGACGCCACGTAATCCGCGTACTTCTCCCGCTCGATCGGCTCGCCGTCAACGGTGAAGGTCATTCCGCGGTACTGGCCGATACGGCGGTTGAACTTCACGCTCGGTACCCTGAGCTTCGACTGGTCCTCGGGGACGTGCTGGTTGAGGCGGTCGATCAGACCCTGGACTTCCTGGCGGTAAAGCTCACGTGCGTACTCGTTGAGCCGCCCCGGCTCCGGCGTCTGTGGGTTGCTGCGCTCATCGAAGCGACCCTTCAGTCCCCACGTGTAAGCCCACTGCGCCGACGACGAGTTGTCCGTTCCGAAGAGATCGAACGCGGTGGAGACCCACTTGTTGAAGTAGCGCTGCATGACCGCCGTCGGAATCTTACCTGCCTTGATGATCCGTAGGAGCCCGTTGTTCCCCGTTCCCAGGTGGAACGACTCCTCGCGCAGCATCGGCTTCATCGAGCGCGAGAGCGGGGCGAACGCCGACGTCGACATCATCTGCAGCTGGTACTTCCCATCGCGATCGATGAACTCGGTGTACGCGAAGAAGTCGAGCCAGTTCTCGACGCGCTCGTTGAAGGAGCCGAGCAGACGCTCCTGCTCGTCGGCGCGGCGCTGGAGAAGCTTCTCGGCCTCGCGGCGTCCTTCGTCGCCGAAGTGCGTGACGAGCAGATAGGACATCTGCCAGCCGTGGCGCATCTCTTCGGCCATGACGCGGTAGATCGAGAGGAGGTCGTAATCGCTCGGCGCGTTCTCCAGGAGAGCGCGCTGCTGCTCCACCGAGGCGAACTCGGTGTCGCCCTGGTAGATGATCAGCGTCTGGAGCGCGTCGCGGATCCGCTGATCCGGGATGTGCATGACCGTCGGCCACTTGTTGTTCCCGCGGTAGTGTCCGAACTCGATCTCCGAAACGTCGAGGTCGGCGAGCTTGACGTCGAACTTGTAGTCCTTCAGCTCCCTCGCGTCGAGGCCGATGTCGTCCTGCCAGACTTTGAAGAGGTCGATCCAGTCGTCGAAGTTCGTGATCTTCGAAAGTGCCATGATAGCGCTCCTGTCAGCTGCTGAGTCACCTGCTGGTCATTTGCCTCGTGCGATCATCTGCGTTCGCGTTCACTTTCCTCGAGTCCGCTCCCGCCGAACACGGGCGTGCGCTTCTCCACGAAGGCCGTGATCCCCTCTGCGGCATCTCCGCTCTCGAAGCAGCGGAGCTGCGCCTCGAGCTCGTAGTCGAGCATCTCCGGCAGCGTGTTCCGCATCGATCTGTACACGGCGCGCTTCACGAGCGAGAGCGCCAGCGCCGGCTTCGCGGCGAGCATACGCGCCAGCTCCATCGTCTCCTCCTCGAGCCGCTCGTGCGGAACTACCCGGTTGAATAGCCCCAACCGTAGACACTCTTCGGCGTCGATGATATCCGCCGTCCAGAAGAGCTCGAGCGACTTCGCCGGCCCCACCAGTCGGGGGAGGAAGTAGGTGCCGCCCCAGTCGGGGTGCAGCCCGATTCGGTTGAAGGTCTGTCCCAGCCGCGCCCGGTCGCTCGCTATACGGAGATCGCACGCCAGCGCGAGATTGGCGCCGCCACCGGCGGCCACGCCATTGATGCTGCCGATCACCGGCTTCGCGGATTCGCGCATGGTCATCACCACGCGCCGCCCCGCTTCCACGAGCGCGGCCATCGCGATCGTATCGCGCTCCTCCACGAGTTGCGCCATGTACCCCACATCCGCACCCGCGCAGAATCCGCGCCCCGCGCCCGTGATCACGACCACCCTCACTGCGGGGTCGTTCTCCAGCTCCGCCAGCGCCTCCCCCAGCTCCTGGCGCATCATTCCGGCAAAAGCATTGAGCTTGTCGGGTCTGTTCAGCGTCAGCACACCGATGCCCTCGGAGCGGCTCAGGAGGATGTGCTCGTAGCTCATGGCATACGCTCCACTATGGTGGCTATCCCCTGTCCGACGCCGATGCACATGGTCGCCAGACCGAATCGCTTCTCTCTCCGCGCGAGCTCGTGCACGAGCGTGGTGAGCACGCGCGCACCCGATGCGCCGAGTGGGTGGCCCAGCGCTATCGCACCGCCGTTCACGTTCACCCGCTCCGGATCGGCGCCAAGCTCGCGGATGCACGCGATGGACTGTGAGGCGAAGGCCTCGTTGAGCTCTATGAGGTCCAGGTCGTCGATGCCGAGCCCTGCGCGCTCGAGTGCCTTGCGCGTGGCGGGGACCGGCCCCATCCCCATGATCTCCGGCGAGACGCCGGCCACCGCGGACGCCACTATGCGCGCCAACGGTCGGAGGCCGGCCGCGCGTGCTGCCTCGTCCGACATCACCAGCAATGCACTCGCGCCATCGTTGATCCCGCTCGACGATCCCGCGGTCACCGTTCCACCATCGCGTACGAAGGCAGGGCGCATCGCACCGAGCTTCTCGATGGTGACGTCGGGGCGGGGGTGCTCATCGCGCTCGACTTTCGTGCGCTCTCCCTTGCGGCCGACTATCTCCACCGGGACGATCTCATCCGCGAAGCGGGCTTCCTCCATCGCGCGTGCGGTGCGTTGCTGGCTCTCGAGCGCGAACGCATCCTGCTCTTCGCGAGTGATCCCGCAGCGGCGCGCCACCTCTTCGGCTGTCTCGCCCAGTGAGATCGTCCACTCTTTCGGAAGCTTCGAGTTCACGAAGCGCCACCCGACGGTGGTGTCGGCCACCGCCGGGGCCGCGCGCGGGAAGCTCTCCTCCGGCTTGAGCGTCACCCACGGCGCCCTCGACATGCTCTCCACGCCGCCCGCCACGAAGCACTCGCCCTCGCCGGCGCGCACCGCCTGCGCCGCACTCACCACCGCCTGCAACCCTGATCCGCAAAGCCGGTTCACGGTCTGCCCCGGCACCGTCACCGGCATCCCCGCCAGCAGCAGCGCCATGCGCGCCACGTTGCGATTGTCCTCCCCCGCCTGATTCGCGCAACCGAGGATCACGTCGTCGACTGCCCCGGGCTCGACGCCCGTGCGCTCGAGGATGGCGCGGATGACAACAGCCGCCAGGTCGTCTGGCCGCACCCGCGCAAGCGCCCCACCGTGCCTCCCGATGGGCGTGCGCAGCGCATCCACTATGACCGGGGGCGGCCCCGCCGATCCACTCGTCATCACGAACGCACCTTCGGTGCCTCACGGCCCCGCCTCGTCCGAGGAGCACCCACCGTTCGCGGTTTCCTGCTTTCTGCTTCCTGCTTTCTGCTTCCTGCTTTCATGAAAGATCCACCCAAACAGACTTCACCTGCGTATACCCCTCGAGCGCTGCTTCGCCGAGATCGCGGCCGAAGCCCGACTGCTTGAAGCCGCCGAACGGGGAGGCGGCGTCGTACATGTTGTACGTGTTGATCCACACGGTGCCCGCCTTCACCGCGCGCGCGGTGCGTAACGCCTTCTTGATGTCGCGCGTCCAGATCCCCGCGGCGAGCCCGTAGATCGTGCGGTTGGCCAGCTGCGCGGCGCCCTCCTCGCCATCCGCGAAGGTGAGCATCGCGAGCACGGGACCGAACACTTCCTCACGTGCGATGGTCATTCCGGCATCCACGTCGCCGAATATCGTGGGTGCCACGAAGTAGCCCTTCCCGTTGACGGGAGTTCGCTCGCCGCCCGAGAGGAGCTTTGCGCCTTCGCTGCGCGCGCCCTCGATGTAGCCGAGCACACGCTCCATCTGCTTCGACGACACGATCGCACCGAGCCGCGTCTTCGGATCGAGCGGATCGCCCGCCACCATCTTCTTGGCACGCGCGAGGATCCGCTCCTCCAGCTCTCCGCGTACCGACTCTTCCACGAGCAGCCGCGAGCCGGCTGCGCACACCTCGCCCTTCCCGTAGAAAATCGCGTTGAGCGCACCCTTCGCCGCCGCATCCAGATCGGCGTCGGCGAAGACGATGTTGGGCGACTTGCCGCCCAGCTCGAGCGAGACGCGCTTCACCGTGGCCGCGCCCTCGCGCATGATCTCGCGTCCGACCTCGGTGGAACCGGTGAAGGCGATCTTCGCCACGTCGGGGTGCTTGACCAGTGCAGCGCCAGCCACCGACCCCTTGCCCGGGATGCAGTTCAGAACTCCAGGTGGGAAGCCCGCCTCGAGCGCCAGTTCCGCGAGCTTCAGAGCGGTGAAGGGCGTGAGCTCCGCCGGCTTCAGGACCACCGTGTTGCCACACGCGATCGCCGGAGCGACCTTCCACGAGGCGAGGTTGAGCGGGAAGTTCCACGGCACGATCGCGCCGACCACTCCAAGCGGCTCGCGCAGCGTGAAGTTGAGGAACGGACCGTCTACGGGAATCGTCTCGCCGTGGATCTTGTCCGCCCAGCCGCCATAGTACTTGAAAGTCTGCGCGGCGAGCCGCGCGTCTATCTTCGACTCGAGCACCGGCTTCCCGTTGTTCAGCGTCTCGAGCCGCGAGAGCTCGTCTAGGTCGCGGAGTATCAGCTCGCCGAGCCGGTAGAGCATCTCGCCGCGCTTCCGCGCGCTCGTGCCGCGCCATGCATCGCTCTCGAATGTCTCGAGCGCCGAACGCACCGCGGCATCCACGTCATCGGGACCCGCCTCCGCCACCGAGGTGAGAACCTCTTCGGTGGCGGGATTCACGACATCGAAATGGTCGCCCGACTTCGCCTCCACACTCTCCCCGCCAATCACCAGTCGGGAAGGGAAGCGCTCCACCGTCGGCGCCGCGCTCATCTTGCCCACCGTACGAGCGCGACGCTGCGCAACCCGGTCACCATTGGATCATCTCCCCTTGAACGTCGGCTGCCGCTTCTCCACGTACGACCCGATCCCTTCCTTCGCATCGGCGCTCTTGAAGAGAAGACTTTGCAGCTCGCGCTCCATTGCGAGGCCGTACTCGAGTGGTACCTCCGCGCCGGACTGCACCGCGCGCTTGATGTGACCCACCGCCATCGCCGCCTTGTTCGGGAGGCAGAACTGCCGCGCGTAGAGGAGCACGCTCTCCCACCAGTCGTCCTTCGGGTACACCTCGTTGATGATCCCGAGCGACTGACCTTCCTCGAAGGAGAAGGTGCGTCCCGTCGCCATCAGCTCGATCGCCTTCGCTTTCCCCACGAGCCGCGCGAGCCGCTGCGTCCCGCCCGTTCCGGGAAGCACGCCCAGGTTCACTTCGGGAAGTCCGACCTTCCCCGCATCCTGCCTCGCGATGCGGATGTCGCACGCCATCGCGATCTCCAGCCCGCCTCCCACACAGTGTCCGTTGATCGCCGCGATGACGAGCTTCGGCGTCTGCTCCAACCTGCTCAGCGTCTCGTTGGCGTGGAGGCAAAAGTAGTACTTGAAGGTGGGGTCCACTTCGTTGAGCATCTTGATGTTCGCGCCCGCCGAGAAGAACTTGTTGCCCGCTCCGCGCAGTACGATCACCTGCACGTCGTTGTCGAACCTCGCGCGGATGATGCAATCGTCCAGCTGCCGCATCATCTCGTGCGTGTACGTGTTCGCCGGCGGATCATTGAGCTCGAGGATGGCGAGGTTGCCGTCCTTCCTGTACGTGACGAGGGTGGTGTCGGTCGCGCCCTCGGCGATTGTTGCGGTTGCCATGCGTTAGTCTCCCGTTAAGTCGGTAAGTCGTGCTGGCTGAAAGCAGAAAGCAGAGAGCAGAAAGCAGTGAGAACCCGCGAGGGTCGGGATCTCACCCCTCGGAGGTCTTCACTGCTTTCTGCTCTCTGCTCTCTGCTTTCTCCCTTCTCCCTCATCACCCCGCTCCTCCTCTCGACAACGCCGCCTCGTCCACGGGCAGACCCACGTAGCCGCCGAGGAAGAGCCGGCAGATGTTCTGGCTGAGCAGCTCCACACCCACGTCACCGAGAGGATCGTACCAGGTGTAGATCCAGTTCATCATTCCGAACAGGGAGTAGGCTGCTACCCGGCGGTTGGCGTGCGCCGGGCCGTGGGTCCTCTCGATGTCGGCGAGAACATCCATGA
>DASSNL010000172.1:0-12246 GCA_035688075.1 Gemmatimonadaceae bacterium
GATGAACGAAGCCCGGAGCGCGGCGCCGCGCGCCGGGCTTCGTTCATCATCCGACGGGTCGAGATCAGGTTCCCGTGCTGCTCCCCTGGGCGATGAGCTTCACGCCTATCACCGGCTGTGACGTGATGGCCACGCTCGGCCCGGCCGGCGGCGGATCCGCTTCCGAATAGTCGTCGAAGGTATTCGCCTGGAGCGCTACGTTGGAGCGCAGCATCTCGCAGCTGACCAGATCGACGTCGAAAGCGCTTCCATCCGTCCCGCCCACGTTGCAGTCGCCGGACGAGGAGGAGAACGAGATCGATCCGCTCACGATGCCTTCATCGGAGTATGCGCTCCAGATCTCGTCCCCCAACTTGATCGCGAAGATGGCCGGCTCATCCGGCCCAGCCGCTACGCTCCTGGAGATCGTGTAACGACCGCTCCGCAACATGGCGGCGACGTCGGCGAGGCTCGGCGTACCGGCCCTGGGCCGCTGCATGAACGTCGCTGCCGTCCGACGGTCCATAGGGACTTCCTCGACGGACGGAGCGTACATCGCGAAGAAGAGCGAATCGCCATCCGTGTGGCGCCACCCGACCACCAGCGTGAGGCGATCGAGCACTTCGCCGCTGGTAGAGTCGTGCTCCTCGATCGTCATGCTCGTCGTGTTGAAGCTATGGCTGTGACCATCGATGGTCACGTTCCCCGCGTTCACCGGCGCACCGGCGGAGAGGCCCATGATCGCGGCCTGCAGCGTTATGAAGTGCTCGAAGCTCTCGCTGTCGCCGGCCGTTTGCAGCGCGGCCGTCATCTCGGAGATGATCTGCTCGTTGTTGGCGGTACTGGGACCGGCGGCCTTGTCACTGCCGCAGGCAGCGAGCGTGAACGCGGCCGCCAGGAGCGCTGTAACGCGCATGCTGCTCGTGGTGAACATGGTATGATGAGGTTGGGGTGGCTCGAGGCTGCACGTGGCTACAACGATCGAGACACCGGGGCGGTCACTGGAAACGGCCGTCCCTTCTCACAGCACCGGCCTGTATCCGAGTGCCTCCGCCACGTGCGGCTCCCCAACCGCCGCATCGCCATCCAGATCGGCGATAGTCCGCGCCACCCGCAGCACTCGGTGGTATGCTCTCGCCGTGAAGCCGAGTCGCTCGGCGGCGTCCGCCAGCAGCCGGACCGCTTCGGAGCCGATCTGCATCCATTCGCCATCCAGTCGGGCGGGGGCGTGCGCGTTGCACGACACTCGCGGCGTGCGAGCGTAGCGCACTCGCTGCTTCGCGCGCGCCCGCTGCACTCGCTCGCGCACGCTCGCCGAGCTCTCGCGCGAATCTCCACGAGCACCGAGCGCCGAGACGGAGATCCTCCCGACGTGCACGTGCAGGTCGATGCGATCGGCCATCGGCCCGGAGAGTCGCGAGCGGTAGCGGGAGATCTCGCTCGCCGCGCAGCTACACCGCCGCGCGGGATCGCCCGCCTGACCGCAGGGACACGGATTCATGGCACCCACGAGAGCGAAGCGCGCGGGGAATGCGACGGAACCGGCAGCGCGTGCGATGACCACACTTCCATCCTCCATTGGCTGTCGCAGCGCCTCTACCACGTGTCGGCGAAACTCGAGGAGCTCGTCGAGGAAGAGCACCCCGTTGTGCGCCAGACTCACCTCGCCCGGCCGCGGAGGATTCCCGCCGCCGATGAGTCCCGCATCGGAGATGGTGTGGTGCGGCGCGCGAAAGGGCCGCTCGCTGATGAGCGCGCTCGCGTTGGAGAGCAGCCCCGCCACCGACTGGATGGCCGTGACCTCGAGCGCCTCCTCCTCCTCGAGCTCGGGGAGGATCCCGGGTAGGCGGCGCGCCAGCATGGTCTTCCCCGCTCCGGGCGGGCCGATCATGAGAACATTGTGCGCCCCCGCCGCCGCGATCTCCATCGCGCGCTTCGCGCTCTCCTGGCCCGCCACGTCGGCAAGATCCAGCGCGTTCCCCTGCGCTCGCGGGCGGCACTGCTCGCTCGCGGGCGGAAGCGCTTCCCCGCCCAGTAGCCACTCGACCAACTCTGCCAGGGAGCTCGGAGCGGCGAGCGGCACCGCGCTCACCAGACTCGCCTCGGCGACATTCTGCGTCGGAAGCACGAGCGTGCGCCCACCGGACACCGCTACTCTGCGCGCTACGGGGAGCGCTCCGCGCACGGCCCTCACGCTTCCATCGAGTCCGAGCTCGCCTACCACGACGAGATCGCGTACGCGCTCGGGCGGGATTTGACCGGTGGCGGCGAGGATACCGAGTGCTATGGGGAGATCGAACGCGGTGCCGTCCTTCCGCGTGTCCGCGGGTGCAAGGTTAACGGTCACTCTTCGCGGCGGGATCCTGAAGCCGGAGTTGGCGAGCGCCGCACCGACTCGCTCCCTGCTCTCCTTCACGGATCCGGCGGGGAGTCCAACGATGAACCACTGCGGAAGGCCGAAGGCGCAGTCCACTTCCACGGTTACGTCGTACGCCTCGATGCCGTGTACGGCGGCGGAATTGATGGCGGCGAGCATGACCCATAGTGGGGACCTCCATGGGAGAATGCGTCATCGATTCAGCGCGCCGAGTCGCAGTGCAACGCGCGCGGAAGGCGCAGCGTAGGTGCAGCGAAGCGCATCGGGTACGGCGTTGCATCTTGCCGCTGAGGCCTCGAAAGCATATGTTTGGTGCCCAACACGCTCTCGCGTGGCGTTGCTGGTAGAAGTACCTTTCCCAACATCGCGAATTGCTTCGGCCCCCTCCATTGCCGTGTGCTCACGACCGGAGCTTGTATGACGAATACCCCGGGTGATTTACAGAGCCGCGCTCTCTCCGCCGATCCAGTTTCGCCGCGCATCCCGGGCGCACTGCCCGCGGCCGCCGATCGGGCGCGCGACCGACTCGCCACCGCCATCATCGCCGCCTGCCAGCTCCGACCAGACGACAACGAAGAACGCACTGCCTCCGAGCTCCGAGCGTCGGTCGGCGACTACGTCGCCGCGCTACGCGATGACGGCGCGACCGTGGAGCACGCGGTCATCTCCACCAAGGAGCTGCTCGCCGAGACGATCGGTGGCCCCAATATCCCGCCGGAGCGGCGCGCGCTCGCAGAGCAGGTGGTGAGCTGGGGGATAGACGCGTACTACGACTCGCACAGCCGCGCCGACTGATCCCGCGCCGACTGACGCCGTGGGTGATCAGCGCTCTCTCAGCGTGAGATAGTCGCCAGGAAGTCGTCGAGTCGCGCCGCCTTCGCCATCGCGTTCGCGGTGCGCATCACGCTGTCTGCCTTCGCGCTGTCGCCCCCCAGCTCGAGCGCCTGCGCGAGCATCTCGCCCGTGATCACGTAGCCGAACGGGATCCCGGCCGAGGGACGATCCACCCAGTCGCCTTGGCGGATGAGCGCCTCGGGCGCGCGATAGACGCTGTCCCACAGCGCCTCGGTGCGCGCCACGTCGAAATAGCCGGAGGGACTCGCCAGGATACCCGGCGCGGCTCTCACCGAGTCGGGCATGAGCTTTTGCAACATCCCCTGCGTGAGAAGGTACGGCCCGAGTCCCAGCTGCTGCGCGTAGCTCCCCGCCGAGAAGTAGATCGGCCGCCCCGGAAAGGAGTCCAGGATCATCCGCAGCACCACTACCTGGCCGCGGGAGATGTAGCCCGGCCCCACCGTGGCAACGAGGTTGCCGTGCACGAAGCGCTGCGGCTCCCGCAGCGTCACCAGCCCAGGAATGGAATCCGCCTCGGCAAGCGTCATCGCGAGCGGCGGCCCGCTCGGCTTCGGCCATTCGCGACCGCGGTAGATGGAGGGACCCCGCGCGGCATCATACTCGTACACCGGCCGGCGAATTATCTGCCGTACGAACCAGTCCATGTCCACGTACGACGTCACCGCCACGATCACATCCTTCCGCACTCCTTCCACGGCCTGAGCGTACCAGAGCGGGAAGGTGTCGTTGTCGCCGTTGGTGATGATCACCGCGTACGGCTCCGCCGAGTTCAGGAGATCCACGGCCCAGTCGCGCGTGAAGGTCTCCCCACGCCGGGATGCCTGGCTGGCATTGGTGAAGAGCGGGATCAGCGCGATGGCGAGCAGCGGCGAAGCGACGAGCCAGCTCCTCTCGCGCGGGAGCTCGCCGGTACGCTCGCCTCCCCCGCCCTTCGATGCACCGCCTACCAGGCGCGCAGCTCCCTGCCAGAGGGCGACGATCCCCAGCGCGGTCCACACGCTCCACGCGGAGAACGTCCAGACGAAGAAGTAGTCGCGCTCCCGCGGCTCACGCGGCACACTGCGTCCCAGCTCCGGCGCCTGGCCCCACGAGTACCTGAAGTTCAGGTAGAACACGAGAGCGAAGGTGAGCGTGAACATCAGCGTGGCGAAGTACCAGAACGAAGTGCGGTCGCGACGCCAATGCTCGCGTGCGCCCACGAGCCCCAGCAGTAGAAAGGCGACGGCGAGCGCGCCCTGCGCGGTTCCGTAGCTTCCGTACGCATCGCGCAGCCACTGCCACTTGAAGTAAGTCCAGAGGAGTCCTAGCTGTGCGCCTATCGGTGCCTGGCGGTCGGTGATGGAAGGCTTGGCGTACTGCGTCCGCTGGATGTTGTCCCACAGCCGCTCTGCGGTGAGGTCGCTGAAGGTGCACGACGCCTCCAGCCGTGTGGCGCAACCGGTTGGCTCGCCCTCGTTGAGCGGTGGGAACTGCGCCGCGCGGATCGGCTCGAAGATGAAGGGCGTGAGGCCCAGCAGGAGCGCACCGAAGCAGGCCAGCATCAACCGCCAGCGCAGGAGCGTGCGCGGCTTGCGCACCAGGATCGCCACGCCCACGGCAGGTATCACCAGGAAGCCCGCCGGGTGATTCGCGTATCCCAGCCCCACGAGGAAGGCGACGAGCACGAGCAGGCGCAGTGCGCGCGGTGCATCGGGCGCCGCCAACCAGCGCAGCATGATCCACGACACCAGCGCGATGCCGAGCACGTTCACCGCGTAGACCTTCTCCGCCGCCACCGACTGGTTCCAGACGGTGAACGATGTGGCCCCCACGATCACGGCGACCGCGGCTCCTGCGATGCGCTGCCAGCGGAGCGCCAGCCAGTGCGAGAGGATTCGCTCGGTGACGAGGAACCAGAGCCCCGCCGCGATCGCATCGAGCAGCGCCACGAACATGTTGATGCGCGCGGCGTAGCTCACCGGGATCGGGAGCAGACCGAAGGCGTGGCCCAGGAGGACGAAGAGTGGATTCCCCGGCGGATGCGGCAGCCCGAGCACCTTCACGGCGGCGATGTACTCGCTGGTGTCCCACATTGCCGTCGTGGGAGCGAGGGTCGCCACGTAGAGCGCGAACACGGCCAGCGCCGCGATTGCCGCCACGGCGTACGACGGTTTATAAACCGTTATCTCGTCGGGCCTGATTCTCTGCGCCGTCCGCTCGGCGCGCGTCGCGGTGGTCAGGTGGAATCGCCTCCCACCGGAGCAGCACGCCGCGGGGGAGATGCCGATCGAGCGCTGTCCATGCGCTCGGCGCGCACCCACTGTGTATCGTCGACCACGAACGCGTAGCGCCTGCTCGCGCGATCCAGGGCGACCACCGCGGACCATACGCCCGACCCCGCACTGTCTACCAGCGGCGTAGCCGTGCGGCTCCAGTCGTTGAAGTCCCCCGCTATCGCCACGCGCGCAGCGCCCGGCGCATGGAGCACGAAGCGCACGAGCCGGAGAGTGTCGTGCAGGGCGGAGTCCACCGTATCGCCGAGCACCATCATGCGTCCGGTGGGAGTGTCGGCGCCCTGCACGAAGTCCGAGCGCGAGCGGAAGATCGTGGAGGCGAACGCCAGCCATGCCACGCTCGCCGCGAGCGCGACGAGCGCACCCGAGACGGGGAATCGATGCCGGCGCCGCGCGACCGACGCTCGAGTCGTGATCGCCGCGGGAGCAGGAGCGGCAGCGGACGGACGAGCGGCGGCACGGACGCGCGTCATCACACGCTCGCGCAGAGCGTCGGGAACAGTTACCGGGCGGCGCAGCTCCGACACCGCCCACTCCGGCAGGAGGCCGGCCCGTTCATGCATGGGATTTCTCCAGTAGAAGCTCGCGGAGCCGCGCGCAGGCGCGCTGCACGCGCATCTTGAGTGCCGAGACTCCCGCACCGGTAACCGCCGACATCTCGTCGTAGGTGAGATCTTCAGCGTAGCGCAGCACTACGGCTTCGCGCTGATCCTCCGTGAGAGCGTCGAGCGCTCGCGCCAGCTCGTCGCGGAGAGCGTCCTGGTCGGCGCCACCCGCATCGGCCGCCGCCCTGGCGTCCCACTCCCAAGCGGCCATGGGCAGTTCCCGCCGCTGCCGGCGCGCGAGCGTCGTGCGACACTGGTTCACCAGTATCCTGTACAGCCACGCCGCGAACTTCTCGCGCTCACGATAGCCACCCAGGTAGCGGTACGCTCGCAGGAACGACTCCTGAACCGCGTCCTCGGCGTCTTCCCGGCTTCCCACAATGTGCAGCGCCAGTCGGAAGCAGCGCTCCTGGTAGCGATCCACGAGCACGCCGAAGGCCTCGGTGTCACCACCGAGCACCGCTCCCACTATCTGCGAGTCAGCTGCGGCCATGCGAGAATAACCCGATCATCGGGAGAAACGTCACATCGCGCGCAATCCGGGAGAATCGCGCTGGCCGCGCGCCCGGGGAATCGGAGCTGCGGGCTCGGCGGAGGCTCAGCTCCCCGACCAGCCGTACAGGCTGGCGTAGAGCTCGCGGTTGCGCTGGATGATCCGAACGTAGTCGCGCGTCTCGCGGAATGGGATGCGCTCCACGAACATCTCCGGATCGCTCGCCCCTTGCTTCTTTGCCCACCGCTGCACGCGCGACCTCCCGGCGTTGTATGCCGCAAGCGCACGGCCATCGTCGCTGTAGCCCGAGAGAAGGTCGGCCAGGTGGGTGGTGCCAAGCTGCAGGCTCACGTCCGGCTGGTAGAGGAGCGCGGCGTCCCAGGCGGGGAATTCCAGCCCGTTGGCTATGGTGTGCCCCACACGCGGCATTATCTGCATCAGCCCCCGTGCACCGACCGGCGAAGTGGCGCGCGGGTTGAAGCGCGACTCCTGGCGGATGAGCGCCGCGACGAGCGACGGATCGAGTCCGTTGCCGGCGGCCTCGGCCTCCAGCGCGGCATCGAGCGAGATCGGATACAGGAGTCTGTACGCCCTCGCGTCGCGGCTTGCGCCACGGGCGAGCGCGCGTTGTGCGAGCGAGATTCCGCGCGACGCGAGCCCGTGAGCGCGGAAGGCCGCCGCCGTGGCGAGGATGCTGTCGGGGGTGCTGCCCGCATGCTCGCGGAGGTAGGCGTACTCGAGCTCCGCTTCGGGATCCATCCCCAGTCGCTCGAGGAGCGCAGCGCGCGCGAAGGCGCTGTCTGTGGACGGGACGGCGATGAACGAGTCGGCTGCCGACGGCGGCACCCAGGGGGCACGCCCGAGCCGGCGCGCGGCAAGCATGGAGTAGTACGAGAGCCGCGAGCGACGCTCCACGGCCTCCCACCTCGCACGCGCCGTTGCGCTGTCCCCGGCGTCGCTCCACGCGCGGCCGCTCCAGTACTCGGCCGCCAGCACTTCGCTCGACGACGGATGCCGCTTCGCCAGCTCGTCCCACTCGCGCGCGGCCGTGCGGTAGGAACCGCTGGCGTACGCGATCAGCGCCGCGCGGAATGCAGCGCTGGCACCGAGCGTCGCTGTGGGGTAGCGCTCCGCCACCTCACGGAAGGCGGAGCGCGCCGGGCCATCGCGCCCCTCGTCGGTAGCCAGGTCGGCCAGCAGGTAGAGCGCGTGCGACGCGGCTTCCTTGTCGCCGCGGTAGTCCCTGATCACCTGGCGGAGCGCCGTGCGCGACTCGGCGCCCTTCCCCGCTCTGAGGAGCGACCTCGCGCGCTGGTAGGCCGCCGATGCCGCAAGCGACGCGGGGCTCTTCACGCGCGCGAACTGCGTCGCGGCTTCGCGGTCGCGACCGAGCCGCGAGAGTGTCGAAGCGTAGGTGAAGCGATCGCGCGAATTGCCCAGTCCCGCCTCGAAGGCGCGCTCGAATCCCTCGGCGGCGCGGCTGGCCGGCCCACTAACCGCCGCGCTGCGTGCCGCGTGGAGCTCCTCCTCGGGGTTGAGCCGCGCGAAAGCCTCGTCGAGCAGCGCCAGCGCCTCGCGCGCGGTGGAGCTGCCGCTGCGCGTGGTCAGGAGCTTCACGAGCGAGCTGCGCACCGCGGCGCTGTCCGCGGCCGTCGGCTTCGTGACCGAAGCCGAGTCGCCCAATCGCAGGCGCAGCGCGCTCACCGGAAGACCCAGCGAATCGTAGGCCGCGATGGCGCCAGGCACATCGCCGCTCCGCTCTCTCGCGCGTGCATCCACCGCGGCCACACGCTCACGCGCCGCGGGTGAGCGGACCGCCGCAAAGAGCGCATCGCGCTCGCGATTCGTTGCAGTGACCCCCGCTGCGCGCAGGCGGAGCCAGTCGGCAATGGATGGCAGAAGCTTGCCCGCCCGGGAATATGCCGCGGCCGCGCTGTCGTTCACTTCCAGCCGGTCGTAGGCGCGCGCGAGGAGTACCAGTCGCTCTCCCTCGGCGACACGGCTATCGGCGGTGGTCACGGAGCTCCTCGCGTAGCGGAGCGCCGTACTGTCCTCGCCGCGCTGGAGCGCGGAGTGCGTGAGGAGCACGCGGCCCTCGCCGTGCGCGAGCGAGTCGACCCACGGGGCGCCGGCGAGGAGCCGATCCACCTCCGACCAGCCGCCCCATTGCGCCGCCGCGCGCGCGGCCGTGAGCACCACCTCCGGAGTCCGGAGCACGCTGTCTTCCAGCGCGGGAGCGAGAATGCGCGTCGCGCGCCACGGTCTTCCCTCGTCTATGGCGCGCGTGGCGGCGAGTACCACGGAGTCGGAGGCCAGCGAGTCGGCGTCGACGCGCTCGGCGAGTGCGGGAGCGGGGGCGGCGCAGGCCAGCGCGATCAGCAGGGAGATGGGGAGCATCAGGGGGCGCATCGAAATACAGAGGGCGGGAGTGACGATATACTTTCGATACGCATACGCAGCGCGTAACGCAACCACTTCATCGTCACTATTCTCTCGATCCCGCGTACGGCGGGATAATTACCACTCTACACCGGAGCGATGCACTCCGTTCGTACACGCAGCTAGCGCCGCTCCGGCACCGGCTCCGTGAGCCCGGAGCCCTGTGGATTCGCGCTCCGCACTTCGATCGGCAACGCTACATCGCGATCGAGCGCGAGCGGGATCAGCCACCGCAGGTTCTCGATGCACTCATCGGGGAGATCGCCGACGCGGGCGAGGAAGACCTCCTGATCCTCCGCGGTGCGCGCCTGCTCTGCGGCCGCGTGGAAGGCGGAGAGCACGTGCATCCGGTAAACCGGATCGCGCCAGACTACCAGCTCGCGCCACGAGTCTACCGGCACCTCCACCGCCGCCTCCTCGCGCACCTCGCGGCTCGCGGCGGCGGCCGCGCTCTCGCCGGGGAGCAGCTTCCCGCCCAGCGCGTTCACGCGGCCCGCCTGCCACGCTGGGCGCGTTTTGCGCATGAGGACTACCCGGCGGCCATCGGGCGTGAAGAGGAGCGCAAGAACGTACACGAAGTGTGGATCGACCCCGCGATCCATGGCCGATCCGAGCGGCCGGTGTGCGGATCGCCCCTCCGCGGCGGCGTCCGACCCGGCTCCACTGCTCACTGATACATGATGAACACCGGCACCGGGACGAGCTTCATGACTTCTTCCGGTGTCAGCATCGGCTTGTCGTTCTTGTAGAAGATCTTGAAGCCGGTGAACTGTACGGGATGCTCGAACACGTAGCGGCGGTACGAGTCGCGCTTGAGGAAGGGCGCGCCGAACCCGTCCATGTCGATCACCACCTGCACGCGTGGATCGAGGCGGATCTTTTCCTGGTTGGTGAGCATCGGTCGCGTGAAGCGATGCACGATCAGCATCTTGGGCGGCAGCTCGTGCTCCTTCACCAGCCGCGCGAGGGTGTCCACTGCCTGATTCACCTCACGAGCGTCGAGCGTACCGATCACTGTGCCGGGGCGCTTCTTCCCCGGCATCGAGAACTCCGGATCGAGCGCCAGGTGCACGTTGGGCCGCTTCAGGAAGGGAACGAGCGACGACACCTCGCGCGCCATGTCGCTGTGGCCGTTCTGGATGTCGAGGATGAGGATGTAGCCCTTCTCCTCCGCCCACGAAGCGACGCGCTCGATGAGACTGTCGGGCATCCGCGCCCGGTAGAGCCCATCGCGCCCGGCGTCCGCCTGCGCGACTATCGCGATCAGCTCGAGCGCGGGGACCACGTGCGTAGAAGTATCCGCCTTCTGGTACGCCGCGGCCTGGCGCGCGAGCCGCGCGAGCATGCTGTCGGGCGCGATCTCGCCCAGGATGCCCATGCGCCTCGAGAGTGGGTTGCCGTAGTACGCTACCACGCGGCAGCCGGGAAAGAGCGCGCCGGGAAGCGGAGTGTGCGACATGGCGCGGCGCGCCACCTTTCCGGCCCACGCCGGCGGGTCTTTCTTGGGCGCCGGCTTCTTCGCGCGCAGAGCGGCCAGCTTCGTCTTCGCCGCGCGCGTGGTGTCGCGCGAGAGCGAGTCGAGCAACGCCGCGTGGACCGAGTCCGCCGCGCGCACCGAGTCGGCCGCGGCCTGGTCGGCTGCCGCCACCGCCGCTCGGTGCCGGATGGCTACCGAGTCTGACTCACAGACCTCCTGCCAGTGCGCCGTGGCTGCGCGCGCGAGGAGGATCGCGCTGTCCACGGGCTCGGCCCGGGCAGCAGCTGCCGGCTCCCCACCTGCTGCGGCGCTCTCCTTCGCGGCGCGCTCGCTCGCGTCGCCTTCACTGCACGCGAGTGCGCCCGCCATCATCATCGCCAGGAGCACGGATGCAAGCCGGCCCGAGGGTCCAGAAATCATCATGCAGCTCTGTCTCGCATCGCTTCAGGATCCAGATTCACCGAGCGGCACCACGCCGCGTACGCCACGGGCGAGATCTCCGATGGCTTGATCTCGCTCCGTCCCCCCCAGAAGACGTTGGTGTAGCTCACCGGGATACCCGCTTCCGCGAGATGTTCGTCGATGGCTGCCTTGTGCGCGAGGACGAGCGACTTGTCGGTGCCGTGCGCCACGGCCATGAGGTTCACGTTAGCGAACGCGGGGCCGCCCTCGCGCCAGTAGGCGTGCGTCAGGATGTGGTGCCTTCCCACTTCCTTCCCCGCCTCGATCTCGCGCCCCGGCGGCACGCGCCAGTGAAAGAGCGCGTTGTAGCGGGTCACTCGTGTTCCGGCCGCCGACGGCTTCACATGCTCGAGGAAAGTGGAGAAGCGGCCGATCACGCCGCGCTCGTTCAGCGACCGCGCCACCCGAAGAAATTCCTCGCGGGAGACGCCTGCCTCCTCCGCGCGCGAGGCCCACGGATCCTCCCTTACCTCCTCCACCGCGAACTCGCGCTTGAGCGGCTCGAGGATCTGCCAATCGTAGTCGCTGAGCTCCACGATGTGGGTGTCGAGCACGCGGCCGGGCTCCTCGGTCCTGCTCCCCGGCTCCATCCCTCTCCGCCTCACGTGCCCCACGCCCAGCGCGAAGAGCGCCCTGGCAGGCATGATGAGAAACGCCTCCGCGCCGATCCGGTCGCGCAACCACTCGCAATGCTTCTCCATGGAGAAACCGCTCGGCACCTTGAGCGTGGTCCAGAGCCGGTAAGCCGACCCGGGCGTCTCGGCGTCGGTGGAGCGAATGACGACGTGCCCCGAGAAGGGATCGTCCTTCGAGAGGTAGTCGAAGCCGGCGTCCAGTGATTCGGGCGCGATCTTCCAGGCGATCAGCGCACCGGGTGCGAGGTTCGTGGCGAGCAGCGTCTGGCGCACCCGGCGTATGGTGCCGGCGGCGAGCATCGCCTGGATGCGCTCGAGCACGGTGGGCAGCGGGACGCCCGAGCGTCGAGCTATCTCGGCGAAGGGGTCATCGAGGAAGCCGGAGATCCGATCTTCGGACTCGGCCAGGATCCGCGCGTTCACCGCGTCGGTGATCTCTACTGGGACGGAGGATGCCAACATTTCACCACCACGAACCGGGATGGGAGCGACGGTCGGGCGCCCGCGCGGCTGCCGAGTGCGTCGCTCCGCTCGTGGCTAACAATAATCGCAATGAACGACGGGGTCAGGTCTTAATTTCGAGCGGGCTGGGCATTTGCCCCAAACGGCGGGGTCAGGTCTTGCATCGTGCATCGGGCTGCCATGGCAGCC
>DASSNL010000229.1:0-29274 GCA_035688075.1 Gemmatimonadaceae bacterium
GGGCTGGGCAGCGGCGATGCCGCTGCCCAGCCCGCTCGAAATTAAAGACCTGACCCCGTCGCCATGACCATCCTCCATCTCCTCGACCTCGTGGGCGTAGGAGTCTTCGCGGTGAGCGGCGCGCTTGCGGCTGGCCGCAACCGCCTCGACCTCTTCGGCGTGGTCGTGATTGCGCTCGTCACCGCCATAGGCGGCGGGACCATCCGCGACGTGCTCCTCGATCGCCACCCGATCTTCTGGATCAGCAACCCCACGTACCTGATCGTCATACTCGCGGCCACTGCGCTGACGATCATCTGGGTCCGCATCCGCCAGCCCCCTTTCGCCGCGCTCCTCGTTGCCGACGCACTCGGCCTCGCCCTCTTCGCGATCAGCGGCGCGCAGATCGCCGAGCGCGCCGCGCTCCCCGCGGTGGTGATCGTGATGATGGGAACCATCACCGGCGTCGCCGGCGGCATGATCCGCGACGTGCTCACTGCGCAGATCCCCCTCGTCCTCCGCAAAGGCAACCTATACGCCAGCACCGCGATCGCCGGAATCGTCGTGTACCTCGTCCTCCAATCACTCGGCGTCCCCCGCCCCACCTCCTCCGTCGCCGGCATGCTCACCGTCGCCGCCCTCCGCTTCATCTCCATCGCCTGGGGATTGAGTCTGCCCGTCTTCAAAGTCGAGGGGGAGTGAGGGGGAGGAGGAGGCAGAGAGCAGAAAGCAGAAAGCAGAGAGCAGAAAGCAGGAAGGGCTAGAGGGTTCAGGGTTCAGTGACTACCTCGGGGTCGAGATGTCGACCGTAAGGGCCGTTCCTGAACCCTGAACCCTGCCTCCTGAACCCTCAGGTTCTCACTGCTTTCTGCCTTCTGCTTTCTTTCAGCTCACTTCAATCCCCTCTCCTCCAGCAACGCCTCCACACTCGGATCTCTACCTCGGAAGGCCCGGTACATCGCGCCGGCGTCCTCGGTGCCGCCCTGGGAGAGGATCATGTCACGGAAGCGCTGGCCGTTGGCGCGGGTCATACCGCCGTGCTCCTTGAACCAGTAGTAGGCATCGTCGTCGAGCACCTCGCTCCACAGATACGAGTAGTAGCCCGCGGCGTAGCCGCTCCCCCAGATGTGGGCGAAGTAGCTGGTGCGGTAGCGCGGCGGGACTTCGTGGAGGTGCACTCCGTAGCGCTCGAGCGCGGCGACCTCGAACGAATCCACCTGCTGCTCGGGCGCGCTGGCGGGGAGATCGTGCCACGCCATGTCGAGCAGCGAAGCCTCGAGATATTCCGTAAGCGCGAAGCCCTGATTGAAGGTGCGCGACTTCCTGATCTTCGCTACCAGATCCTCGGGCATCGGCGCGCCGGTCTGGTAGTGCCGCGCGTAGTGTGCGAACACCTCCGGGTCGAGCGCCCAGTGCTCGTTGAACTGCGACGGGAACTCCACGAAGTCGCGCGGCACGTCGGTCCCCGACTGCGTCGGGTAGCGCACGTCGGAAAACATCCCGTGCAGCGCATGGCCGAACTCGTGGAACATCGTGGTGACGTCGTCGAAGGTCAGCAGCGCGGGCTTCCCGGGCGCCGGCTTCGTGAAGTTGGCCACGTTGTACACCACAGGCTTCGTCCCGAGCAGCTTCGACTGACCCACGAACTCGCTCATCCACGCGCCGCCACTCTTGTTGTCGCGCTTGAAGTAGTCACAGTAGAAGAGCGCGAGCGGCGTACCGTCGGCTTCGAATACCTCGTAGACGCGCACATCCGGCTGATACACCGGGATGTCCTTCCGCTCCTTGAAGGTGATCCCGTACATCTTGTTCGCGGCGTAGAAGACGCCGTCCTCCAACACGCGGTCGAGCTCGAAGTACGGCTTGATCTGCGACTCGTCGAGGTCGTACTCCGCCTTGCGAACCTTCTCGGCGTAGTACTGCCAGTCCCACGGCTGCAGCTCGAAGTTGCCGCCCTCACGATTGATGAGCGCCTGCATCTTCGCCGCTTCGCTCCGCGCCTTCGCGGTAGCGGCCGGAGCGATGCTGGTCATGAGATTGATCGCGGCCTCGGGCGTCTTCGCCATCTTGTCGTCCAGGCTGTACGCCGCGTAGGTCGGGAAGCCGAGGAGCTTCGCCTGCTCCGCGCGGATCTTCGCGAGCCGGCGGATCACCTCGCGCGTATCGCTCGAGTCCCCCTGCTCGGCGCGGTTGATCGACGCTTCGAAGAGCCGCTTCCGAAGATCGCGATTCTCGAGCGACGCCTGCGCCGGCTGCTGCGTGGTGTTCTGCAGTACGATCACCCAGGCGTCGTCGATCCCGCGCCGCTTCGCGGCGGCCGCTGCTGCAGCCACGTCGCCATCGCTGAGCCCAGCGAGCATCGCGCTGTCCTTCACCACCACCGCGCCGTCCTTCGTGGCGGCCAGAAGCTTGTTCTGGAATTCGGTGCTGAGCTTCGACTCCTCCTGGTTCAGCTCGCGCAGGCGACTCTTGTCGGCGTCCGACAGGAGCGCGCCGGCACGGACGAAGTCGCGATGGTAGCGCTCCACCAGGTGCTTCTGCCCCGAATCGAGCCCCGACGCGTCGCGCGAATCGTAGATCTTCTGGATCCGCTGGAAGAGCTTCGAGTTCAGGTGGATCGAATCGGAGTGAGCGGCGAGGCGAGGCGCCATCTCCGTCTGGATCTCCTGAATCGTGTCGTTCGTGTTCGCCTGCGCGAGGCCAAAGAAGACAGCGCTGACGCGGTTCAGCAGCTGCCCCGAGCGCTCGAGCGGGATGATGGTGTTCTCGAAGGTGGGCGGCGAGCTCTCGTTGGCGATGCTCTCCACCTCGGCGAGATGGCGCTTCATCCCCTCTTCCATAGCCGGCTGAAAGTCGGCTACTCGAATCGCGTCGAAGTCCGGTGCTTGGAAGGGGAGCGTGCTCTCGTGGAAGAACGGATTCTCACGCCTTCCAGCGGCGCTCGGCTCCGTGCCGGGTTCGGCGTTCGCCTGGGCAGCTCCGTTGGCGGAGCGACCGGTGGTAGCTACGGTAGCGGTGCTCTCGCCCCCGTTCACTCCGTCCCCGGAGCCCTCGGCGGTCGCTCCCTCCACCGGGGAAGGGGCACCGCCATCGGCGGCACGAGGCGAGTGATGGGCGCAGCCCGCAAGCAGGATTACAGTCACGATCGGCAGCAGACGTTGTGAGTGCATTCAGGTATTCCTCGCGATTCGCACCGATCCAACGGCGCGCTCATGAAGCTTACGGTGAAGTGCCGGGTGATAGCAAACGACGGGGTCAGGTCTTTAATTTCGAGCGGACGTGGCTCGAGCCACGTCCGCTCGAAATTAAAGACCTGACCCCGTCGCCGATGCCCATGCCAGCTCTCGCCTCCGGGCGAACCCGCGCGCAGATTCTCATCGTCGTGCTGGGCGCCGTGGTGGTCTACGCGATCGCCCCTTACGCGAGCGGCCTCCTCGGCGCCGCGATTCTCTACGTGATCGGCGCGCCCATTCACCGGCGCCTCGCGCGACTCGTCGGCGCTCACGCCGCCGCCGCGCTCGTCCTCATCCTGCTGGGAGTGCTCATCATCCTCCCCGGCGCGTGGCTGCTCAACCTGGTGATCGTGCAGGCGCCGCTTACGCTCCGCAATCTCCAGGAGAGCACGTTCATCGACCGTCTCTCGGCACTTCGCGTCGACGGTGTGGACCTCGGTGCTCAGATCGCCTCCGCGAGCGGCGCGCTCATATCGTGGATCTCCGGTCACGCGATCGGCTTCTTCGGGAGCGCCACGCGCTCGGTGCTCAACGTCGTCATCGCTTTCTTCGCGCTCTACTATCTGCTCATCTCCGCGAGCACCGCCTGGCGTTGGGTGGCCGCGTTTCTCCCCTTCTCGAAGGAGAGCAACGAGCAGCTCCGCCAGCGCTTCACGAGCATCACCGAGGCGATGCTACTCGGCACCGCTCTCACTGCCGTGCTGCAGGGCGCGCTGATCGGTTTCGCTTTCTGGATGGTCGGTCTCCCCAACGCCGTTTTCTGGGGAGTGATCACCGCCTTCGCCTCGATCCTCCCGGTGCTCGGCAGCGCGCTGGTGTGGCTCCCGGGTGTGATCGTCCTCCTCGTGCAACAGCGCTTCGGCGCCGCGATCGCGCTCCTCATCATCGGCGGCCTCCTCGCCTCCAACCTCGACAACGTCGTCCGTCCCGTAGTCTACCGCAAAGTCTCCGACGTCCATCCGCTCACCACTCTCGTCGGCGCCTTCGCCGGCGTCTCCCTCTTCGGGCTCGTAGGACTCCTGCTCGGCCCACTGGCGATCACCTACTTCTTCGAGTTGATCGACATCTACGAACAGGAATACGGGCGGAACGCTGTGGTGCTCCCTGCTCCTCCCTCGGAGCCAGCGGATCTCGTGGTGCGGTAGGATTCGGGGTCGCTTGTCTGGTTCGTATCGGGGGCTTAGTTCATCGCGTTGACCTGCGGACGCGGAGGTCGCGGGGGGAACTGAGAGGACGCGGAGAACTTCCTTAAGTGCGAGCTCGGCGCTAGTTGAATAGGCTCCATCTCCGAGTTCGAGCCCGTCAACTACGCAGAAGGGAGAACGGCAAGAGAGAGGCAAGGAGGTAAGGAGAAAGGCTTGAGGCCTCTGGGATCCCGATCCTCCTCGGAGATCCAGGTAGAGAAGGTCCCTGGTGATCAGGGGGAACTGCTCCCGCTCCTCTGGTCCTGCCCACCCTGCGCAGGGTGGGCAGAACCGGAAGCGAGGGAGCAGTTCCCCAAAGCTCAACTAACTCTCTTTCGTAGAGATCCAGCCAGGGAGCGAGGAGGCCAGTAGTGCAGGCAGTTCTCCTTCCCTCCTTGCCGTCCTCTTGCAGTTCTCCCTTTTTCGCAGTTCAAGGAGGTCGGATTCGGCGAGGGCACCTGCCTGGCTTAGGCGATGCTCGATTGTAACGGCGTTCTCCGCGCCCTCTCAGTCCCCCCGCGACCTCCGCGTCCGCAGGTCAACGCGATGAACTAAGCCCCCGATACATCCCCACCCACGTCCCCAGGCCTCGTCAACAGCACCGGGACCTGCGCGCCACGAACGACCTTGTCGGCTACGCTGCCGAGCATGAACCGGCGGAAGCCGCTGCGGCCGTGGGTGGACATGGCGATGAGGTCTGCACCGTTCTGCTCCGACCATTCGAGGATCGCGCGCGGAGGGCTCTCGGCGAGGATCACCACGCTTTCGACCGAGGGGATGGCACCCCGGAAGCGCTCGGCCACGGAGTCGACGTAGCGCGTCGCCTCGGCCTGGTAGTGCTCGAGCTGATCGACATTGAAACGCAACACGACGGACGGATGGCCCACCGCGAGTTGCGGGATCACTACGCGGAGGAGAGTCACGCGCGCGTTGCCGAGTGCGGCGAGTCGGGCGGCGATCGGGATGCTCTCTTCGGCGAGCCGCGATCCGTCGAGCGGAACGACGACGTGGCTGAAGGTAGCGCCGGGAGCGGCTGCGCCCTCGCGCGGGTGGACGAGCAGAGTGGGGACGTTCACGCGACGGATCAGCGCGTCGGCTACGCTTCCGAGCCAGGCGCGACCCACACCGCTGCGCGCGTGAGTGGCGAGCACCATTAGATCGGGGTGCAGCCGTGCGACGGCGCGACGGAGACGGTCCACGACGGCTACGCTCTCGCTGTACGGCGAACGGATCGGGCGCGTGCGCACCGGGTCGGCGTGCACATGGTCGGGGAGCTCCTTCGCGACCCGCTCCGTCACCGAGCGCAGGTACTCGGTGGACTGCTCTTCGAGCTGCCGTTCGATCTCAGTGTGCCCCGTCGTCCCTGGCATATCGGAGCGCGCCGCGTAGGGAACGAAGACGTGCATCAGGTGCAGCTGCGCGTCACTCGCGCGCGCGAGCGCGATCGCCAGAGGGAGCGCCTGCTCGGCAAGCTCGGAGCCGTCGAGCGGAACGAGGATCGTCGTGATGGGCGCGGTCATGTGCGAGTCTCCTCCCTGGTCGTCGAGCCGCCGCGCGACGTTGACGTTCGCGATGTGCGCGCGCTACCGCAGTGTAGCCGCCAGTAGAACTATGTGCTTGGCGGAGCGGAGCATGGTCGGGATGTCGGCCCATTCATCGTGAGCGCCAGTCGTGCCCTCGCTCTCGCCGCCGAGCACGATCGCTGGCGTCGCGTCGGCGGTTGCCACCCTCACGCTCGCGGAGCCGGAGCTCGTCACCTTGGGCTCCATCCCGAGCCACTGCACGATCGCCGCGGCCGTCCCCACAAGCGGCGACTCGGCGATGCCAGGGAGCTGGTCTTCCGAGGCGCAGCCGATGCTCGATCCGTCGCCCTGCACATCCACCACGGCCACGACGCTGTCGCCGTGCGCGGCGTAGAGTCGCTTCATCCCCTGCAGCCCCGCATCGTCCGGTGGAAGTGCCGCGAAGATCAGATCGCGCGCCGGCTCTACTCCCGAAGCGCGGATCGCGGCGGCGGCGGCGAGCATCGCCGCGGTCGGCGCCGAGCCGCCCGTACCCGGGCCAGTGATGCGATCGCCATCGGCGCGCGGCCCGTGCGAGGCGTCGCCGTTCTCCTTCTGGGCGATGGCCGGGATGTAGCTCAGCGTGGAGACGAAGAGGATCGCGCCACGCGAGCGACCCTTGATGCGGCCGATCACGTTGGGCGTCGCGCCCTTCTCGAGCGTGACATCCTTGAGCCCGATGTCGCGCATCCTGCGCGCTACCAGGCCGGCGCGAGCCCGCTCGAGCCCCTGCCCCGCCTCGCTCCCCGCGAGCGCCTCGAGCATCTCCGCCATCTCCTTCCGATGCTCGTTGATGTGCAGGAGCGCGGCCTGGACGTCCTCGTCCTTGAGCGCGCTGTCCAGCACCACCCGCTCCGCACCAGCGACGTAGCGTGGCGGCCCCTGCGCCGCCAGACAGGGCGCGGCACAGAAAAGCAGCGCGGCCGTCATCGCCGCCGCGGCAATCTTGTTGCGGTCGTTCTTGCACTGAACCACAGGGCTCATCCTTCCCCTTCCAAAGCGAGTGAGCGACATCATCAATAATAGCGAACGAAACCATATCCCACCCCATGGCATGAGGCAGGTTCCAGTGCTATCGTCGCCTCTCGGGGCCGGCAGCGTGCCGGCGCCCCGCGGAACGCCTGAATGGAGGCCCCGGAGATGCCCATTCGACTCGAGGTGAACGGCCGGCGATACTCGGTGGACGTCGATCCGGCACAACCGCTCCTCGGCGTGCTGCGCGACGAGCTCGCGCTCACGGGGACGAAGTACGGTTGCGGCGAGGGACAGTGCGGCGCCTGCACGGTGCTGCTCGGCGATACCCCCGTGCACGCCTGCGTTACGCCCGTCTCCAGCGCGTCCGGCAAGCCCATAACCACCATCGAGGGACTCGAGCGTGACGGGCGGCTGCACCCGTTGCAGCAGGCCTTCATGGACGAAGGCGCGCTCCAGTGCGGCTACTGCACGCCGGGGATGATCATGGCAGGAGTGGCGCTCCTCCGCGCCAACTCTGCGCCCACGCCCGGCGACATCGGCCGCGCTATGGAAGGAAATGTCTGCCGCTGCGGCAGCTACCCGCGCATCGTCGCCGCCGTCCAGCGCGCCGCGAAGGGCTCCGACGTATCGGAGAAAGGAGGACGGCCATGAGAGATCCTTCGACGTCGAACGATCGTTCCGCGAGCGCCAACCGCACCGCGCCCGCTGACATAGCCGCTCACGACGAGATGGTGCGCGCCGAGAGCGTCCGCGACGACACCCGGCGGGATGAATCCTCCCGCGAAATCGTGCTCCACGACGATTCCGGACGAACCACCCGGCGCGAGTTCCTTAAGGTGCTGGGCGGCGGACTCGTGGTGGTACTCGTCACGCGCGATGCCTTCGCCGCGCCCGTCGTGTGGCTGCAGTCGGGTGGCGCCCCCGCCCCGATCGCTGACGGAGAGAGCGAGAGTGTCGCCGAGCAGATAGCGGCGTGGCTGCACATAGACGATGACGGAGCGGTGACGGTCTACACGGGCAAGGTGGAGTTCGGTCAGGGGATCCGCACCTCGCTCGCCCAGGAGGTTGCCGAGGAGCTGCGAGTCCCGCTCGACTCCGTCAAGCTCGTGATGGGCGACACCGAGCTGACGCCGTTCGACATGGGCACCTTCGGAAGCCGCTCCACGCCGCAGATGGGGACCAAGCTCCGCCAGGCCTCGGCCGCCGCGCGCGAGCGTCTCGTCGCGCTCGCGGCCGAGCGCTGGGGTGTGGATGGATCGACGCTCACCGCCGCTGACGGCCGCGTCAGCGACCCGCGCACGAAGCGCTCCCTCGGTTACGGCGAGCTCACCGCGGGACGGAAGCTGACTGAGACCGTACGCGATGACGTTACGCTGACGCCCGCGGAGAGATGGAAGATCGCCGGAACCAGCGCACCAAAAGTCGGAGTACGCGACATCGTCACCGGGCGCCACGAGTATACGTCGGACATGCACCTCCCGGGGATGCTCCACGCGAAGGTGCTCCGGCCGCCGTCAATCGGCGCCACGCTCACTTCTCTCGATGACGGTACCGCACGCGCGATCCCCGGCGTGGTGGTGACCCGCGACGGCGATTTCGTGGGTGTCGCGGCGCCCAGGATCGCTGATGCCGCGCGCGCCATCTCCGCGCTCCACGCACGCTGGACTCCAACGGCGGAAGCGCAGCCATCGTCGAGCGAGATCTACGACTACCTGAAGAACACGAAGCCGAAGGAGGATGGCGGCGGCGAACGGTGGCGCCGCACGGAGCCCTTCGTTCAGGGGAACGTGAAGGCCGCGCTCGCGGCAGCGCCGCACAAGCTCGCTCGCAGCTATAGAGTTGCCTACATCGCGCACGTACCGCTCGAGCCGCGCGCCGCGGTAGCGCAGTGGTCGCGCGACGGCGGCCGCGAAAAGCTCACCGTGTGGACCGGCACGCAGCGCCCCTTCGCCGTGCGCGACGACCTCGCCGAGCAGCTCGGTCTGCGGCAGGAAGACGTGCGCGTCATCGTCCCCGACACCGGCTCCGGCTACGGCGGGAAACACACCGGCGAGGCGGCACTGGAAGCCGCGCGCATTGCGCGCGCCGCCGGGCATCCCGTCAAGCTCGTGTGGACGCGCGAGGAAGAGTTCCGCTGGGCGTACTTCCGTCCCGCCGGTGTGATGGATGTGAGCGCCGGCGTGAATGACGACGGCACCATCACCGCGTGGACCTTCGACAACTACAACTCCGGTCCCGCCGCGATCCGCCCGATGTACGCCATCGCCAACCAGCGCGTGGAGTACCACCCGAGCGACTCTCCGCTCCGCCAGGGATCCTACCGCGCGCTCGCCGCCACCGCGAACCACTTCGCGCGCGAGATGCACATCGACGAGCTCGCGGAGCTCGTGCAGATGGATCCCCTCGAATTCCGTCTTCGCAACTTGCGCGACGGCCGCCTGCGCGCCGTCTTCCAGGCCGCCGCCGAGCGCTTCGGGTGGAAGCGCGCCGCAGGCGCGGAGGGTGGAAGTAGCAGCAACGGTGAACTACGCGCGGCAGTCAGCGCCGGCACCGCCACCCCAGCGCGCGACTCTCGCACTTCACCCCGCCGCGGCGTCGGCATAGCCGGCGGCTTCGAGAAGGGCGGCTACGTCGCCACCTGCGCCGAGGTAGAGGTGAGCGGCAACGACGTCCGCGTCCTCCGCGCCGTCACCGCCTTCGACTGCGGCGCGGTGGTGAACCCTGACGGTCTCCGCAACCAGATCGCCGGCGCCCTCGTCCAGGGAATCGGCGGCGCGCTCTTCGAGGCGATCGAGTTCGACCACGGCGTCATCCGCAACCCACACCTCGCCGACTACCGCGTCCCCCGCTTCTCCGACACCCCGTCCGTGGACATCGTCCTCGTCGACCGCAAAGACGAACCCTCCTTCGGCGCCGGCGAAGCCCCCATCATGGCCATCGCCCCCGCCATCGGCGCAGCCATCGCTCGCGCGACGGGAGTGAGGGTGCGGTCGATGCCGATGCTTCCTGAAATGAGAAAGCAGAAAGCAGGAAGCAGAGAGCAGTAAAAACCTGAGGGTTCAGGAGGCAGGGTTCAGGGTTCAGGAACTGCCCAACGGGCGAGATCTCGACTCCGAGGTAGTACCTGAACCCTGAACCCTGTAGTTCTGAACCCTCTAGCCGTTCCTGCTCTCTGCTTTCTGCTCTCTCTCCCTACTTCAATCTCGGATTAGTCGACCGGGGCGCCTCTTGGCAGGTCGGCCACTCGGTGGGGAAGCGGAACCTGCGGCCGCTACCGTTTGCGCCGGTCTCCGACTCCTGCTGCACCACGCTCGGCGATGAGGCTACGGCGGCGAGGTCGATGCGGTCGCGCTTGACCATGGTCGGATCCTCGCTCGCGAGGTAGGCGAGCATCGCGGTGAGCGTCGCGTTCTTCTTCAGATCGTCGAATACCACCTTGTCGTACGTGTCGCGGTTGGTGTGCCAGGTGTAGTTGAAGTAGTCCCAGGGGAGCGCTCCGAGTCCGAAGGCGGGCGCGCCGTGGCAGGCGAAGGAGGCGTGGTCGCTGCCGCCGCCACCCGGGAAGCCGGTGCCTCCGAATTCGACCTGGCTGCGGAACTCGAGCGGTACCTTGTCGAGCCACTGCGTGATGTGCACCGCGCCGTCCGGAAGTCCGCTCGCGCTCATGCGCACGATGCGCCCGGTACCGTTGTCCTGATTGAAGAGCGCCTGCAGCCCCTTCACCACCTCGGGGTGATCCTCGCTGAACGCGCGCGAGCCGACGAGCCCCTCTTCTTCGGAGCTCCAGTGCCCCACCATGATCGTGCGCTTCGGGTGCGGGTAGACCTGCTTCAGGATGCGCATCGCCTCGAGCATCGTGAGCGTGCCGGTACCGTTGTCGGTGGCGCCCGACGCGCCATCCCACGAGTCGAAGTGCGCGGAGAGGAGCACGTACTCGTCTGGCTTCTCGCTCCCCTTGATCTCGGCGACCGTGTTGAACACGGGCACTTCGCCGAGCAATTCGGCGTCGAGATTCATCGTGATCTTCGGATGCTGCTCGTTCTCGGTCAAGCGGAACACGAGCCCATAGTCCTCGCAGCTGAGTGCGATGGCGGGCGCCTTCTTGTCGTACGTCTCGAAGACCTCGATCGTCCCCCACGCATCCTTGGGACGCGACGTGATGATTCCCGCGACGCCCGCCTCCTCCAGACGGAGCCCGAGCTCACCCGTGCCGAGTGCCAGCGAGTAGCCCGTTCCGCGCACGTCCCGCCCGCCCCAGTCGCGGCGCACCGCCTCGCGCAGACTGTCCATCTTCGCGGCCGACTCCGGCGTCGCGTTCGTGTCCCAGTCCTCGCTCGGCCTGCAGGTAGGCTGCGGCGCCGAGACGAGGATGAACTTCCCGCGCGCATTCGGGAGCCACTTCACGAACTCGGTACTGTCCGCGAAGCGCGGCAGGATGATCGTCGACGCGGTGAGATCTTTCTTCCCCGTGCCGGGCGAGTAGCCCAGCATCATCCCCTCGAGCGTGCGCACGCGCGGAGAGATGAGATCGATGTGCGAGTAGCCGCGCCTCCACCCGCGCCACGTCCCGTACTTCTCGTTGCGCGCGGGGATACCCCAGCTCGCGTACGTCTTCACGAGCCAGTCGTTGCCCGCCTTCTGATTGGGAGTGCCGGTGAGCCGTGGCCCGATCGAGTCGAAGAGTACCTGCGCCAGCTGCTCGGTATGCGAGCTGTCCATCCCGAGCGCCCAGATCCTCTTGATGACGGGATCGTTGGTGGGAAAAGTCTGCGCGGCAGCGCGCGAGCTCGGCGCGGCGGCCAGCACCGCGCCCAGGGCGAGAACGAGGAGTTTACGCATGTCGATGAGGGTGGTGGTGGCAGAGCGGAGCTGTCGGCCCCCGCTGAATATCGCGCGAGGGACGAGTCGGTGCCACCGGCCGACCGGGAGTCAGGAGGGTTCAGGAGGCAGGGTTCAGGGTTCAGGAACTGCGAACTGCAGGGAAACAGGAAACAGAAAACAGGTACCAGCTCCCGCGAGTAACGCCCTCACCCCCGAGGCAGTTACCTGTTTCCTGTTTCCCGTTTCCTTGTACCTGTAGCACCTGAACCCTGCCTCCTGAACCCTGGATTCCCCTACTTCCCCGCTCCCTGCCGAATCGCCCTCCACCGCTTCATCACGGCAGCGGCCTGGGCGCGCGCGGCGTCGCACTCGGCGATCTGCATCGCGGTGGGCGTCACGTCGGCGCCCTGCATGGCCATGGCGGCGGCGAGCATCGCGTCGCTCACGGCGTTGAGCGTGGTGGCGGGGCCGGCGGGACCGCGACGGAACTGCGGACGATCGCTGGTATCGGGCGCTGGAGCTAGCGAGTCCACCTTCGCCTTGAGAGCTGCGGAGCCGGCGCCGCCCTGCTTCTCGAGTCTCTCCGAGAGAGCGCGCGCCTGCGTGTACGCCTCGTGCGCGGCGACGGCGCCCTCGTACATCTCCTTCGAGAGCGAGGCGAGCTTCGTGAGGCCGGCAGCGGGGGTTTTCACGCGTGGGTCGAGGCGCAGCGTGAGCGGCTGCTCGTAGCTCTTCCCGTTCACGGTCAGTCTAACGCGGTACTTCCCCGGCGGCGCCCACGGCGCGCTCGCGGCGGGGTAGGTGCGACCGGGGACCGCGCCCGTCGCATCCAGCTCCTCATCGTGGTCGTCGCCCACCGGCTGGTAGTGCAGGTCCCACGCGACGCGGTGCATCCCCGCCTTCGTGGAGATCTCCATCTGCGGCGCGGGCCAGTAGAGCGGGAAGCGACAGAACACGGTGGTGGGCTGTGCCTGACAGATCCGGTCGTACGCCTCGCGATCGAGTGCGGGGTGCGGATCCATCTCGGGATCGTCGCTCGAGTACGTGCGGACCACGTCGCCCGATGCGTCGATGATGTCGAGCTTCACCGGGCCTTTCGCGTCCTCAGGCAGGTAGTAGTCGATTAATCCCCCCGCCGGCGGATTCTCGCCAGCGAGGATTTCGGGCGGCCACGGCGTCGGGTCGTTCGTCGCGAAGCGCACACGCAGCGCCGTCACAGGCTCGAACAGGTACGCATCCGTCGCCGCGCGCGCCGCGGCTGCCTGACGCAGCGGCGTCACGTCGTCGAGAATCCAGAACCCGCGTCCATGGGTCCCGGCCACGAGATCGGCGCACAGGCAGGTGCTGTCGTCCTTGATCTGGATGTCGCGCACCGAGATCGCGGGCATGTTCTGCTTGAGCGAACTCCAGTGGTCACCGTCGTCGAACGAGACCCACACCTGCGCGTCGGTGGACGCGTAGAGCAGCCCCTTCACGCGCGGGTCCTCGCGGATCGAGTTCGCCACGTAGCCTGGCGCGATCCCGTTGTTGATCTCGGTCCAGGACTTCCCGCCGTCGTGCGTGCGGTAGAAGTGCGGGTTCATGTCGTCGAGCCGCATCGTGTTCGCCGCGGCGTACGCGGTCTGATCGTCGAAGTGGCCGGCCTCGATGTTGAAGATGCGCGTCCACGGCTTCACCGAAGGCGGAGTCACGTTCGTCCAGTGCGCGCCTCCATCCATGGTTACCTGGATCACGCCGTCGTCCGTGCCCGTCCAGATGATGCCGAGCTTCCTCGGCGACGGCGACAGCGCGGTGATCGCGCCCTGCGGCGACGACTCCACGTCGGACGCGTACTTCCCCGCGTTCTGCGGCACTTCCCACGTGGAGCGCGCCAGATCGGGGGAGATCCGCTTCCAGCTGCGCGCGTGGTCGGTGCTCTTCCACACCACGTTCGATGCGTAGAACAGCACGTCGGGATTCACCGGCGACCAGTGCAACGGCATCGTGCGCACGTTGCGTCCTACGTCGTGCCCGTTCTCGTCCTTCCCGCGCATGTCGGGTCCAACGTACGTCGTCTGTCGGGTGCGGCGATTGAACAGCGATACGCCGCGTCGCATGCTCCCGTACACCATGTCCGGATCGCGTGGATCGGGCGCGGCGATACCGTACTCCTGGATGTTCACGGGGTGCCAGTCGTTGAAGGTGATCTCGCCATCCGCCGAGCGACTCTTCACGCACGCAGAACCCGAGTCCTGCTGGCCGCCGCAGACGCGATAGGGGAAATCGTTGTCGGTGGTGACGTGGTACATCGCCGCCGCGGGCTGCGTGTACCAGTTGCTCCAGCTCTTCCCGCGGTTCGCCGACACCACCGCTCCCTGGTCGGTGACGACGAGGATGATCTTCGGATTGTTGGGGTTGATCCAGATTTTCTGGTAGTCATCACCGCCCGGTGCGCCGCGCACCGCGCTCCAGTTCTTTCCCCCGTCCTCGGTTCGCCACATCACCACCGACGCGCTGTAGACCACGTCCGGATCGGTGGGATCCACCGCGATCGTTGGAAGATCGCCGCCGCCGATGCGCGACATGGGCCGGCTGTCGGGCTCGCGCGAGGTGACGTGGTCGCCGTTCACCACCTGCCAGTGCTCGCCGCCGTCGGTCGACTTGTAGAAGCCGATCTCGCCACCGCTGGGGCGCTGCCCGGGCGGTGTGTATGCCGCTACCACCGCGTATATGATGTTCGGGTCGGTGTACGAGATCGCGAGGTTCGCCTCGAGCACGTTGGGGAGTCCGTTGGTGAGCTCCTTCCACGTCGTGCCGCCGTCGGTGGACTTGTAGATCCCGCCGCCGTCGCCGGCGAACGCCGATCCCTCACGGAAGCTCTCCTGCTGCTGCCAGAGCGCGGCGTACACGATGTTCGGGTTCTCCGGATCGATCACGACGTCGTTCCCGCTCGTGTACTCGTCCTTGTAGAGAACCTTCTCGAACGACTTGCCGCCGTCGGTCGAGCGGAAGATGCCGCGCTGCTCGTTGGGACCGTACGGGTGGCCGAGCGCGGCCACGAAGAGGCGGTTGGGGTTGCGCGGGTCCACGTCCACCTCGGCGATCATCTGCGTCTCGCGCAGGCCGAGGTGCGTCCACGTCTTCCCGGCGTCGGTGGACTTGTACATCCCGTTCCCGGTCGCGAGGTCGGGGCGGATGATACCGGCGCCACTCCCTACGTAGATGATATTCGGGTCCGACTGCGCCACCGCGATCGCGCCGATTGAGCCGGTGGACTCTTCATCAAAGAGCGGGTGCCAGGTGGACCCGTAGTCGGTTGAGCGCCACACGCCGCCGTTGTCGAAGCCCACGTAGAAGACGTTCGGCTCGCTCGCCACGCCGTCGAGCGCCCGCGCGCGCCCGGAGCGCGTGGGGCCGATCTGGCGCCAGCGCATCTCGGAGTAGAGCCGGGTGTCGCTCTGCTGCGAGTGCAGCGCGCCGGGGAAGCCCCCCTGCGCGAGCGTCCCGAGCGCGGCGCCCATCGCTATGGCGAGCGCCGGAACCAGCGAGGAGAGCGAGGAAGTGGTAGACGAGACGGACGAGTAGTGGAGCGTGGGTCGACGCACGAGGACTGCCTCCGATGTATGGGAGCGCATGCTTCACCGCTTCTGGCGTTCGGAATATGAGAGCGGGAAACGGACTCGGCCAGCGCGGCGATGGGCGCGAAGGCACAAGGCGGGCCAGCCTCTGGCCGGCGTTGAGTGCGCGGAGAGCGCAGCGACTATATGCCGCCACCCTCCCAGAGCAACTCCAGTGCTGCACCATGCAGCCGCGCGGATGCGGCTACTCTTTGCAGCCTACGCCGTCAGCTCCGGAATCGTCCAAGAAACGCCGTTTCCGCGTAAGCGGGGACACGGGGGAAGAAAGCAGAAAGCAGAAAGCAGAAAACAGGAACGGCACACCTGACGGCGTCATCCCCGCTTGCGCGGGGATGACGAGGATGACGGCTGTCGGGGATGACGGCTGTCGGTGTGCAGTTCCTGTTTCCTGTGCCCTGTTTCCTGTTCCCTGTTTCCTGTTTCCTTGCCGTTCCTGCTTTCTGCTCTCTGCTCTCTGCTCTCTCCCCTCTACCTCCCTATATCCACCCTTATCCCCCTCCACTTCCCCTGGTTGAACCGCACTACGCTGAGTGCGCAACGGGTGATATGGCCGGTGAGGATCGCGAGCCAGATGTGCAGCGGCTGCAGCGTGCCCGTCTGCTGGATCACGAAGCAGATCCCGAGCGGGACGATGATCTGTGAGACGATCGAGATGTAGAGCGGGCTCTTGGTGTCACCCGTCCCCTGCAGCCCGCCGGTGAACGAGAGGGCTACCGCTATGAACAGTCCCGACAGACTCAGCACGCGCAGGAGCTGCGTGCCGATCTGCACCACCGCGGGCTCATGCATCCCGAAGATCGCGAGAAGCTGCCGCGGGAAGAAGAGGAAGAAGATCCCCATGAATACGGCGAGCGCCGCAGCGTATCGCGCCGCGATGTGGACGGCGGCACTCGATCGGTCGGGCTTGTGCGCGCCGAGGTTCTGTCCGGCCACGGCGGCCGCGGCGCCCATGAGTCCCACCGACGTCCACGTGATGAGCGAGAAGAGCTGCGAGTAGCTCACCGAGTACGCGGCCTGCGCGGCCGCGCTCTGGGCCAGCGAGCCGACGAACGAGAGGAGGATCACGCCGCCGATGTTCATTGCGATCCCCTGGATCCCCGTCGGGAGGCCGAAACGGAAGAGGGCGCGGATGATTTCCCAATCGGGTCCCCACCCCTGTCCGCGCGGGAAGCGCACCACCCAGCCGCCGTGCCACATCTTGTAGAGCGCGTAGACCGCCAGGATCCCCATCGCCAGCACCGTTCCCATCGCGGCGCCCGCCGTCCCGAACGCCGGCACCGGACCGAGCCCCGCGATGAGAACGACGTTGAAGATCACGTTGAGCGGCGTGATCGCGAGCCCGATGATCATCGGCGTCCGCGCATCTCCCGCGGAGCGAAGCGCGCCGCTCATCATGAAGTAGATCATCATCCCGCCACTGAAGATGAACATGATCCTCAGGTACGGGAGCGCTTCACGCTGCACCGACGGCGCGGCGTTGATGATGTCGAGCAGGTACGGCGCGAGGAAGTAACCGGCGGGCGCGAGGATCAGGAACGAGATGCCGATCGCGGTGATGAACGCCTGGTAGACGGTGCGATTGACCTTGTCCTCGTCGCCCGCGCCGGCGAAGCGCGACACGAGCACGCTCATCCCCATGAAGAGCGAGATGATGAACGAGATCACTACTATGAAGATCTGCGACGACACGCCGATCGCGGCGTTGCCGTTGAAGCCGACCATGTGGCCCACCATCACCTGGTCGACTATCCCCTGCAGCCCGCCAATGATGTTGGTGAGCATGGTGGGCCAGGCGAGCTTCCACACCGCGGAGCGGAGCGGGCCTTCCACGATGGAGCGGTCGAAGCGGCGCGGCGCCGGTGGCGGCGGGGATACCGGTTCCGCACTCGGCGTCGCGTCGAGCGCGCCGCTCGTCTGCGCCGAGAGCGTCATGTCGGGTTCGAGTCCCGCCTGCGTGGATGCGTCAGTCAACTTTCGAGTGCCCCCTGCCCGCGTGTCCCGGTGTGATTGCCGCCATCCCGCTTTCGGCGTGGTCCCGCCCTCGCCGTCATCCCGCCCTCGCCGTCATCCCGCCTTCGCCGTCATCCCGCCTTCGCCGTCATCCCCGCGAAAGCGGGGTCCACCTTCGTGGCCGGCGCGAATCGAGCGCGTACTTGAGGCGAGTGTTCTGGTAACGGGCGGATCGAGCCGCAGGTTTCAGGCGCGCGCTCGCAGCGTCTCCAGATATTCCGCGAGCAGCTCCATGTTTGCCCTGAACATCTCGAGGCTGCGCGCGTTCTTCGCCACTCCGAAGGACCCTTCGGCGGCCGCTACCAGAAACGCCGCCACGTTCCGCGAATCCACGTCCTCTCTCACGCTCCCTGCCGCCTTCGCCCGTTCGATCGTGCTGGCGAATCCGTCGCGCCATGCATCGAAAACGGCTTCTATCCTCGCGCGGAACTCCTCGTCGAGCGGCGACATCTCCTGCGCGAGATTGTTGAGCGGACAGCCGAGCTCCACCTCGTGCTGCTGCACCTCCTTCCCACGCACCTCGAAAGCGTGCTGCAGTGCTGCGAGCGGGTCGTCCGTCTCCTCCGCGAGCGGGCCGAGCCAGCGCGCAAGGAGATGGCCGCGGATAACGTCGTCCACTACAGCGTAACCCAGCGAGGCCTTGTCGGGAAAGTGGTGATATAGAGCGCCCTTCGTGACGCCCGCGTCCGAGACGATGCGGTCGATGCTCGCCGACTGGAATCCGCGACGGTAGATCTCGTTGAAGGCGGAGCGGAGAATTTTTTGCCGGGTCTGCTCCGGCTCGCGCGTACGGCGCGCACTGGTCTTATCGCTCTCTCTCGTCGTGCTGGTCATCTCGTCCTCTGTCTGAGGATCCTCTTAGTATGAGGAATAGGTGGATGTATGCGGTTTGGGTGGGTGCGGCGCCACAGCGGGCGTGTCGTTTCGCGGCACTTGACAGAATCGCGCGTCCGTATAACATACCAACTGGTCGGTATGTTAATCGAAACGACGCCGGAGCGCAACCGGAGCACCGTCGCCAATCCGGAGCAATCAAGGGAGAAGCGCACTATGTTGACCCGCGAAGACATCCTGCAGGAGCTCGCCCAGGAAGCCGCCACCACCCGACGCGTCCTCGAGCGTGTCCCCGAAGACAAGCTCGACTGGCGGCCGCACGAGAAGTCCTTCTCGCTCGGCCAGCTCGCCATGCACGTGGCCACCATCCCCGGCATGCTGGCGCAGGCGGCTGCCCTCGAGGAGTTCAGTGTGGACCCCAACGGAATCCCCCGCCCCTCCGCTGCGAGCAACGCCGAGTTGCTCTCCGCGCTCGATGAGAGTCTGGCGGCGGCGCACGAGATAGTCGGCGCGATGGATGCCGAATCGCTCGCCGCGCCGTGGAAGCTGGTCGACGGAGGGGACGTACTGCTCACCATCCCGCGCGCGTCGTTCCTCCGGAGCATCATGCTCAACCACTGGTACCACCATCGCGGCCAGCTCACCGTGTACCTGCGGCAAACCGGCGTACCGGTGCCAGCGGTGTACGGCCCGAGCGCGGACGAGGCCCCAGTGTTCAGCTGAGCAAACGACAGGGTCAGGTCTTTAATTTCGAGCAGGCTCAACCATGGCTTCACCATGGTTGAGCCTGCTCGAAATTAAAGACCTGACCCCGTCGTCTCCGTCGGCACCCTAGGCGCTGAACACGTTCAGGATGTTGCCGTCCGGATCCCTGAACCAGGCGACTTTCATCTTGCCGGCCACATACACGTCGCCCTGGCGAGTCATTCCCGGCAAATCATAATGCTCGAAGGCTACGCCCTTCGCCTGGAGTGCTTGCACCACCTCTTCTAGGTCGCTTCCGACATCCCATGTAAGGGCGGTGGCCTTGTTGGTGCCGGCGTATTCCGACCTGTACACGTTGAACGTGGAATCGCCGCTCCTGAACACGATCAATTCGTTGCCCTCCTCGCCCACCGGAGTCAGGCCGAGCGTGTCCTCGTAGAATTCCCGCGCAACATCCAGATCCTTCACCGCGATATTGGCAACCGCGGGCCTGTCACCCAGTAAGCTGGTTCCTCTGGCAGACATATCGACCTCCCGTTCGTGCGCTGCCGTCTCGTGCGTTGCACGATGCGTCGATTCGACGGCGCCCAACCGGGCGCCACGAAACGCCGGCGTGCTCGCACAGCTCGGGCCAGGCGACAAGGGGGGCCGTCAGCTGCATGCGCCTTGGAGACACGTTCAACCTGGCTGGCTCGTCGTCGCGCACGGTGCGCCGAGCACCAGCGAACTGGACAGCACTCACCCCGCTGTCTCACGAGAGCGCGACTCTCGCAGAACAGGCGACTTGCAGCTAATAATTCGCTCGGGCCGCCCGTAGCCTGCAACGCGGGTGGCCCGAGCGGATCGGGACCGACCTTACTCCACCTGCCAACGCTGACGAGCTGCCACGAACATGCACTTCGTGGAAACTACCGAGCGGCTCATCCATCTATTCAATGAATCCGGGCTCGCGCCCGACCTCCTCCGGCCGTGGCCCGCCTGGAAGGTGTTCAAGCGCTTCCTCCGGGAACCAGTGGATGGTGCCGCGAGCGACGCGCTGGTACAGATCGGCTCCTACATCGATCCCGAAGGGCCGCGCATTCACCTCTATCTCGTCAGGCAGTTCTCCGATGAACTGGCGCACGACCTCCCCGAGCGCGACGAGCAGGTCGCACACCTCGTGTGCGATCTCGTCTTTCCCGCCGCGAGCCCACGCGCGGTGCGCTTTCACGAGCTCTGGAGTCAGGACTTCCGCTCGCACTCCGCGTTCATCGATGCCGTCGAGAGCGATTCTGCCTTTCAGAAATTGATGAACGCCGAGCCGGTGGCGAGCACGATCTTCTGGGAAGAGTGCTGACCGCCCCGAAAGCGGGGACCCATGTTGCACAGTCGGATATGGGTCCCCGCTTTCGCGGGGATGACGGCTGATAACGGCTGATGACGGCTGTCGGTGTGCAGTTCCTGTTCCCTGTTCCCTGTCCCCTGTTTCCTGTTTCCTTGCAGTTCCTGCTTCCTGCTTTCTACTTCCTCCCCTCCCCTACAACCCGACCGACAGCCTCAGATAATAGAACGCCCCGTTGTACCCGAAGGGCGAGAACCCGCTGTACATGAAGATCCCGCCCGACGAGTTGGCGGCGATGGTCTGGTCGGGGAATACGTTGAAGATGTTGTCCGCACCGCCAGTCACGGTGAGCCCGTTCGAGAAGTGGTACGCCAGAGAGAGATCGGTTATCCACTTGGCTCCATATGTCTGGTCGTTAGCCGGATCGGTGGAGATCGCTGTCACCGAGCCATAGCGCGACTCCGAGAGCACCACGCCCACGTTCTTCACCTCGTAATCCGCGCTCAACCGCAGGTTGTCGTGCGGCTGCGCGACTTCGGCGAGGCCGACCTCTCGCCGGTCGAAGAGCACCTGCTGGTGCGCCGCGAGCTCCGGTGGCGTGGCGTGAATCTTCGTGACATGTGTGTAGTTGTGGTTGTAGCCGCCGGTGAAGCGGAGCGTCCCCGCATCGCCCATGTTGGCGCCGGTCTGCACCACCAGATCCACGCCCTCGGTGCGTGTATCGATCGCGTTGGTGAAGAAGCGACCGCCGCTCACTCCATGGAAGCCGGCGTCGTCGAGGAGCTGTTGGATGTCGCCACCCACGAAGTTCCCCGATAGAACGATCCGATCGTGGATGTCGATCCGATAGTAGTCCGCCGTGAACGAGAGGTTCGACACCGGCTGCAGCGCCACTCCGAGCCCGTAGTTCATCGACTTCTCCGCCTTCAGCGGCTTCGCGCCGAGTGCTTTCGCCTCGGGGCTGGTCACCGGGAAAGTGCGGATGTCGAAGGGCGTGGCCACACCGTTCACCGCGATGAAGTTCGTCGACGTGGTGGAGAAGTACTCCTGCCCCAGTGACGGCGCTCTGAAGCCGTTGCTCAGCGAGCCGCGAATCGCGTAGCCCTTCACCGGCTCGTAGTGCACCGCGATCTTCCCGGTCACGGTGTTGCCGAAGTCGGTGTAGTGCTCCGCGCGTCCAGCGACGTCTACGAGCAGCTCGTCCGTGGGGTTGCCAGCGATGTCCACGTACGCGCCCACGTTGTTGCGCGACGCATCCTGCTCATCGCCTGGCCGGAAGCCGGGGAATACCTGCGCGCCGGTCGCGGCTACGCTCCCGGAGTCGGGGCCATCGAGGATCGGCACTCCGCCATCCATCCACGACGCGGGCTCCCCTGCCTGGATCCCGTAATGATCGCGCCGGAACTCGGCGCCCCACGCCACGCTGAGAGGCTGCGCCCAGCCGATGTCGAATCCGCGCTGTACGTCGAGGGTGGTGGTCCACTGGTCGAAGGTCATCGTGCCGGCGTAGAAGCTCGTCGGCGTCTCGAGACCCATCGAGACGTTGGCGCTGTGGTCCACGTTGTAGCGGAAGCTGTTCCGCCCGAAGACGCTCCCCAGATCCCAGTTCCAGCCCCCGAGCGTCCCCTTCACTCCCGTGGCCTCCGAGAGATCCCAGATGTGGCTTTCGATGAGCGGGAGGAAGCCGTTGGGGTAGAGCGCGCGGATCGTGCGATCATCCGACGCGCGGCGGAAGAATCCGGCCGCGAGGCCATGCTCGTACGAGAAGCCGCCGAAGGCGTAGAGCTGCGTCTCTCCGGAGAGCGGGATGCCGAGGTTGAACATCCCCGAGCCTCCCTCCGCCTTTGGATCGCCGACCCAGCTGTCTATGCGGTTGTTGAGCTGTGCTACGTCGTTGCGCGGATCGCCGTCGAAGTACTGCTGCCGCGAGTCGGGCCCCGACCGGTTGGTGCTGTCGCGGTGGCGGTATTCGCCGGCGAGGCTAATGTAGCCATCGCGCGGAAGCGCGAAGCTGTAGTTCGCGTCCACAGTGCTCGTGCGACCATCGGAGCGAGCGGTCTGCCCCACCTGGCCGGAGAGCTCGCCCGGAGCCTCGGACTTGAGGATGATGTTGATCACGCCCGCTATGGCGTCGGATCCATACTGTGCCGCGGCGCCATCACGGAGAATCTCGATGTGGTCGATGGCCGATGGTGGTATGGCGTTCAGATCCACCGCCATCGAGCCGCGACCCACGCTTCCGTTGATGTTGACCAGCGAGCTGTTGTGCCGGCGCTTCCCGTTGATCAGTACCAGCACCTGATCGGAATTGAGGCCGCGCAGCGTGGCGGGGCGGATGTGATCGGTGCCGTCGGTGACAGTGGCTCGCGGGAAGTTGAACGACGGTGCGAGCAACTCGAGAATCTGGCTCGTCTCGGTGCGGCCGCTCTGGCGGATCTGCTCCGAGGTGAAGACGTCTACCGGTGCCGGTGCGTCGAGCGCTGTGCGGTTGGGCTGACGTGTTCCGGTTACCACCACCGCGTTGAGGCTCGCGACCGACTGTGGCAGCGCGAAGTCGTGTTGCGCGGTTTGACCGTCACTAACCGTGATGCTGTCGGCGCGCATCTCGTAGCCGAGCAGGCGCGCGCGGATCAGGTATCGGCCCGCTGGCGCCGTGAACTCGTAGCTGCCGTCTGCTTTCGTGGTCGCGCCCAGCCGTGCGCCGACGAGGGCGACCGAGACTCCCTGGAGCGGCAAGTGCGTCTGCGCGTCGGTGACGGTGCCGGCGACCGTCCCGGTCAGAGTCGCCTCGAGCGCTCCGCGCTTCACCAGCATCGCCTGCCCCGTCTTCGTGAGCACCACGTCCACCGATGTGCCGAGTAGCACCTCGGTGAGCGCGGCGGCCACGGTGATGTTCCGGGCTTCGAGCTCCACGCGCCGATTCACCGGCACCTCGGCGCTGCTGTAGGCGAAATGAAGGCCCGTGGCCTGGGTGATCGCGTCGAGCGCGCTCGCCACCGTAGCACCACGCAGGTCGAGCGCGATCCGGCGGCTCAGAAGCGGGGTGCGTGCCGGGTCCAGCGGCGCCCAGGCCGCGGAGGCGGGTAGGTTGGCGAGGAAGCGCGGCGCGTTGTCGCCGAAACCGCCCGCTCCGTCGCCCTGCAGCGCCTGCGCGCGCAACGGCGACGCCGACGCGACGAGCGCGACGAACACCGCCGGCGCGATCGCGAACACGAGCGACCGCGGCCGAAATGGTTCCAGGCACCAACGGAGAATCCGACGCATGACACCCTCCATGTGAAGACCGACCCTGAATCCGAGCGTGAGCGGGCCGCGCGCGGCCCGCCTTCCGGGCTAACGCCGGTACAGCGTGACCACCCCGTCGCGCCTGACGGCGCGAAGTGGAAGGACCGTGGTGATCACCCGTACCGATTGATCGAATGATTCGACATCGAACGACGCGCTGAGAGGCAGACGCGCCAGCGTGGAATCGCCGATGCGAACGTCTTCGTCGTACCAGCGATGCAATTCCGCAACGACATCCGAGAGCGGAGTGTCGTGAAAGACCAGACGTCCATCCATCCAGGCCGTGTACTGCGCCGGGTCCACCGCGCGTACCATCACCGGCGTTCCCGCCTGCGCGATGCGGGCGAGGTTGCCGGCTCCCAGTTGGATCGCGTGAGCGGCGCTGTCGTTCGGCGCGCGGAGCGTGACCGCGCCTTCCGCCACCACCACCTGCGTGCTCCCGCTTCCGGGGTACGCCGTGATCACGAAGCGCGTGCCCACATCCTGCGTGACCGCGGTGGATGTGTGGACCCGGAAAGGGCGGGTGCTGTCGTGCACCACGTCGAAGTAGGCGGTGCCATCCAGGTAGACATCGCGCGAACGCTCGCCGAAGTCGGGCGCGAGGCGCAGGCGGCTCGCGACGCCGAGCGAGACGCGGCTGCCATCGCTCAACCTGATGTCGGCGCGCTGACCGGTAGCGGTGCTGATGATGCGCATCGCGACCGTCTCCGCGCTCGGCGAAGCACGATGAGCTCCGGCGCGGTCGAGGAGTACCGAGGCGGCAAGAGCGGCGATGAGCGCTGCGGCGGCGAGCAGCGCGGCCGAGCGCGAACGGCGTCGCGAGGGAAGGAGTCGGCCGAGCGCCGGCCGTGCGCTCGCTGGTGCGGGACGCTCGTCCAGTCGCGCGGCGAGACGCGACCACGCCGCCTCTGCGCCCGAGCGCGACTCCGAGGGCGCACGCTCCAGGAGGTTGCGCATGGCGTCCAGATACCACTGCCGCCCCCCCCACTCCGCGGCCCACGACTGCACGCGACGCCGCTCGACCGCATCGCTCTCCAACCGCACGTAGCGGCGCAGCACCTCGATCGGCATCCCCTCGAAGTCGGGTGCCCCGAAGCGAGCTGCGTGGTCGTGTGGGCCCTCAGGCGGCCGGTCGCGATCGTCCCTCATACCTGTAGAGAGGGAGCGAGCCGCGGAAAACCCCTAACGGGCGGCGGGAGCCGCTACCCGCGCCAGCCGCCCAGCCGGTTGCGGAGGAAGGCGCGCGCTCGGGTCATGTGTGCCTCCACCGTCTTCACCGAGATCCCGAGGCGGGCGGCGATCTCGCGATTGGAGAGATCCTGCGCATGTGCCAGCGTGAACACGTCGCGATCGCGCGGCGGAAGCGAGCTTGCCGCCTCGGCCACCGCATCGGCGAGCGCGCTCCGCTCGGCACGGCGCTCTACCGACGCCCTGGCATCCGCGAGACGTTCGGGGAGCGCCCGCTCCGCCGCCTCGAGCGATATGCCGCGCGATGCTGCCCGAACGCGGTTCCCAACGGCGCGCGAGGCCGCGTGGTGCACCGCCGTGCGCAGGTAACCTCGGAGCGTCGTGCGCAGCCGCCACTGCTCGCGGCCCGACCAGATCGCGAGGAAGACATCCTGCACGACGTCGTCCGCGAGAGCCGGCCTTCCCCCCGTGATGCGCCGTGCGAGCTCGATGAGCTCCGCGTGGAAGGCGGTGAAGATCGCCTCGAGCGCCAGCGCGTCGCCCTGACGCACACGTTCCACCGCCAGCTGCTCGTCACGATGCGTGGCGAGAGCGATCGGGAGGGAAGCGCACGTCGAGGGCGGAGTCACATTCGGTGGTCGCTTGGGAAGAAATCGTTGGGCTTCCATGTAACTATTCAGCGAGCCGGGCGGTTCCGCAATGACGGCGGCGTAGCCGCGCCGCAGCGAGATGCCGTGCCACTCCACATATTTCCGCCGTCGATTCCTCCAGGAGAGATCACGTGCATCTGTTCCGCCCCCGCCCCGCGCCCGCCTCCCGGCGCAACGTCGGCATCCGCCTGCTGGCCGCGTTCCTCCTGCCGATGGCGCTCCTCGGCACTGACGCGCTGCGCACCCGACTCCCCGCCCAGGACGCCGTGATCATCCGCGGCGGCTGGCTCTTCACCGGCACCGCCGACACCGTGCAGCGGAACCGCGGCATCCTCGTGCGCGGCGGCAAGCTGCTCGTCACCGACGGGAAGATGTCCGAGGACGACACGTCGAACGCGAAGCTCATCGAGCTGCGTGACGACGAGTACATCCTCCCCGGCTTCTTCGACATGCACGCGCACTACAACATGACCCTCGGCGAGGGCGGCGTGCGGCACGACGAGTACACCTGGAATCCGCTCATCTTCCTCGCCAACGGCGTCACCTCCACCTTCCCCGCCGGCGAGTACGATCCCGAGGGGATGATGGAGACGCGCAAGCGTATCGACGCCGGCGAGCAGATCGGACCGCGGATCTACAACTCGGGTCCCTATTTCGGCACCGCGCGACGCGACTGGAAGCGCGACATCACTCCCGCAGAAGTGTGCGCCGAGGTGGATAAGTGGGCCGCGCTCGGCGTGCGCGGCTTCAAGGCGAAGGGAATCTCACCCGGCGCACTGCGAGCACTCATCCGCTGCGCACACCGCCATGGGCTCACGGTCACCGGGCACCTGGAGTCCGGCTTCCGCAACAGCACGAACGCCAAGGACGCGATCCTCATGGGGATCGACCGCGTGGAGCACGTCCTCGGCGGCGACGAGCTCTCGCGCGACAAGCCCGCGTACCCATCGTGGGTTCACGTCGACACGAGCTCGAAGGAGTTCAAGGATATCGTCCACCTCTTCATCAGCCACGGCGTCATCTTCGATCCCACCATCACCGCGCCCGTGTACTTCTCCACCGTGGATGACAAGCCGGGCTTCGACTACTGGGTGGATGAAAGAAAGTTCTTCACGCCTTACGTGCAGCAGTGGTACGCCGCCAAGCCACCGCGCAAGTCGTTCGCGCTTTTCGACTCGCTCTACTACGCGATGATCCGCACGACCAAGGCCTTCTACGACGCCGGCGGCACCCTCACCCTCGGTACCGACAACCCGAGCCACGGCGGCTACCTGGCCGGCTTCTCCGCCCACCGCGAGCTGCAGACTCTGGTGGTGGCCGGCATCCCGCCCGCAGCAGCGCTCCGCATCGCGACCATCAACGGCGCCCGCGCCCTCGGAGTCTCGAGCCTCCTCGGCACCATCGAGCCCGGGAAGCTCGCCGACCTCTTCGTGATCCGCGGCAACCCCCTGAAGAAGATCACCAACACCCGCAACGTGCAGCTCGTGATGAAGGACGGAATAGTCTACGACCCGCACGATCTCCTCTCCCGCGCCATCGGCAAGATCGGCCCCACGGGCCCGGCGCCGGTTGCCGAGGGGAGAGCGGGCGGGAGATAGCAGACAACAGACAGCAGAAAGCAGACAGCAGAAAGCAGAGGACGGCGCCTGGAACGAAGTCATCCCCGCGAAAGCGGGGATCCATGTTCGAGCCCGGCAACATGGATCCCCGCTTTCGCGGGGATGACGGATGGACGAGGCCTCCCTTTCGCGGGGATGACGGCCGATCCGAAAGCCGTTCCTGCTTTCTGCTTTCTGCTTTCAGCTTTCTCTCTTGTAGGCCGACGGTACGGCTGGTGCTGCGGGAACGATCGTGACAGTAATGAGCGCATCGGCGTGCCGCCGGCACCTGTATACGGAGATAATGAAATCCGGACGACTATCACGGACGACTATACATGACCCTTCCAACACGAAAGCTCGGCCGCGAGGGACTGGAGGTCTCCTGCCTCGGTCTCGGATGCATGGGGATGAGCCAGTCGTATGGCCCGACCGACGAGCGCGAGTCGATAGCGACCATTCACCACGCCATCGAGCTCGGCGTCACGCTTTTCGACACGGCCGAGGTGTACGGACCGTTCACCAACGAGGAGCTGCTCGGCCGCGCGCTCGCGGGTAAGCGCGACCAGGTGCTGATCGCGACCAAGTTCGGGTGGCGCATCGATGGTGACGGACGCGCCGCCGGTGGGAGCGGTCGCGGGGAAAGTATCGACATCAAACCACTCGGCCTCGACAGCCGTCCCGAGCACGTGCGCCAGGCCGTGGAGGGCTCGCTGCGGCGGCTGCGAACCGATCACATCGATCTCCTCTACCAGCACCGCGTGGATCCAGCAGTGCCCATCGAAGAGGTCGTGGGCGTGATGTCGGACCTCGTGCGCGAGGGGAAGGCGCGATATCTCGGTTTGTCGGAGGCGGGCGAGAGCAACATCCGCCGCGCGCACGCCGCGCACCCCATCTCGGCGCTGCAGAGCGAGTACTCGCTCTGGGAGCGGAATCTGGAAGAGCGCATCATCCCGCTGATCCGCGAGCTCGGGATCGGGCTCGTTCCGTTCAGTCCACTCGGGCGCGGATTCCTCACCGGTACGGTGAAGCGCGCGGAGGAGTATCCGGAGGACGACTACCGGAGAGGCGATCCGCGGTTTCAGGGAGAGAACTACGAGGCCAACATGCGCGCCGCGCAGACCGTGCGTGACATAGCGCGGAGGAAGGGCGCGACGCCGGCGCAGATCGCGCTCGCGTGGCTGCTGCACAGGGGGGATGACATAGTGCCAATCCCCGGGACCAAGCGGAGGCGCTACCTCGAGGAGAACGTGGCGGCGGCGAGCATCGATCTCAGCGCCGAAGAGATGCGCGAGCTCGACGATGCACTCCCTCCGGGAAAGGCGGCGGGCCCGCGGTACAACGAGCGGCAGATGCAGTACGTGGATCGGTGATCGACGGGGTCAGGTCTTTAATTTCGAGGGGGCTGAGCAGTCGCTCAGCCCCCTCGAAATTAAAGACCTGACCCCGTCTGCCGAGCTCTTTGGCGCCGCTGAATAGAAGCCCATATCATCGCTCCTTCCTGTCGGCGGCCGCGCGTCGCTGATCCCGCGCCCACTCCCGGGCGCCTGGATGCACACGCACGCGCGGCGCGACGTTCGTTGGGGTCGCCCGACCCCGGGAGGCTCGTCATGCACACGTCGGCTTCGGCAAGGCACCGTTCGGCAAGAGTCCCGCTCATCGCCGCACTCGTCCTCGTCCTCGGCGGAGGCGCGGCTTCCACGGCGAGCGCGCAGAGCGACGAGTCGTCACCCGCGCTCGATAGCGTTCGCGCCTCGCTCGCCAGATACGAAGATCCCATACAGGCCGTGCACGACGGCTACTTCTCGACCGTCGGCTGCATCGCGTTCCCGAAGGGTGAGGCGACGGACCACGCCGCGCACGAGTCGGGCGCGACGGGAAAGATGATGTACAAGCCCGGCGCCATGGGCGTGCACTTCCTTAATCCCAACCTCATCTCGGCGACGCCCGATCCCACCAAGCCCAACGTGCTCCTCTACGAGCCCGTCGGGGACAAGCTCCGCCTTGTCGGCGCCGAGTGGTTCGTCCCGCTAGCCACCGGTGTGAAAGAGCGCCCGACCCTCTTCGGGCACCCCTTCGACGGGCCAATGGAGGGCCATCAGCCCATCATGCCGGCGGCCGTGACGCACTACGATCTGCACGTCTGGCTCTTCAAGAACAATCCCTACGGGATGTTCGTCGCGACCAACCCCGACGTGAAGTGCGGGAAGTACGCGTACACGACGCACGAGGCCGCGCCGAAGATGGTGAAGACGGCCGAGGCGCCGGAGCGGTAAACGGCGGGGTCAGGTCTTTAATTTCGAGTGGTGCGG
>DASSNL010000232.1:0-12586 GCA_035688075.1 Gemmatimonadaceae bacterium
AGCTCTGCCATGGCTTAGCCATGGCAGAGCTTGCTCGAAATTAAAGACCTGACCCCGTCGTTTGCCGTGGTTCACGCCGCGTCGTTGCCGTACGGGAAGCGGATGGCGGAAGGCGAGGACGCTCTCCGCGCGCGCGGCGCGGTGGTGAGCACGTAGAAGCCGCATCCCGCATCGTCGTCGCGGTAGAAGCCGTGGATGCGGTACCCGTGCTCGAATCCCCAGAGGATGGTGCGTCGCGTGCTCTCGCGCCAGCGTGCGGCGAGCGAGAGGTCGGCGGCCTGCACCTTCTCGATGTCGAGCGGGATGGCGATGCGGTACACCGGCTCGTCGGGGAGCTTGGGGAGGGTGAGGAGCGCGGGTACGCCCGCACCGTCCGGCTCGTTGAGGATCCGGCTCCCTTCTCCCACCTCGGCGACCGCGTGCGCGCGATCGGGCTCCACCGGGAGGATTTCGCCCGTGGCCGTAGCCACCGGTCGCACCACGATGAAGCGGTCGCTTCCGAGTCCGCGGTGGAGGACGCTGTCGGTCTCGCTGCCGTACATGTCTATCACGTACTCGGCGACGTCGACGTTCAGGCGGTTGAAGTTGAGGTGCGCGTTGCGGGCGACGAGCGGGTCGAAGGTCCAGTAGATGCGGGCGACGCCGCGCTCGAGGAGTGTGCGGAGCTGGAATTCCTTGAGGATGCGGCCGATGCCGTGGTCGCGGAGGTCGGCGCGTACGGCGAGCATGTCGGACCAGTGGACAAGCTCGCCGTTTTCTACGCCGGTCATGCCGAAGACGAAGCCGACGATGTCACCGTTTTCATCGAACGCGCCGGCGGTCACGCCGCCGATGCGCTGGCTGACCTTGAGGATTGCGGCGGGCACTCTTTCGCTGAATCCGGCGCCCCAGATCCTGTGCTGGAGGTCGACGCAGGCGACGAACTCGTCGTGTGTGGCGAGGTGTCGGACGTCCACGTCGATCGTTGGGTGTTCCGGCGGGGCCTCGAGGCCGGCATTCGCTCTGCGGCCGCTCGCGTGGCCAGGGCTGCTCATATGGACTCGGCGTGGTGGTTGAGTGAGGGCACGGTCGCCGGTATCGAGTCGGGTGTATGCGGGGCCAATATGCTGTCCGAGAATGTATCCTGCAAGGTATACAAAGTTGTGGCGCCTTGCTCTAGCTGGTTGCGGCGCCGCCGAGCGCAGTGGTACATTGGCGCCTATGGTGCCTATTTATGTATCCACTGCGGTATCCGCACCCGCCCCTCCCCCGGCACCCAAACAGCTGGCCAGGAATGGTCCAACTTGAGGCAGCAGAATAGCGCCGACCGAGAACCGCAGAAGAAAAAGAAACGTCCCACCCGCGGCGGCAGCACCGATCGAGTCTACAACCACCTCCGTGACCTCATAGTCTGGGGACGACTCGCCCCAGGATCCCGTATCGTCGAGAACGACATCGCCCTCCATCTCGACGTCAGCCGTACTCCAATTCGCAGCGCGCTCCACCGGCTCCGACAGGAGGGCTACATCGTCCCGATCGGCCGCCGCAAGGAGCACCGCCTGGTCATCGCACCGCTCACGCAGAGCGATGCCCGCGAGCTCTTCGAGCTCGTGGGGATGGTCGAGGGGCTGGCCGCCAGCGCGGCCGCGCGCCTCTCGGCCGAGGAGCGCGGGACGCTCGGCGACGACCTCACGGCGCTCAACGGAGAGCTCGCCGAGGCGGCGCGCGCCGCCACGAACACCGCGCGCCACCTCTTCGACACCGACATGAAGTTCCACCGGCGCTACGTGGAGGCCGGGGCGGGGCCGCGGCTCATCGCGCTCCACGACGCCATCAAGCCGCAGGCCGAGCGCTACATCCACCTCTATACCAACTCGCTCCTGGGCGAGATCGGCCGCTCGGTGGAGGAGCACGAGGCGATAATCGAGCGGATCGTCAGCGGGAGCGCCGACGGTGCGCGTCGCGCGGTGCAGCGCAACTGGCGAAACGCTGCGGACCGTCTGGAGCGTGTGATCTCGGTGATGGGCGAGCACGGGAGCTGGTAGGGGCGGCAAGATCATCCGTAGCAATTCGATACGTCCGTTTGCATACATCGGACTCTTGCGGCTTTGAGAGCTAAATAGTATAACAGAGCGCGGTCAAAATACGATACATCATTGTATCCAAACGGAGGCACTGCGATGCGACAGGTACCGTTGTTTGGCTGGTGTAGCTGGCGCGGGGGGAGCGCCCGTGGGGCGCCGCGCCCACACACCCTCGCTCTTCTGCTCCCACTTGGGTTGGCTGCCGCCTCGCTCCCCACCTCCGCCCTCCACGCCCAGCAACAGGGCGTCGTGGCGGGACAGGTGGTGGCCGAGGCGACTCGACGACCACTCCCGAGTGCCCAGGTCGTGGTCCAGGGGCAGGCCGGGAAAGGAACCCTCACCGATGCCGACGGCGCCTTCAGCATCACCGGCGTCACCGGCGATTCGGTCACCGTGAACGTGCGCCTCATCGGCTACAGCCCGGTCACCCAGACCGTCCGGGTCGGCGCCACGGACCTCGTCTTCACGCTCGCCGACCGCCCCGTGGAGCTCGACCAGGTAGTGGTCACCGGAACGGCGGGCGGACAGCAGGCACGCACGGTCGGTAACTCCGTGGCCCAGATCAAGGCCTCCGAAGTGGTGGCGTCCGCCGCCATCCCGAGCGTCGAAGGGCTGATAAACGGCCGCGCTCCCGGCGTCACCGTCATCCCCGGAACCGGACAGATCGGCTCCGGCGCGAACATCCGCGTCCGCGGCATGACCACCTTCTCGCTCTCGTCCGACCCGCTCATCTACGTCGACGGTGTGCGCGTCAACAACGAGACGGGAACCGGCATGAACGTGCAGGCCTTCGGCTCGGGAGTCGTCTCCCGAATGAACGACTTCGATCCGGCCAACATCGAGTCCATCGAGATCCTCAAGGGCCCCGCCGCCGCTACCCTGTACGGCACCGAGGCGGCCCGCGGCGTGATCAACATCATCACCAAGAAGGGCGCCGCCGGCGGCACGCGCTACAACTTCACCATCAAGGAAGGCGCCAACTGGTTCATGAACCCCGAGGGACGTCTCCCCGTGAACTACTGGAGAGATCCCACGGGGCAGATTCAGTCTCTGGACATCGTGGAACGCGAGAACGAACGCGGTACTCCCATCTTCCAGACCGGCCGGCTGCGGAACTACGTGGCCAGCGTCAGCGGCGGCACGGGAGACATGCGCTTCTACGTCTCTGCCGGCAAGGAGAACAACGAAGGTGCCGAGCCGAATAACTGGCGCGACCAGTTCAACGCGCGCACGAACCTCGGGCTCACGCCCAACGAGAAGATCGACATAAACTCGAGCCTCGGCTACATCCAGAGCCACACGGCGCTGAGCTGCGAGGGCGGCTGCGGTGGCGCCATGTGGGGCAGCTATTACTCGACGCCGGAGCATCTCCCGGAGAATTGCGCGCCGGAAGATCTGCCCGGGTGCGCCTGGGTTCGCGGCTTCAACGACTGGCCGCCCGAAGTCTACCGGGCGATGGGTGACTGGCAGGACATCAACCGCTTCACCGGAAGCTTCACCGTCAACTACAAGCCCTTCTCCTGGATGTCGCACCGCCTCGCGATCGGTACCGACTTCACCCAGGAGAAGAACGAGGAGCTCCTCCCGTACCTCACGAACGACACGCTGCGCTACTTCTGGGGGCAGAGCGCCGACGGGTGGAAGTACCAGAACCGCCGCGACATCGTATTCAACACGTACGACTACAACGGCACGGTGAACTTCGATCTGACGCCGAAGATCAACTCTGCTACCTCCTTCGGTGTGCAGTACTACCAGAAGCAGTTCTCGAATATCGAGGCCGAGGGTGACTTCTTCCCGGCGCCCGGGCTCGAGACCGTATCATCGGCCGCGATCCGTCCCGTCACCAATGACGGCTACTCCAACAACAACACGCTGGGCTTCTACGCGCAGGAACAGTTCGGCTGGCAGAACCGACTTTTCCTCACCGCGGCCGTACGAGTCGACAACAACAGCGCGTTCGGCAAGGATGTGAAGTGGGTTACCTACCCCAAGGCGAGTCTCTCCTGGGTGCTGAATGAAGAGCCTGCCTTCCAGGAACATGCGCCAAGCTGGGTAAGCACCTTCAAGCTCCGCGCTGCGTACGGGGAGTCCGGAACGCAGCCGGGTACCTTCACGGCGCTCCGGACCTTCGACCCGATCCCCGGCCCCAACGGCACGGCCGCACTCACGCCGGGCCTACTCGGCAATCCGGATCTCGGCCCTGAGCGCGGCAAGGAGATCGAGGTGGGCTTCGACGCCGGCTTCTTCAATGACCGGCTCGGCCTCGACCTCACGCTCTACAACACGCGCACCGAGGACGCCATCCTGCTCCGCGGCGTTGCCCCGTCGACGGGCTTCGGCGCCAACAGCCAGTACGTGAACGCCGGCGAGATCAAGAGCCAGGGTATAGAGGCGCTGCTCACCGCGCACGTCCTCAGCGGAGAGACCTACGGCTGGGATCTCGGCGTGAACTTCTCCGCGAACAGAGGAGAGGTACTCAAGGTCACCGAGGGCGATACCACGATCGTGCAGGGTAGCATGCAGGAGCGCATCGGCTACGCACCATTCTCGTTCTTCCGCGAGCGGGTGGTCAGTGCCGACTACGATCCTACGACCGGACGCGCCGTCAACATCATGTGCGATGACGCCAACGGCGGATCGATGCCCTGCTACGACGCGAACGGCGTGGTCCAGGCCCCCCGCGTGTACCTCGGACGCGGAGTGCCGGCGTGGGAGGGCTCGATCAGCTCCAACGTACGCTTCCTCACCCGCTTCCGGCTGAACGTGATGGCCGACTTCAAGGGTGGCTACGTCAAGCTCGATAACAATCTCCGCATCCGCTGTCAGATCTTCTTCACCTGCCTCGAGGCGATCGAGACCGAGAAGACCGATCCGGTGCGTCTCGCGCAGATGCAGAGCGGTGGCGTTTTGCGCAACATGTTCTATGTCGACGGCGATTTCATGAAGCTGCGCGAGATCTCGCTCAGCTACGAGGCGCCCGCGAGCCTGGTTCGTCGTTTCGGCGCGAGCGGCCTCACGCTGAACGTGGCCGCGCGCAATCTCCACACGTGGACGGGTTACACGGGGCTCGATCCGGAGGCCACGTTCCTCTCCGCCGGTATCGGCGGCGGCGACCAGTTCGTGGACCAGTCCGAGATACCGCAGCTCTCTTCCTTCGTATTCACCGCTCACTTGAGCTTCTGAGAGATTCGAATGATGACCTGGAATCAGATGAGCGGCCGTGCGCCGCGGCGCGGACGCCGCACACGGATGCACTGGGTCGCCATGACGGCAGCGGTGCTATCCGTGGCTGCCTCGGTGACTGCGTGCAACACGGACCAGCTGCTCGACGTGAACGCGCCGGACCGTGTTCCGGCAGAGACGCTCGACGATCCGTCTCAGGCAGCTCTGATCGTCAATGGTGCGGTGGCCGACTTCGAGTGCGCCTATGCGTCCTACGACCTCGCGCAGGCGATCATGTCGGATGAGTTCTCCGACGCCCAGCTTGGTGCGGCTTCATGGTCGTACGATCGGCGCGACTTCTCGTCGTCGCCGGGTGGGATCTTCGGTGAGAACGGCTGCACCAGCAGCCAGAACCCCGGCATCTACGTTCCGCTCTCCACCGCGCGCTGGCAGGCTGACAACGCGCTCACGAAGCTGCAGGGGTGGACGGACGAGGAGGTCGGCTCGAACCGGACGAGCCTCATAGCGACGTCGGCGCTGTACGCCGGCTTCAGCTACTCCACGATGGGGATGATCATGTGCTCTGCTGCCTTCGACCTGCAGGCACCGGTCGATCAGCAGGCGATGTTCGCTCTGGCCGAGGATCGCTTCACCACGGCAATCGAAGCGGCAACCCAGGCTGGTGGAATGGACGACGTGATCAACGCGGCGCTCGTCGGACGCGCCAGAGTGCGGCTCTTCCAGGGCAATACTGCTGGAGCAATCGCCGACGCAGAGCTGGTACCGGCAGGCTTCGAGTACGACGCTACGTACGCTGCGGACCAGGAGCGGCGCTACAACCGCGTTTACTCAGCGACGACCCAGTTCGGGCTCTATACCGTGGCTCCAGAGTCGCGCGGGATCGAGACCGAGGGAGCGGAAGACCCACGCTCCAAGACCGAGTTGAAGCCCACCAACGCTTCCGACCCGGCGGAGGACATCTGGGCGCCGACGAAGTACACCGGTGATGAGAGCCCCATCCGCATCGCCAGCTACGACGAGGCTCGGCTGATCCTGGCCGAGGCCAAGGGCGGAAGCGACGCGGTGTCGATCATCAACGATCTTCGCGGCGACTACGGCGTGACGGCGTACTCGGGTCCCACCGATGCGGCGTCGATCCAGGCGCTGATCGCGCACGAGCGGCGCGTGACGCTCTTCGCCGAGGGCTTCAGGCAGTACGACATCCAGCGCTTCCAGATCCCGCAGGTCCCGGCGCCGGGCACGCCATTCCCGAAGGGTGGCTTCTACGGCACCACCACCTGCCTCCCGCTCCCGGACATCGAGCGCTTCAACAATCCGAACGCCGGGTAAGGCGCGTACCGGAGGCTGAATGTCGAAAGGGCTCCGATCCATAGCGGATCGGGGCCCTTTCAGTGAGCGCTCCTATTCTCCTCGCGCCGCCATCCCGCGACCCCGTCGCCGCCGGAGCCACACGGCGAGTCCGGCAAGCAGTAGCGCGCCGCCGATGATGGCGCTGCCGCGGCCGACCCACTTCTCCGCCACGTGCCAGCTCGCTCCGAGGAAGTAGCCGAGCAATGCGAAGGCGACGCCCCAGAGGACTGCTCCGATGCCGTCATAGATCAGGAACTGCCTGTAGCGCATGCGCGATGCGCCCGCGACGAACGGGACGAGCGCGCGCGCGAATCCGACGAAGCGCCCGAGGAACACGGCTCGTCCGCCATGACGGGCAAAGAACTTCTCCGCCCGCGCGAGGTGGCTCTCCCGGAGTCCGAAGCGGTGACCGTGGTGCAGGAGCCAGTCGCGGCCGAGATGGCGCCCCAGCTCGTAGCCAATGTTGTCTCCGATCATCGCGCCGGCGACTACCACGAGGATCACGTCATCCAGGTCGAGCACGTGCCGGTGTGCGAAGAACCCCGCGACGAGCACGAGGCTCTCGCCCGGCACGAGCAGTCCCAGAAACGCCGCGCACTCGAGCGCTGCCCCGAGGAAGATGATGAGATAGCCCCAGTTGCCGAGCCGATTCATGAGGTCGATGAGGTACTGGAGCATCGCGTATGTTCTCGAGGAAGGCAGTGGGATGCCGATGACGAGAAGATCGCGCCCCCGGGCGAAGTTCGGCTGACCCTTTCCCTGGCCGCTGCATTGCGATAGTTTCGCTCGGGTATGGAGATGAGAACAGTTCTCAGGTCAGATGCGCTCACGGCACACCAGCATGGCCACGTCATAGGTCGCGTGGCGCTGTGGAGTGGAGCGCTGGTAGTGATAGCCGGGCTGGTGTGGGCGGCGATAGCCGCGGGCGCGAACCCCGATCCACTGACGGCGGAAGGATCGACCGCGGTACTCGACATCGGCGTGCTCGTGTTCCGCGAGGGACTCGAGTGCATCCTTGTGCTCGCCGCCATCACCGCGAGCAGAGCGAGCTCGGGCCAACCGTATCAGCGGCCGATCGCGGCGGGCGCGGTGCTCGGCTTCGTCGCCACGCTCATCACATGGCGCATCGCGGTGGGAATCGTCGACGCGCTCACCGAGAGCATTCCCGCGCTCCACGTTCAGGCAGCGACAGGTCTCCTCGCGGTGATCGTGCTCGTGATCGTGATGAACTGGTTCTTCCACAAGCTCTACTGGACGGGCTGGATCTCGCTCCACACGAAAAAGAAGCGTGAGCTGCTGAAGAGCGCGGCCGATCCCGGCGCATCACGCGCTGGTCTTCTCCTGGGACTCGGCTTCCTCGGCTTCACCTCGTTCTATCGCGAGGGCTTCGAGGTCGTGCTCTTCCTGCAGAACTACCGGCTCGAGCTCGGTGGAACGCCGGTGCTCTACGGTGTGCTGGTCGGGGTTGCGTTCAGCGCAGTGGTCGCGCTTCTCACCTTCGTCGCCAACCGCCGCCTCCCGTACAAGAAGATGCTGGTGCTCACGGGCGCGCTGCTCGGCGTGGTGCTGCTCGTGATGGTGGGCGAGCAGGCGCAGGAGATGCAGCTAGCGCACTGGCTCCCCACCACGCAGCTCCCTTCGCTCGGCCGCCTGATCCCCGACTGGATGGGTCTCTGGTTCGCGGTCTTCCCGACTGTGGAGACGCTCGCCGCGCAGGGGATCGCGCTCCTGCTGGTACTCGGCTCGTACCTGTTCGTGCGAGTGCGCGTCTCGCACCGCTCGCGACCCGTGAGCGAAGGAAGCCCGGCCTGAAGCTCAACAGCCGGGGCGCGCGATGCGTTGTCCAGGCATGCGCGTGTACGTGTAAGTGATGATCGGCTGGCTCGTCGCGGTCTCCGGCATGCTGGCACTCACATACGGGATCGCGGCCGGTCAGCAGGAAGATCCGGGCGCGCCTTCCGTGCTGAGCGCGAGAAGGGTCGCGGAAGACTCGACTGGCGACCCGGCACTGGATCCCCTACCCGCTCCAGTAAGCAACCCCGCGCGAGACTCCATCATCGTAGCGGCCACCGCCACGGCCGACGTCCAGCTCGATGGGCGGCTCGACGACGTGGTGTGGGCCGCCGCCGATTCGATCTACATCTTCAGGCAGCGCGAGCCGAGGTCGGGCGCGATTGCCAGCGAGCGAACGGTGGTGCGCGTGGCTCGCGACCGCGATGCGCTCTACATCGCCGTGCGCGCCTGGGACAGCAGACCGGCTGCGATCCGCGCGACGCAGCTGCGGCGCGACGCCGACCTCGGGTCGGACGACAACGTCACCATCCTCATAGATAGCTTCCACGATCGGCGGAGCGGGTTCCTCTTCCGCACCAACCCGAACGGCGCGATGTGGGATTCGCAGCTCTCCGGGAGCGGCGACGAGAACGACGACTGGAACGGCATCTGGGAGGTGGCTACCTCGCGCGACGGCGGCGGATGGACCGCGGAGTTCCGGATTCCGTTCCGGACGCTGCGCTTCCGCTCGGGCGGCTCGCCCTCCTTCGGCTTCAACGTGCGGCGCTTCATCCGCCGCGCCAACGAGGAAGATCTCTGGCGCTCGTACGGGAGAGCGGAGGGGCTCAGGCAGCTTCAGAACGAAGGGGTGCTCGGGGGACTCGAGGGGCTCAGGCGCGAGCTGGGGATCGCGTTCCTTCCGTACGCGCTCGCGCAGGCGGTGGAGAGCGAGCACGATCTGACCGGTGCGCGGACCAGCGCCTCGCGGCTCACCGGGAAGGTGGGTCTCGACGCGAAGCTCGCCGTGTCGCCCACGCTCACGGCCGACGTGACGGTCAACACCGACTTCGCGCAGGTCGAGGTGGACCGCCAGGTGGTGAACCTCACGCGCTTCCCGACCTTCTTTCCGGAGAAGCGAGAGTTCTTCCTCGAGTCGAGCGGAATCTTCGACCTCGGCTCGCATCGCGAGGCGCAGCTCTTCTACTCACGACGGATCGGCCTGCAGAGCGGCGAGCCGGTGCCGATCCTGGCCGGCACGCGACTCTATGGAAAGGTGGGAAGTTGGACTCTGGGCGCGCTCGACGTGCGCACCGGTGATGGCGACGATGCGAACAACGCGGTGCTCCGCGTGAAGCACGACCTCCTCGATCGCTCGACGATCGGCGCGATGCTCACCCAGCGATCCGGCCCCGGCGTGGATGGCGTGGAGCGGGCGGGCGGGTTGGACATGGATTTCCCGCTCGTGGTGGGCGGCTACAACATCGAGCCGTCGTTCTGGATCGCCGGCACGCGCACGCCGTGGGTGGAAGGCACGCCGGTCGCCTGGCACGCGTCGGTCGACTACCCCAACGATCTGGTGGACGCGCACCTCTCGCTCAGGCGTGTCGCCGCGGGCTTCTCACCGACACTCGGCTTCGTGAGCAGAACCGGAGTCCGGACCACCAGCGGCCACGTGAGCTTCGGGCCGCGCCCTTCGTCGTCATTCCTCGGAATCCGTCAGTTCCACATCAAGCTTCCACTTCCCGACTGGGACATCACCGCGAGCGAGCACGGCTCGCTGGCACGGGTGTCGGACTGGAAGTCTGCCGAATTCGAGTGGCGTCCGCTCGGCGCCGAGCTGGAGTCGGGCGATCGCTTCGAGATCAACATCTCGCGCAACATGGATGCGCCGGCCGATTCCTTCGACATCTTCGGCGACGTCCTCGTCCCGGCTGGCAGCTACTGGTGGACGCGCGGTGAGCTCGTACTGGACGCCTCCGAGGGGCGCACGGTGAGCGGCTTCGGCCGCTTCAGCTGGGGCGGATTCTACGACGGGCACCGAACGGGGGTGGACCTCTCCCTCGAGTGGCGCGGCAACGGGAATGTCAGCTTCGGCCTCGACTACTCGCGCGACGATGTCCACCTGCCGGGCGGGAGCTTCACGGCCGTGGAAACGAGTGGAGAGGTGGAGTACGACTTCAGCACGCGGATGTCGTTGCAGAGCTTCGTGCAGTACAACAACGACTCCGACCGCGTGGACTTCAACGTCCGCTTCCACTGGATCCCCGTGATCGGCGACGACCTTTACGTGGTCTGGAACTCCGGCTACACCACCGATCCCGACGCCCGCTACCGCTTCCCCCACCGCCGCTCCCTCACCCGCCAGCTCAACGGTGCGCTGGTGGTGAAGGCGGTGCATCGGTTCGAGATGTGAACTGAAAGAAAGCGGAGAGCAGAAAGCAGAAAGCAGTGAACTGCAGACGGGGTGAGGGGAGGGAGGGAAAAGGAAACGGGAAACAGGAAACGGGAAACAGGAAACGGGAAACGGGAAACGGGAAACGGGAAACGGGAAACGGGAAACGGGAAACAGGAAACAGGGGACAGGAAACAGGAAACAGGAACGGCACACCAGTTAGCTGTCATCCCCGCGAAAGCGGGGACCCATGTTAGCCGGCTAACATGGGTCCCCGCTTTCGCGGGGATGACAGTTTCAGGAGCACCTCCTGCTTCCTCGTAGTACCTGGACCGTGACTTCTGAACTCTGACTTCTGAACCCTGACTTCTGAATCCTGGCCGTCCCTGCTCTCTGCCCTCTGCCTTCTTAGACGCTAATCCGCGCATCGATGACACGGATCGTCCTTCGCCTCCAGGGCGTGTATTACATCATCACCGGCCTCTGGCCTGTGGTGAACATCTACTCGTTCGAGCTGATCAGCGGGCCGAAGACGGACGATTGGCTGGTGAAGATGGTCGGGCTCCTTGCGGCGTCGATCGGTCTGGCGCTGCTCGTTGCCGCGAGGAGGGGTCGGCCGAGCGCGGAGGCGATAGTGCTGGGCGTAGCGAGCGCCCTCAGCTTCATGGCGATCGACGTGTTCTACGTCCTGAACGGAACACTCCTCGAGGTGTACCTGCTGGACGCGCTGTTGGAGATATGCCTCGTGGTGTTGCTCCTGGGTGGCGCCTGGGTGGGGAGGAGGAGGTGAGGAGAAAGCAGAAAGCAGAAACGGCTAGAGGGTTCAGGAGGCAGGGTTCAGGGTTCAGGAACTACCTCGGAGTAGAGGTCTGGTTCTTTGAGTAGTACCTGAACCCTGCCCCCTGAACCCTGAACCCTGAGGTTCTCACTGCTTCCTGCTTCCCGATTTCCCCCTCCCCATACGGGCCCAACAGTTGCAACGTGGGCGAGCCACCCTCCAAAGAAAGAGCGAACAACGTATGAAGCGTCATCTCGTTGCCGTAGCACTCATCGCTGGCCTGGCACTGTGGTCGGGGTGCGGTAGCGACCACGACGGAACTACCGAGCCGCCGCCACCGCCGCCCGGCGATACGGGAGATACGGCGGTGCCTCCCGACACGGTCCAGCTCCAGATCGCTGGGACGGTCGGGAAGCCCACCTTCCCCGATGGGAATACCGATCAGGGCGGGCAGGGGGATCCCGTGGACGGCATCGAGTGCGGCAACGGGATGGAGGGGCCCAGCTACCACATCCACGTGCACCTCAGTCTGTACGTGAACGGGGAGCAGCTAGCGATTCCCAAGGCCATCGGCGTGATGGATCCGCAGCTGGCCGGTGACTTCGTCATCTCGGGGAGCTGCTTCTACTGGGTGCACACCCACGACGCGACCGGGATAATCCACGTCGAGCCGCCAACGCAGATCGAGGTCACGCTCGGCGAGCTCTTCGACCTGTGGGGGGAGCCGCTGTCGAGGACGGGAGTGGCCGGGTTCGACGGAGCCGTCACGGTGCTGGTGGACGGCGAGGAGTACACCGGCGACCCGCGGGACATCGTATTCGAGTCGCACAAGCAGATCGCGCTCGAGGTTGGGACGCCCGTCGTGACGCCGGACTTCTACCTCTTTCCCGACACCTACTGAAGCGACGGGGTCAGCAACCGTCTTGAAAGTCAAGCGGCAATGAGTTCTGCGGAGAGCGTTTGGGGGCGGTAGTCAGCTACCCAGCGCTCGCCGTTTCGCACCATGGTGTTGAGGATCGTCAGCAACTTCCGCATGCAGGCCAC
>DASSNL010000236.1:0-2308 GCA_035688075.1 Gemmatimonadaceae bacterium
GGTCTGAAACCGTGAACCGGTACGAGCGGCGAAGCGCTCGTACCGGTTCACGGTTTCAGACCTGACCCCACATCTTCTCCTACCCGCATCGCCACACCCCCACCCCTCCCAGCGCGTGCAGCGATATGTCGGGCACCGTCACCCTGCCGCGCTTCAGCGGGATGCTCGCCCACGAAGCGGTAAGCTTCACTTCGGGCGCTGCGGTAACTTTCACACGCTCGCCCCATAGCGTGTAGCGTCGCCCGAGCGCCGCCTGCAAAGTGACGCCCGCGATGTGATAGCCGCCGCCGAGCAGCGTGCGTCCTCCGCTCACGGATCGGCCAGCGATCCTTCCCTCGGGGTGAGCGATGACCAACCCGAGCCCGATGCGGAGCTGCCAGCGGCCATCCGGCCACACTGCGTTCACCGTCGGCTGGTTGTATCCGTGCGATAGCTCGAGCCGCTCGATTGGCGGCCGGGGATTCTCGAGATAGAGCTTGTTGTGGAGCATCTCCACTTCCACGGCGCGCCCCGACTCCCACGAGTGGCCCAGTCGGTAGCTGTAGTACGGCGCACCGGAGAAGGGACGAGTGCTGTAGCGAGCACGGAAGTGCGTGCGTCGCTCGGGCAGCTCGACGGTCAGCGGCATCGGGAGATGCCACGCGGTGCCCGTGAAAACTTCGGCTCCCCACGCGCTCGCGTCACACTGCGCGTGCAATCGCGCGCCGACGATCGGAAGAACCGATACCAGCGACAGCCACGACGCGATCCCGCACGACGACTTCATCGAGGTGTACTCCTGCTCACACGGATCGTCTCGAGACCCGCGGCTCACGCGTCCGGGTGACGCGAGCTCACTCCTCGGTCGCGTCCCCCGCGGCCACCGCCGGCGGCGTCTCTTCGGGACAGCGCTGGATGCTCGCCGTGTAGCTGAACGACGGCCAGTCGGCCCGGTGCCAGTGGTACGAGTCGGCCGATGACAGAACCAGGTCCCACACTACCGGCGTACCGTTAGCGGTAAGGCGACTCTCGCCGCGGATCTGGCCGCGCACGTGGTGGCGGCTGTGCTCCATGATGTCGTAGACGGCTACTTGATGGACCACGCCTGCCGAATCGGTCCACGGCTCGCCCTGCGTGATCGTCATGATGCTGCGATCGGGCGAGAAGGCCACTGTGTGCCGGCGCGTCACGCAGAACGAGTCGGCCGGCGCCGTGCTCCACGCCCATGTGCCGGACGCCACGGTGAAGATGTCGGTGTCGGCCGGCACCTCGTAGTCGGGCTTCCATGGCGCCCACCATGCGACGAGTCCACCTATGACAGCCACCAGCGCCACCAGAATCGCGGTGTCGTGCACGAAGATCCGCCGCCGGTTCGCTGCTCGCTGGTCCGTGTCGCGCATGCCGTCTCCGAAGAGTTGTGGTGTGGCGACCTGGCCTGGAGCCGAGTGCTCGTATCCGCGGAGGGCGCCGGTACGGTGCTGCGATGATCGATCGCGGATAGTGTATCACGCAGAGCCGGCGGTAGCCAAGCGACGGTCAGGATCGCGGCACGGGGCGACGATGCCGAGTCCGATGGGAAAGCGCCAGCGACTCTCCATGGCTGTGTAGAACACGAAGATACGTAATTCCTGTCCGCCGGATACGTCAGCCGTCGGATTGGGACGCTATAGGCGCAGGGCTAGAGTGGGGCCGTAGCAGCTCGCACTCATATACACGCCTTCCGCCACAGGAGCGTCTCCCATGCGCACTATCTTCGGCACTCTCGCCCTCTCGATCTCGCTCGTAGCGTGCATGGGCGACCTCCTCAATACCAACTCCTACCCCGACTCCCAGTTCGTTGGTAGCTGGAGTGGCGAGGTGAATGGAGTCACGATCACGTTCACGATGGATACGTCCACGTGTGTATGGGGCTGCTCGGCCGAAGGAGTCGGCAGCTTCGTCCGTAGCGCGACTGGCGACAGCGGATCCACCGCCGTATCCATTCTCGCTTACAACCCCGGTGTCCCAAGCCAATCCGACTTCACTATCGACTTCACTGCCGTCGCGGCCGATGACACCGAGCTCCGCACTTCGTTAAGCGCGGGAATGCCCGACGCCTCACACGTGGTCGGTCGCATCTGGTATGACGATATGTTACAGGTAGACACTGGATCCACGGTCACGTTCATCAGAAAATGAGATTGCGGAGTAGGCCCTGCTTCCTTGTTTTCCGCCGTTCCGCGACAGGTGATGTCGAGACCACGTCGTATAGCGGCGTAACCCGGTATTCGTCGCCAGCTCCCGAGCTTCGAGCGGGCTCGGCCAACGTTGGGCGAGCCCGCTCGAAGCT
>DASSNL010000252.1:0-5485 GCA_035688075.1 Gemmatimonadaceae bacterium
CGGGCCGAGCGGCCGCTCGGCCCGCTCGAAATTAAAGACCCGACCCCGCCTATCCGACGCCCACTCCACCATGTTCGTCGAAACGCGCGTCCTCGGCAAAAAAGCTCGCCCGCTCGATGGCTGGGCCGTCCCCGATCCACCCACCTCCGATCCGGACGGCGAGGGGCTCACGCTTCGCGCGCTGATCACCCGCATCGTCCGCTCCGAGGTGCGCGCCTTCGAGCAGCGTGAACGGGCTCGGCGCTTCCTCCGCGTCCTCTCCGACACGGAGATCGCCCGCGGCGCCGCGCTCGGGAAGATCGACTCCGGGGGCCGGCCCGCTGGTGAAGCGGTGGACGACGAAGCGGCGGTCGGCGCCGCTCTCCAGGGATTCGAGGATGGCCTGTACCTCGTCATACTCGACGGGGTCGAACAGCGAAAGCTCGATGCACCGGTCTACCTGACCGCGGATAGCAAGCTCGTTTTCCTCCGTCTGACCTTCCTCGCGGGAGCGTAGCGAATGGACAAGGACAAGGATCCCATCTCCGCCGAGCTCGAGGCCAGGCGCAGGGCGGGCGCGGTGCTCGAGCGGATCGGTGGCCTGAAGCAGGTTGCGTCGCTCCTGAGCGGAGGCGGGGTGCCGCGACCCATCCGTACGCTGCTGGAGCAGGCGTACGCGGCGAACGAGCACCTGCGACCGCAGGTTCTCTTCTCGGGACAACGCGAGATGGGCGAGCGCTTCGCTTCGATGACTGCCGCTGATTGGAGGCGGACCATCGAGACGCTCCTCCCGCACATTGCGCCGAGCGTGAAGTCGGCCAGCATCGCGCTCGCCATGCGTCCCTACCAGCATGGACTCGCGCGCAAGCCGTTCCGTGCTCCGCGCTCCCCGCAGACCCTCGCGGCGCTGCGCGGAGGGTGGCTCATGCGCCTGACTCTCCTCCTTGGCGAGTACGACGCGGACATCCGGTGGATCGCCGAGCGCGGTGCGCACATCGCCGGGTGGTCGGGCGGCGCAGACCTCGGCTGGCTCCTGGCCGGCGCGATAGACATCGGCGACGATACGGGAAAAGCGGTGCAGGAAATTCTCGTCGCATCCGCGAAGGGTGAGCACGAGACCGGTCGGATGGGGCACCATGTCACGCGGGCGCTCCTGAGCTGCAGCCGGCCCGACGCCTGGGAGTTCGTGGAGAAGCTGCTCCTCGCCGCGCAGAGGGAGGAAGGACTGCGCCAGGCGATCCTCGAGAGCGTGGACGAGTCGCACCCACAGGCATTCCGCAGGCTGCTGCGACTGATACTCGATGAGAATCTGACGCGCTTCTCCTCGGTGGTGCGCGCGGCCGATACATGGTTCGGCTTCGCGTGGGATGGCGCCAGCGGAGTTGCGCTCGAGCCGATGCTCCAGAAGGTGCTCCTCTTTCTCCGCGATCCTTCCGCGCGAGCCGCAGCCTTGGACGAGAGCGATGCCGAAACGGTGTACCTCGCCCTCTGGAGCATCGCCTTCGACGACGTCGATGCAGCCATCGCTCCCGCTGCGAAGCTGCTCTCGGCATCCGCCGCGGAAGTGCGCTTCGTCGCGACCCACTTCCTCGTGCAGGCCACGTGGACTTCTGCTCTCCCGCACCTGGTGAAGGCGCTGGGCGACGCCGACCTCCGCGTGGCGATGCGCGCACTCGACATGTTCGGTGTGGATCAGACGTCAGCCGTGGATGGGCAGGAGCTCTTCGCGCAGCTCGAAGCGATGATCGCCCGGCTGCCGAAGCGAGTGCAGTCGCTGGACGCTCTGGTGTGGCCCTGGTGGACGCGAAAGCTCGAGCGCTCGCACATTGCCTCCGCTCTCGCCGCCAACGTGTCTGCCGTGAGCGGCGAGCGCTTCCTCCCGTACGTTCAGGATCTCGATCCCTATGCCCGGGCGAGATTCGTACGGACCACGGCGGGGCTCCGCGATCGCTGGGGCCAGCGTACGAAAACCGTGGAGCGTCGCACGCCGTCGCGCGCCGAGCGCGCCGTCATAATGGAACTGCTCGGCGACACTTCCGCCGACGTCCGCGCCGCGGCGTTCGAGGCGATGGCCACCGTGCCGCTGGAGAGCGACGAGGTGGAGCGGCTCATCGATCTGCTCGGTCGCAAGCCCGGCGACCTTCGCAACGGCGCGATCGTCCGGCTTCGTACGCTACGAGACGCGGAGCTGCTGGCTGCTGCGGACCGGCTCATCGCCGACTCGAGCGATCTCCGACGCCTGGCCGGGCTCGAGCTGCTGCGCGACGCGTGGGAGGCGAAGCGCGCCACGAGCGAGGTCCACTCGCGGGTCGCGCGCTTCTCCCAGGATCGTGAGACGCTGACCGACCCGGAGCGCGTGCACGTCACCGCGGTGCTCGGCGAGCGCACGGAGATCGCTACCGCGAACGATGCGCTCGGCCTCCTGGCGGGCGAGTCGCTCCCCACCTGGCCCGCGCCGCAGTCGCGACGTGTGGTGGTCGAAAGCGATGGCGCGAAAGCGAGCCTCGAATCGCTAGCGCAGCTCGTGCTGGCGAATCAGGCGACCGAGGTCCGCCGCGCATCGGGTGAAACGGGTCTCCTCCTGGAGTCGGCACACTGGGGATTCGGCCCGCAGAACCGTGACAATCTCGTCTCGGGAAAATCCTCGCTGCCGCTCGCAGACGTCTGGCGCGGCTGGCTGCGAGAGCGGCCGGCCGCGCTGCGCGACCGCGACGACCTGGAGATGCTGCGCGCGCTCGTCGCTGATGCGGACTCGGCACCGTGGAAATCGAGCAGCGTGCAGAAGGTGATCGGCCTATGGAAGTGGAGCGCCGGCACCTACCTGCTGCGCGGGCTCTGCGAGTGGTGCGTGGCGTGGGAGCCGCCGGCCGGCGGCGTCGAGTTCCTCCTCGATGGCCTCGAGAACAGCATCGCGGCGCTCGACCGCGACGACTATCGCGCCATGGAAGAGGAGCGGAAGTCGTCTGGCGACTTTCACCTCCACTACTACAGGCCCGGGTCCAAAGAGCCTGCGTTCCACTCGAGACTGAGACGAGCGGACGGCTGGTTGACGCGTGTGCGCTGGTGGAGGAAGCTCTTCCCCGCCTCCGTGCAGCCCGCGCAGGCCGCGCGCTTGTACGCGATACTCAGGGCGTTCGAAGCGCGCTCCGGAGGGTTCAAGGTTCTGCGCATACAGCTGGAAGAATTCCTCGGCGCGTACCACGCCGGCGCCGTCCCGGCGTCGGAGCTCGTGGATCTTCTCGTGGGGCGCTGGAGCAACCAGGGATTCCAATCGCTGCTGCGCGCGGTGTCGGCGCGCAAACCGCTAGCGGAGCTCGTGGAGCATCCCGAGCTGCTCGCCCTGGTGGATCGCTGCCGCAGGCGCGTGGTGGAGGTTGAGACGCAGCGCGGCGACCGCAAGACAGCCGCGTCGGACTTCGCGATGGCGCTCCGCTGGACGGGCGGTCTCGAGACGATCGCGCGCGCCGTGCCCGCGCTGGGGAAGTCGCACTTCACGCGCAGCTTCGGCTGGTCCTACTCGGGCGCTTCGCGCCAGGACACGCTGAGTCATCTGGTCATCCGCAGCATCCCGCGCGAGGAGGACACGCCGGAGGCCTTCGCGACGTGGGCGCGCGACGCCCGCGTGAAGGAGGCGCGGCTGGTGGAGCTCGCGGTGTACGCGCCGCAGTGGGCCGCGCACGTGAATCACGTGCTGCAGTGGCCCGGTCTCGAGGGCGCCGTGTGGTGGATCCACGCGCACACCAAGGACGACCGCTCGTGGCAGCTCCCGGAGATGAAGGAGATCTGGGCAGCCGAGGTGAGCGAGCGAACCCCGCTCTCGGCGGCCGATCTCACCGAGGGCGCGGTGGACGTGGCGTGGTTCGCCAGTGTCTACGCGGAGCTTGGTGCGGAGCGGTGGAAGAGGGTGGATACCGCTGCGAAGTACGCGGCGAGCAGCGGTGGGCACGCACGCGCGCAGCTCTTCGCCCGAGCGATGAACGGGATGGTGTCGCGCGACGATGTCATCGCGCGCATCGATGGCTCGCGCCACAAGGATTCCGTGCGGGCGCTCGGCCTGGTACCGCTCGCCGAGGGTACCGCGAGGGAGAAAGATCTCCTCGAGCGATACATGCGGCTCGAGGAGTTCCGCCGGCAGGCGCGCAAGTTCGGATCGCAGCGCCAGCAGAGCGAGACGCGCGCCGTTGCGATCGGGCTCGCGAACCTCGCGCGCACCGCCGGATACCGCGACTCCCAGCGGCTGCAGTGGGCGATGGAGCAGCGAGCGGTAGCCGATCTCGCGCGCGGGCCGGTGGTGCTCGAGCGCGGCGGCGTGGCGCTCACGCTGTCGGTCGACGCCGATGGCGTACCTGCGCTCGCAATCGAGAAGAATGGGAAGCCGCTCAAGTCTCTCCCGGCCGCGCTGAAGAAGGACGCGGACGTTGCCGAGTTGAAGCACCGCTTACAGGAGCTCAAGCGCCAGCGCTCGCGGGTGCGCGATTCGCTCGAGGAAGCGATGTGTCGCGGCGACAAGTTCAGCGCCGAGGAGTTGCGGGCGCTCCTCGAGCACCCGATCCTGGCCCCGGCCATCTCGAGGATCGTGTTAGTCGGCGACGGCGTAGCCGGCTACCTGGCCGAGGGCGGGCGCGTGCTCCGCGATCACACGGGCGCGCAGCACGCACTGGGCAACGGAGAGGAGCTACGCGTCGCACACCCGCACGATCTGCTGGCGCGCGGCGACTGGTCCGCCTGGCAGAGCGAGTGCTTCCGCGCGGAGCGCATCCAGCCGTTCAAGCAGATCTTCCGCGAGCTGTATCCGATCACGGAGACGGAGCGCGGCACGCAGCTGACGCGCCGATACGCCGGGCACCAGGTGAATCCGCGGCAGGCGCTCGCCCTGTTGGGCGGACGCGGTTGGGTCGCGCGTCCGGAAGAGGGAGTGAGCCGCACCTTCCACGACGAAGGACTCACCGCGCGGCTGGGCTTCCAGGAAGCGTTCTACACGCCGGCGGACATAGAGGGGCTGACCCTCGAGGACGTGATCTTCACTCGCAAGGGCGAGTGGAAGCAGCTCACGCTCGACGAGGTCCCGCCGCGGCTCTTCAGCGAGACGATGCGCGACCTCGACCTGGTGGTGAGCGTCGCGCACCGCGGCGGCGTGGATCCGGAGGCGACGGCATCCACCGTGGAGATGCGCGCCGCGCTCGTGAGGGAGACCTGCGAGCTGCTCGGCATCCCGAACGTGGAGCTCGCGAAGCATCACGCCATCATCCGCGGAGCGCTCGGCGAATACAGTGTGCACCTCGGGAGCGCCGGGGTCATGCTGCTCCCGGGGACGTCGCTGCCGATAGTCGCGGTTCACTCGCAGCACCGGGGGCGGCTGTTCCTCCCCTTCGCGGACGACGATCCGCGCACGGCGGAGGTGCTCTCGAAGGTGCTGCTGCTCGCGAGAGACAAGGAGATCCGCGACCCGAACATCATGCAGTGGATAACGGCGGGAACGACGGGGTCAGGTCTTTAATTTCGAGCC
>DASSNL010000264.1:0-10527 GCA_035688075.1 Gemmatimonadaceae bacterium
GGCTGGGCGGATGCCCAGCCCGCTCGAAATCAAAGACCTGACCCCGTTGCACGAGGCAGCATCGGTAACACCTGATCCCGCCGCTCCAGTTTGACGCACCTCGATCGGATTGGCCCAGGACTTCCACGTCGGCCGCCCCACTTCAGATTGCTGTGGGGTGAAGAACCATGCCGGCGCCATACTCAGGTCAACCAGCGTGGCGTACTACTATCCGCGCCGCGTTCGTTGCCGCACTAATAGTCGGAGTCGCAGCGGCCTGCGACGACGACTCTACTGGTCCGCGTGGGACCGTAGAAATTTCCAACCTGCAATTGAAGCCGGGGACCGAGGCCGGGCCTCTGGCGGTGGTAACCTTCGACGTGCAGAACGCCGACTCGGCGCGCGCGTGGTACAGCGCCGATGGCGGTGATCCGGTGCCGACGGAATTCGCGCCCGTGGCGGATGGCAGCGCGCATATCGTCGTCACCGGCCTTGCGCCATCCACCCAGTACCAGATCTACATCGAGGGACGCGCGGGCGCAGACTCCAGCGTATCGCAGCCATCGGACTTCACTACCCATGCGCTCCCGGATGCGTTGAAGAGTATCTCGTTCAACATGAGCACGGGCACCTATTCGCCAGGCTTCATTCTCACCGAGGCAGTGGCGAGCGACAGTACGCTATACGCGCTGGCCTTCGACAGCACCGGGAAGATCGTCTGGTACCGGCGCTTCGAAGGTTTTCACCAGATCCTCGATCTGCAACAACAGCCCAACGGCCATTTCACTATTTACCTTGGCGGCTCCACGGGATGGCAGCCGGTCGAGGGCGAATACGCCGAGTTCACGGTGGCCGGAGACATCACTCACGAGTGGAAGCTTCCGGCGCAGTATTTCCTCGACGGGCACGAGCTCCGATTTCTCATGGAGGACACGACGGTAACCGCCGCGTATCTCTTCGGCTACGACATGCAACCGATGGACATGAGCGGGCACGGCGGGGGCCCCGACTCTCTGGTTGCGGTACACAAGGTCTTCCAGCTCTCGCCCAGCGGAGAAGCGACGCTACTCTTCGACGCGATGGACCGCTGGACCCTCGATGACTGGACTTCCAAGCCACTCAACATTCTGGGTGACCTGGGGCACTCCAACGCACTCGACTTCGATACCGATGGGAATCTGCTGGTGAGCTGGCGCAACCTGGGCGCGATCACAAAGCACGACATCAACACGGGAGAGGTCATCTGGCAGCTTGGCGGGACGAAGTCGGACTTCACGATCGATGGCGATCCACTGAACGGCTTCAGCGGCCAGCACTTCGTACGTTCGCTCCCCGACAACCACCTGATACTGTACGATAACGGAACCAATCATGACCCGGCCGAGTCACGCGCCGTGGAATACGTGATCGACGCTACCAACAAGACCGCGACTTTCGTACAGGACTTCAAGCGCCCTTCGCTAACCTTCACGAGCTTCCTGGGATCAGCGCAGCGTCTCCCCAACGGCCATACGCTCGTCGGCTTCGGCAACGTATCCGTCCTCACCGAATTCGACGCCAACGGTAACGTCGTCGCCGACGGCGCGAAGATGGATGGGAGCAACGGCTCGCAATTCTATCGCGCGTTCTGGATACCGACGTTGGGTAATCGCTGAACTGGAGGAGGAAACAGACAGCAGAAAGCAGACAGCAGAAAGCAGTGAACGGCTCGTAGGGGTGGGCCCTCACCCCCGAGGTAGTTCACTGCTTTCTGCTGTCTGCTTTCTGCTGTCTGCTTTCTGCTGTCTGCTTTCTGCTGTCTGGTAGTCCCTGCGACGGAGTCAGGTATTGACGCCACCCAGGCCCAGTGGCCCGGGACTTTCCCACGCTATCGAGGGACAGACAACTCTCGGGGTGTTGGAAATGACGATAAAGTTCGATGTCAATCCGACACGGCGCACCACTGCGCGCGCCGTGTTCGCGACTGTGATGATTCTTCTGGTAGCCGCGGCCTGCTCCGACGACGACAATCCGATCGGGCCTGATAGCACGTTCGCCGTCGCGGATCTGCAGTTGAAGCCAGGAACCGAAGCGGGTCCGCTGGCCGTAGCAACGTTCACCGCGCAGGGTGCCGACTCCGCGCGAGCGTGGTTCGCAGCACCGGGCGGCGATGCGCGCGCGACTGCGTTCTTCCCCGTCGCCGACGGCAATGGTCGCGTCCTGGTCACCGGCCTGGATCCGTCCACCGATTACGAGATCTACGTCGAAGCACGCGCCGGCGCGGACTCCGGCGTATCCGAGAAAGCGAGTTACACCACCGATGCGCTTCCAGAGGCGCTGAAGAGCATCCGGATCGACATGTCCACCGGGACCTTTCCGAGTGGCTACATCCTCACGGAAGCCGAAGCGAGCGACAGCACGCTCTACGCGCTGGCCTTCGACAGCACCGGGAAGATCGTCTGGTACCGCCACTTCCCCGACCATCACCAGATCCTCGATTTCCAGCAGCAGCCCAACGGCCACTACACGATCTATCTGGGCACATCCACCGGCAAGGAGCCCGTCGATGGAGAGTTCGCCGAGTTCACCACAGCGGGCGACATCACTCACACGTGGAAGATCCCGGGCGACTACTACACCGATCCGCACGAGATCCGGTTCCTCATGCAGGACACGACCGTCGTCGCGGCGTTCCTGTTCGGCTACGATCAGCACGAGCTGGATATGACGGGGCACGGCGGCACTGCACACGACATGGTGTCGGTACACCAGATCTTCCGGCTCTCGCCGAGCGGCGAGGCCGACCTGCTCTTCGACGCGATGAACCGCTGGACGCCCGACGACTTCACTTCACCGCCGCTCACCGACAAGCTCGACATGGACCACCCGAACTCGCTCGACTTCGACAGCGACGGGAACCTCGTCGTCAGCTGGCGCAGCCTGGGAGCGATAACGAAGCACGACGTCAACACGGGTGAGGTGATCTGGCAGCTCGGCGGCACGAAGAGTGACTTCACCATAGAGGGCGATCCGCTGAACGGTTTCAGCGGCCAACACTTCGCGCGCATTCTCCCCGACAACCACATACTTCTCTACGACAACGGCACCGGCCACGACCCCAACGTGACGCGTCCAGTGGAGTACGCGCTCGACACCGACAACATGACCGCGACGATGACGTGGGACTACCTGAGCGCGGACGAGACCTACACCACCTACATGGGCTCCGCGCAGCGTCTCCCCGACGGCAACACCCTCGTCGGCTACAGCACCGCCGCGATCATCACCCTCGTCGACCCGAACGGCACCGTCCTGGCCCAGGGCGCGAAGATGGATGGCAATAATTCTTCGATCTTCTACCGAGCGCTCTGGGTACCGCGGCTGTAGGGGAAAGAAAAAAGAAAGCAGAAAGCAGAAAGCAGTGAACGGCTCGTAATACAACGTCATCCCCGCGAAAGCGGGGACCCATGTTCAGACCGGCTGACATGGGTCCCCGCTTTCGCGGGGATGACGGCTTTAGGTCGCGGGGATGACGGCTTCTTACTTACAGCCCTCACCCCCGAGGCAGTTCACTGCTTTCTGCTTTCTGCTCTCTGCTTTCTTCTCTCTTACAGTCGTCTCACTTCATCCGCCGCCGCGAGGACGTGATCGATGTCGCGCGAGAGGGCGCGGGCTTCGACGGTGGCGCTGGTGACTTCGGCGAGGGCGGCCTGGACGCCGGACGAGCTGAGTTTCAGGAGATCGAGCTTCAGGTTCTGCATCGCCATCCCGACGCTCTCGAGCTGGCCGTAGAGGCGCGCGCGGCGCGAGGTGAGCTCGGAGAGCGATGCGTGCTGGCGCTCGAGCAACGAGAGGCGGCGTGCGTGGTCGGCCGAGTCCTCGGGCTCGGCGCGTACCTCGGCAATGCGCGCCTTCAGATGCTGCATGGCGTCGGGAGCGAGGTCGGTGTCCAGGTGGTGCAGCATGAACGCGATCGAGGAGCCGCGAGCAGCCAGCGCGTCCACCGTGGGCACCACGTCGGGGATGAGCTCGCGGTCGGCCTTCGAGAGCGAGCGCATGATCGAGAATATCGTCTCGCGATCAGCCGCGACGCGCCTGACGGCGGCGCCGTGTGGACCGGCGAGCACCTCCGGCGACGCGAGCTTCGCGGCACCCTGCTCGGCCGCCTTCGGTGACGGAGCGACCACTTTCGCGGAACCCTTCGGCGCAGGAAGCGGCGGGGACTCCGGTGGGGGCGCCACGTCGCGCTGGAAGATCCGCTTCCACGTCACGCCTTCCGCCCAGAGACTGCTCCACTGGCGCGCGATGTTGGCACCCATCCCCATCGCGGCAAAGAGGAACCAGGGAAAGTGCGGCGAAGTGAGAAGGTTGATCCCCGCCAGCGTCGCTACCGTCGCGCCGGTGCCCGCGAGGTTGCGTCGGAAGATGACGATGCGTTGCTCCAGCGGCTGGGCGGCGAACGTCTCGAGGCTGTCCTGCCGGCGCTCGCGCCGGCTGCGCCGTCCTCCTCCCCGGAGCGACCGCAAATACGGTAGTTGCAGCGGAGCTGCGTGCTGTTGCGGAGCGGGGATCTCTTCCGGCCGCGGCGGCGGCTGACGCGAATGCGCGGCTGGCGGCGGCGCCGCGACTCCACCCGCATGCAATCCCGCGTGCTCTCGCTCGCCTGGAAGCGGAGGCACGTCCGCCCGAGTCGACGTCCCGTGCGCGCTCCCTCGCGGCCACGGAGATGGCATCGTGGTAGTCTCCATGAGCCACGGCGCGGCCTCGTCGCTGGCCAGCGCCTCGCGGAAGGCGGCGGCGTCCTGCCAGCGATCCTCCGGACGCTTGGCGAGCGCACGCTCCACCGCGGCTGCGAGACCGGCCGGGATGTCGGGCCTCGCCTGCAGCAGCGGGCGGGGCATCTCGCTCACATGCTTCATCATCATCGCCGGCGTGTTGGCTGCCGTGAACGGAAGAGCACCGGCCAGCATCTGGTACGCCACGACGCCGAGCGAGTAGATGTCGCTCCTGCCATCCACCTCGCGCTCGCCGAGCGCCTGCTCCGGCGACATGTACGCCGGCGTGCCGACCGCCACGCCCGTCGCGGTGAGATGTGAATCCGACTCCGCGGCTCTCGCGATACCGAAGTCGGTGACGAGCGCGCGTCCATCTTCTCGCCTGATGATGATGTTGTCGGGCTTGATGTCGCGATGGATGACGCCGCGCGAGTGCGCATACGCGAGCGCGTCCGCCACATCACTCAGGATGCGCCTCGTCTCCTCCACCTCGGGACGCCCACGCGCCAGACGCGCGGAGAGATTCTCGCCGTCCACCAGCGCCATCACGAAGTAGACGAGCCCACCGCGCTCATCCACCGAGTAGATGGGAACGATGTCGGGGTGGTTCAGTTGCGCGGCGGTCTCCGCCTCGCGGAGGAATCTGCGTCTGACGTCGGTGCGGAAGGCCATCTCCGGCGGGAGCACCTTGATGGCCACGTCGCGACGCAACCGAAGGTCAGTGGCCCGGTAGACGATCGCCATCCCTCCACGTCCGAGCTCCGAGCCAAGCTCGTACACATCGCCGATCACGGCGACCACGTGGTCGCGCATCGGATCGGTCACACGCGACCGCCCTCCGCCGAACCGCGTGCCTCGGCGCCAACCTGTACCACTGCGTCTACCTCATCGGCGAGCGAGCGGGCGCGCTCGGTGAGGAGTGTGATGTGCTGGCTCACCCCCGCCACACCTTCGGCGCGGAGACGGAGCACGTCGATGCGCATGTTCTGGAGAGCCAGCAGGCAGCTCTCGAGCTTGGCCGCCGTCTCGTCGTGCCGCCGAACCACATCGGCCACGGCGCGCCGCTCGCGCTTGAGTAGCGCGAGTCGACGCACGCGCTCCTCGCTCCGGGGCACATCGAGCGGGTTCGCCTGCGCCTCGAGCGAGGCAATCTCCTCCTCGATCCGGTCCGCCGCGCCGGGCGTGGGCTCGCTGGTGTTGAGCGCGGCGGCCAGCCCCTGCGTGCGCCGGAAAAGTCCCTCGGCGGCGGGAACCACACCTTCGACGAGCGACTGGTCGGAGCGCGGAAGCGCGCTCACGATGCGAGCTATCTCCTCGAGGTCGCGCGAGGCGCGGCGCACCTGATCCGCGTAGCGCCCGTAGTCGGCGGGGCGTGTCGGGGTGGAACTGCCGGGCGGCAGCTCCGGGCGCGGGAGCGGCGTCGCGAGCCGGCGGCGGCGACGCCGCTCACGCACCTTTCCGCGCTTCTTCTTGTCGAATTTGCCGAAGAAGTCTTCGATGTGCTCCCCCGCTTCCTGGAGCACGTCGCTGAAAGGGCGATCGCGCGGCTCCCGGAAGACGTCGTGCCAGTCGTAGCCGGCCGACCAGAGCTTGGAGTACTTCAGCGCCATGAAGATGCTCCAGAACACCGTGATGCTAAGGAGATCTGAGTTCGTGAAGATCGCTGCGATCACGATCACGGCGTTCACGAAGGCGAAGCGCGCGAACGAGGCGCGGAACCGCTGCACCTGGGGAGCCGACCAGCGAGCTATCTCTTCGGCCGTCGGCGTATAGTATTCCCCGCTCGCAGCCGCGGGGTACTGTGTCCTTGCGTCATCGGGCGCGCGGCCAGCGAGCGGGTATTGCGAGGTGGGCGCAGAGCGCGTCCACGGATCGCTCGCCGCGCGGCTCTCTCGCGTGCGCTCGCGCGGCGGTGTGGAGAGAAGCGCGGCGCGCGCCGCGGGATCGCCCGAGAGCACGCTCGAGAGCTCCGACGCGCTCGCGAAGCGATTCTCCGGCTCCTTCTCGAGAAGCTTCATCACCGCCGCCCCGAGATCCGGCGGGACGTCGGGGCGGAAGTCGGTGATGAGCGGGGGCTGCTCCATGATGTGCTTCATGAGCATCGATGGAGTGCTCATCGCCTCGAAGGGGAGCCGGCCGGCGAGCATCTGGTAACCAACGATGCCCAGCGAATACAGGTCGCTCCGTCCATCGATCTCCCGATCGCCCGCGGCCTGCTCGGGCGACATGTACGCCGGCGTGCCGATGGCAACGCCCGTGGCGGTGAGCCGGGAATCGGCGCCCCCCTGCACCGCCCTCGCGATACCGAAGTCCGTGACCATCGCGCGACCGCTCTCGCGGTCGATCAGGATGTTGTCGGGCTTGATGTCGCGGTGCACCACACCGCGCGCATGTGCGTAGGCGAGCGCGTCGGACACCTCGCGGATCAGGCGGCGCGTCATCTCCACGGGAAGCTGCCCTTCGTCGTGCTCGCGACGGGCGAGCGTGGGACCATCCACGCAAGCCATGACGAAGTAGACCAGCCCCTCGCGCTCATCCACTGTATAGATGGGCACGATGTTCGGGTGGCTCAGCTGCGCCGCGGTCTGCGCTTCGCGCAGAAAGCGCGAGCGTATGTCGCCTCGAAAGCCGAGCTCCGGAGGGAGGAGCTTGATCGCGACCACGCGCTTGAGCCGCCGGTCGGTGGCACGGTACACGATCCCCATACCGCCACGGCCAAGCTCCGTATCGAGCTCGTAGTACGTCGTGAGCGCGCGCTCGGCGAGAGCGCGGAACTCGGAGTCAGACGACATAGCGATGGGATCGGGCACGTCGTAATCCTGGCGGGAATACAAGATGCTTAGTCTACAACTCGCTGGAGCGCCTGAAAAGACGATCCGGCCGTGCTGGCAGTTCCACTACGTCAATCCGACGGGCAGAAGTTGCAATTCCTGCCGCGCTGGCGTAAGTAATGCCCTCGAGCGACTCGCGGAACGGCCCGGTCTCGTCGGCTCTTGAATACTACGATCGAAGTATACCCGATTGATCGGCCGGGGGTATCATTTCTGCCGGTCGATCACGGCGAGCCGGAATGGAGCGTGCGGGGTCTCTACACCTCCGACGCATCGTTCCACGGCTCGACACTCAACATAGAGTTCTGAATCATGGCACAACGTCTGACCTTGCCCGTACTACCGCTCCGCGGGACCGTGATTTTCCCCGGACTGACGGCGCCCATCGCCGCGGGCCGGCCCGGCACCCTCAGAGCCATCGAGGCCGCTCTCAAGGCCGACAGGCTGGTCTTCGCCGTCGCCCAGCGCGACAACGCGGACGAGCCCACACCCGACATCCTGTACTCGATGGGCGTCATCGCCCGCATCGGGCAGGTACAGCGCGGGCTCGGTGGCGTTCAGCTCCTCCTGCAGGGAGAGCAGCGCGCCGCGGCCTTGCAGTACACGATGACCGACAACTACCTCAGCGCCGTGGTCGTCCCGTCCGAGGAGATGAGCCCCGTTGACGAGCACGATCCTGCCTTCGAGGCGCTGCACCGCGAGACGCGCGAGCGCGCCGCGGAGCTCGGCGAGAAGCGCGGGCTGCCGGAAGAGGTAGTGCATCAGGTGCTCGACTCCGTGACCGATCCCGGACGCTTCGCGGACCTGGTCGCGGGCTACATCGAGCTCAGCGTCCCCGAAAAGCAGGGGCTGCTCGAAACGCACAGCGTCGAGGAGCGGCTCCGGAGAGTGCTCGTGCACGTCCAGCGCCAGATCGGACTGCTGGAGGCGCAGGAGGACATCAAGTCGCAGGTGCAGGAGGAGCTCGGCCAGCGTCAGCGCGAGATGTACCTCCGCGAGCAGATGCGCGCGATCCAGAAGGAGCTCGGAGACGACGACCAGAACCGCGAGATGGAGGAGCTGCGCGAGAAGCTCTCCAAGCTCGAGCTCCCCAAGACTGCTCGTCAGGAAGTCGAGCGTGAGCTCGGACGTCTGGAGCGCACCGGCCGCGAGTCGATGGAAGCGCAGGTGATCCGCACCTACCTCGAGTGGATCGCCGAGCTACCCTGGAACACGCGCTCGGACGACAACCTCGAGCTCAAGCACGCCGCCGAGGTGCTCGACGAGGACCACTATGGTCTCCCCGATGTGAAAGACCGGGTGCTGGAGTTCCTGGCCGTGCGTCAGCTCAAGGCCGAGGAGCTGGCCAACGAAGTGGAGAAGAGCGGCGAGTTCCCTGTGCTCAAGCTCAAGCCCGACATCGACGACGCGAACCCCACGCTCGGCTCCAACGAGCACGACGATCGCCAGATCACCGACAAGCGCGAGGCGAAGGCCCGGGCGATGGCCAAGGGTCCGATCCTTCTCTTCGTCGGTCCTCCCGGCGTGGGTAAGACGAGCATCGCGAAGTCCATCGCGCGCGCGCTCGGACGCGAGTACGTCCGCGCGGCGCTCGGCGGTGCGCGCGACGAAGCAGACATCCGCGGCCACCGGCGCACCTACGTGGGCGCGATGCCCGGCCGCATCATCCAGGGGATGAAGCAGGCCGGAACCAAGAACCCCGTCTTCCTCCTCGACGAGGTGGACAAGCTGGGCGTGTCGTTCCAGGGCGATCCGGCGAGCGCGCTCCTCGAGGTGCTCGATCCGGCGCAGAACGACAACTTCACCGATCACTACCTGAACGTTCCGTTCGACCTGAGCGAAGTGCTCTTCATCGCGACGGCGAACTTCATCCAGAACATCCCTGCTCCTCTGCTCGACCGAATGGAAGTGGTGGAGTTCTCAGGGTACACGGAGAGAGAGAAGGCGGAGATCGCGAAGAAGTACCTGATCCCGCGCCAGCTCGACGATTCGGGGCTCGCGGGGAAAGGCGTGACCTTCAGCGACGACGCCGTGATGGCGGTCGTGAGCAAGTACACTCGCGAGAGCGGGGTGCGTCAGCTCGAGCGCCAGATCGGCGCCGTAGCGCGGAAGGTGGCGCGCAAGCTGGCCGCCGGTGAGGCCACCGATCTGAAACTCGAGTCGGAGGACATCCGCGAGCTGCTCGGAAGGCCGAAGGTGCACCCCGAGCGCGCCGCCGAGGAGAACGAGGTGGGCGTGGCGACGGGGATGTACTACACGCCGGCCGGCGGTGACATCATGTTCGTGGAAGCGGCGATCCGCCGTCTGCTTGGCCCGCCACCGCAGGAGAGTGTGACGCAGGTGAGCGGACTCGGTACCGTGTCACTGATCCTCACGGGTCAGCTGGGCGACGTTATGAAGGAGTCGGCGCGGGCTGCTCTGACGTACGCCGCGACGCACGCCGCACGCCTTCGCATCCCCAACGACCGGCTGGGGAACATCGAGGTGCACATCCACGTGCCGGCTGGCGCGATCCCGAAGGACGGGCCGAGCGCCGGTGTCACGATGAGCACCGCGCTGGTCTCCGCTATGTCGGGCCGCCCCGTTCGCAGCGACGTCGCTATGACTGGTGAGATAACGCTGCGCGGCCGCGTGCTCCCGATCGGCGGCGTGAAGGAGAAAGTGCTCGGCGCCCATCGCGCTGGCATCAAGACCATCATCCTCCCGGGCGAAAACGAAGCCGACCTGGAGGACATCCCCGAGGATGTTCGCAACAGCCTCGACTTCCACTGCGTCAACACCCTCGATGAGGTGTTCGACATAGCCCTCGTCCCCCTCTCGGGCCCAGAGCCCGTAACGGAGAAGTCGATAATGGAGGAGGAGGAAGAGGCGGCTGCCGAGGCGGGAGCGGGAGCCAAGTAGTAAGGCAGCAGAAAGCAGGGCCGGCGGGGTCAGGTCTTTAATTTCGAGCCGTGCAGGCCACT
>DASSNL010000270.1:0-8793 GCA_035688075.1 Gemmatimonadaceae bacterium
ATCGGCGGCGCATGCGCCGCCGATGCACGATGCAAGACCTGACCCCGCCGTTCCCGCCGTTCGGGAGGGGCCATGACCATCGCAATCGAGCCGGCACGTACGCGGGAAGCCGAGCCCACCGAAGTCGCGGAGCTGGAGCGCACCTTCCGGCCGCCCGCCGGTTTGTGGGGGTGGCTCACCACCGTGGACCACAAGTCCATCGGGAAGCGCTACATCGCGACGGCCTTCATCTGGTTTCTCCTCGCGGGCGTCAACGCCGCGCTGATGCGGCTGCAGCGCTCGCGTCCGGAGAATGGCCTCTTCGGACCCGACGCTTACAACCAGCTCTTCACCGTGCACGGGACGGGGATGATGTTCCTCTTCGCCGTGCCCATCATGGAGGCGTTCGCGCTCTATCTCGTGCCACTCATGGTCGGCACGCGCAACGTCGCCTACCCGCGCCTCAACGCCTTCGGCTACTGGGTATTTCTCACCGGCGGCCTGCTGCTCTTCATCTCCTTCTACCTCAACACGGGCCCCGACACCGGCTGGTTCGCGTACGTCCCGCTCTCCGGCCCGCAGTACGCGCCGGGAAAGCGCGTGGATGTGTGGGCTCAGCTCGTGACCTTCACCGAGATCGCCGCGCTCGTGGCGAGCGTGGAGGTGATCGCCACCGTCTTCAAGCAGCGTGCGCCCGGGATGAAGCTGAACCGGGTCCCGCTCTACGTGTGGTCGGTTCTCGTGGTGTCGTTCATGGTGATCTTCGCCATGCCCGCCGTGGCGATGTCGAGCACGATGATGCTGGCCATGGACCGGCTGGTGGCGACGCACTTCTTCAATCCGGCTGAAGGTGGCGACGCACTGCTCTGGCAGCACCTCTTCTGGTGGTTCGGGCACCCCGAGGTCTACATCATGTTCATCCCGGGGCTCGGCTTCGTGTCGGAGATCATCGCGACCTTCAGCGAGCGGCCGATCTTCGCCTACCCGGTGATGGTGCTCGCGCTCATCGTTACCGGCGTGGTCGCCTTCGGACTCTGGGTGCACCACATGTTCGCCACGCCGCTCTCGCTCATGGGGAAGAGCTTCTTCACCGCGACGAGCGTGTTCATAGCGATTCCCACCGGGACGCAGATCTTCTGCTGGATCGCCACCATCTGGTCGGGGCGGCCGCGCTTCCCCACGGCCATGCTCTTCGCGATCGGCTTCATGGTGGTGTTCGTGATCGGCGGGCTCTCCGGCGTCATGATCGCTTCGGTCCCCTTCGACCTCCAGGTGCACGACACCTTCTTCATCGTCGCGCACTTCCATTACGTGATCCTGGGCGGCGTGGTCTTCCCGCTCTTCGGCGCCTTCTACTTCTGGTTCCCGAAGTTCACCGGCCGCATGCTCGGCGAGAAGCTCGGCAAGTGGCACTTCTGGACGTTCTTCATAGGCGTGAACCTCACCTTCTTCCCGATGCACATCCTCGGGCTGCACGGGATGCCGCGGCGCGTGTACACGTACCTGCCGGAGACCGGGTGGGGCGACCTCAACTTCCTCGCCACGGTCGGCTCGTGGATCATCGCGACGAGCGTGATCCTCTTCGTGATCAACGTGCTACGCAGCTGGCGAAGCGGCGCGGTCGCGGGTGAAGATCCGTGGCGCGCGGCCACCCTCGAGTGGTCCACCAGCTCGCCGCCGCCAACGTACGACTTCGCCGATATCCCCGTGTGCGAGAGCCGCACCCCGCTCTGGAGCTCGGCCGAGCTTCCTGTGGCGACGGGGCTGCGCACCGACCGGCGCGAGGTGCTCGTCACGACGGCGATCGACGCCGAACCGGACAACCGCCACGAGCACCCGGCCGAGTCGATCTGGCCGCTGGTCATGGCGGTGGCAATTGCCGTGACCTTCATAGGAGCGATCTTCACGCCCTGGGCGTACGTGGTCGGCTTCGTCTTCGCCGGCGTCGCCTTCGCCGGGTGGGCGTGGCCGCGCGGCACGAAGCCCGAGCAGCAGTTCCATCCCGCCTACATGGATCGCGCGCGATGAGACCGGTGCGACGCGTGCTCGACGTGGGCGAGCTCCCGGATATCGTCTTCGGGCCCCGCGACCTGATGTGGTGGGGCACGCTCGGCTTCATGGTCATCGAGGGAACTACGCTCGTCCTCGCGATGATCTCGTACCTGTACCTGAGCAAGAACTTCGAGGGGTGGCCGCCGTACGGGACACCGGACCCGTCGCTCGGCGTTCCGACAGCGCAGATCATCACTATGGCGGTGAGCATCCCCGTGCTCGTATGGGTCCAGCGCGCCGCGCGCCGCTTCGATCTCGGGCAGGTGCGCTGGGGGCTCGTCCTGGCCACGCTCTTCAATTCGGCGTTCGTCGTGCTGCGCTGGTTCGAGCTGCTGGCGCTCAACGTGAAATGGGACACCAACGCCTACGGCTCGGCGCAGTGGCTCCTGGTGCTCTCGCACGCCACGCTGCTGTTGATAGAGCTGCTCGAAGTGGGCGGGATGGCCGCTCTCTTCTGGGTGGGTCCGGTGGAGAAGAAGCACTTCACCGACGCCTCCGATCTGGCTTTCTACTGGTACTTCATGGTGGGAATCTGGGTGCCGATCTTCGTTCTATCCTACCTTCTTCCGCTATGGATGTGAGAGTGCTCGCCCTGGCGGCGGTCATCGCGCTCGCCGCGTGCGACCGGCTCCCGCGCGACAGCAACGCGCGCGCACAGGCGATGGCGATGACCGGCGCCAACCCCGTCGACGGGCCCACACTGATGCGGCACTACGGCTGCATCTCCTGCCACACCATCCCTGGCGTGAGAGGCGCCGACGCCACCGTCGGGCCGCCGCTCACCGCGATGGCACGTCGCACCTTCATAGCGGGAGTGCTCCCCAACACCCCGGACAACATGGTGCGCTGGATCATGAACCCCCCCGCCGTCGACTCGCTCACCGCGATGCCCTTCCTCGGAGTCACCCCCGCCGACGCGAGGAAGATGGCGGCGTATTTGTATACGTTGAGGTGAGGGGGAGAGGGGAGAAAGAAGGGTTCAGGAGGCAGGGTTCAGGGTTCAGGTACTACGAGGGAACAGGAAACAGGAGACAGGAAACAGGAACTGCCTGACAGTCGTCATCCTCGCGAAAGCGGGGATCCATGTTCCACCCCATCAACCGGCTGAACCCTGAACCCTGCCTCCTGAACCCTGGCCGTTGCGGGCTGAATGGGGAGATCATACGTTTTGCCCAGCAGGGGAGCAGCGACGTAAGGAATCAGCAGAAAAGGCAGCGGGTGCGGCGCAATGGTGGGCCGCACCATGGGCTCCGATGTGCGGGCCCCGAACCCTTCGAAGGGTGGACACGGCGTGCGCGTACCGATGCCGCGTGCCCGGGTGCATAGATGCGAATCGCCGTGCTGGTCGGTGCATTCCCGACTGTTTCAGAGACCTTCATCCTGAACCAGGTGACCGGCCTCCTGGATAGGGGGCACGACGTGCAGATCTTCGCCGGCAAGGTCGGGACCCCGGCGGTGATCCACAGCGACATCGTCACCTACGGGCTGATGGATCGCGTGCGCTACTCGGCCGATCTCCCGGACGAGTACCCGCGCCGCTTCATGGCTGCGCTTCCGCTCTTCGGCCGTTTCGTCTTTCACAAGCCGGTCGAGGGCGCGCGCTTCCTTACCGCGGCTACACTGGGGAAGACGGACGCGCCGCTCGATCTCCTCTCCGATGGAGCTCCCTTCCAGGAGCTCGATTCCTTCGATGTCCTGCTCTGTCACTTCGGGCCCATCGGTGCGCGCGCCGTGCGGCTGCGTGACGCCGGAATGGTGCGCGGCCGGGTGGTGACGGTCTTTCACGGCTTCGACGTCAGTGCCTTCGTGCGGCACTCCGGTTCCGACACGTACGCGCAGCTCTTCCGGACGGGCGATCTCTTTCTTCCCATCAGCGATCACTGGCGGCGGCGGCTCGTGACGCTCGGCTGTCCACCTGCACGCATCGCCGTCCATCGGATGGGCATCGACTGCTCGATATTCGACTTCGCGGTGCGCGAGCGCCGCGATGGCGAACCGTTGCGCCTCGTTACGGTGGCCCGCCTGGTGGAGAAGAAGGGGGTGGAGTACGCCATCCGCGCCGTCGCGCGTCTCGTGGCGGACGGCATTCCCGTCGAGTACTGCGTGGTGGGCGACGGTCCGCTGCACGACGCGCTCGCGAAGCTGGTGGTCGAGCTGGGGCTCTCCGAGCAGGTGAAGATCATGGGTGCCATGTCGCACACGAGCGTGGCTGCGCTGCTCACGTACTCGCACGTGATGGTGGCGCCGAGCGTGACGGCCGCGAACGGCGACATGGAAGGGATCCCGGTTGCGATGATGGAGGCGATGGCGAGCGGGCTCCCGGTGGTGAGCACCATCCACAGCGGAATCCCGGAGCTCATAGAGGATGGCGTCACCGGCTACCTGGTACCTGAGCGCGATACCGAAGCGCTGGCGGCGAAGCTCCGCTTCGTGGCCGAGCACGAATCCGAGTGGCCGCGCGTGGCGCATGCGGCGCGGAAGTTCGTGGAGGAGAACCACGACATCGCGGTCCTCAACGACCAGCTGGCCCTCCGCCTCGAGGCGCTGCTGCACGGGACTCCTGCCTCATACTCGCTTCCCGAGCCAGCCGAGCCGGCGCGAACGTAAGCCGGGCATCAGGCGCGTCCATCGAAACTGCGGACGCGGAGGACGCGGGGGAACTGCGAGAGGGCCGCGGAGAAACCCTTGCGAGACAAGCACCCCGACTCTCTTCCGAGATCCGGACCGGGATGGCTCAGTGTGAATAGGGGGAACTGCTCGCTCGCCTCCGAGCTCTGCCCGAGCGGGCAGGACCCAAGGTGCGGCGGCAGTTCCCCCAAAACTCACCTGACTCTCCTTCGCAGAGATCCCCGAACACTGAACGGAGGATCGTTCACTGAGGAGCCCCTCCGCGCTCTCGCTTTACCCCTCCGCGACCTCCGCGTGCGCAGTTTAGATGGACGCACTTGATGCCCAGTTGCGCCACGAGGTACGAACTCTACTATATACCGTAGCCCGTCGCATCTTCTGCAAGCGAGTCCCACGTTGTGGAACCCGTCTCCCCGCCAGCACAGCCCCGCCTCTGACACGGCCGGGTCGGAGAATCAGGAAATGTTCGAAGCTCCCGCCTTCATCGACTGCGCGCGGATCGCTCGCGCCATCTCGCTCACACTCGTGGTGATGCTCGCGCTCCCCGTTCCTGCGCTCCTCGCGCAGGATGCGGCGGGGCACGAGCCGGTGCCGGCGAGCCCCGTCGCCCAGCTCTCGGCCAGACGGGTTCCCACCGCGCAGGAGCTGGCCGCACAGGTGGAGGTGCGGCGCACCACCCATGGCGTCCCACACATCCGCGCGGAGAACCTCGAAGCGATGGCATACGCGCTCGCGTACGTGCAGTGCGAGGACTACGGCGACCGCGTGTCGCTCTCGTTGCTCGGCGCGAGTGGTCAGATGGGGCGCTGGTTCGGGAAGGACAGCATGGACGGCGACTTCAACGCGCGGCTCGCATACCGTCGCGCCGTGGAGGCGTACCCGCTCCTCGACCAGGATCTCCGTGACGTGTACGAGGGCTTCGCGATCGGCGTGAACCGCTACATCGAGCTGCACCCCGAGGAGTTCCCGGAGGGCTTCGCTCCGCACTTCACCGGCTACGACGTGCTCGCCGGCGACGTGAGCGTGGTCTCGCCGGCTCGCGCGCGCCGCTTCCTCAGGCGGGTCGACCCCGACCTGCGCCGCCGCGCGCGCGCGGCGGCCGCGGAAGGGGAGGGCGCAGAAGGAGACGATGCTCCGTTCAGCCCGGCGAGCGCGCCGCTCCCGCCGGGCGAGGACGAGCCCGACGTGGGCTCCAACGCCTGGGCCTTCGCGCCGAGCCGCACGAAGTCGGGGCACGCGATCCTGCTGCGCAACCCGCACCTCGACTGGGACGCCGGCTACTACGAGGCGCATGTCGAGGTGCCGGGCGTGCTCGAGTTCTACGGCGACTTCCGCATTGGCGGACCGTTCGGCGTGATCGGCGGCTTCAATCGCTACCTCGGCTGGGCCACCACCAACAACGCGCCACTACTCGGCCAGATCTACGCCTTCGAGGCCGACACCGCACAGGTGGACCACTACGTGCTCGACGGCGCCTCCGTGCCGCTCGAGCGCGAGATGGTGGGCGTGGAGTTCCGCAACGGTGACGCGCTCGCGAGGGAGACGCGCGAGATCCTGCGCACGCCTTACGGTCCCGTCATCTATCGCGGTGATGGAAAGATCTACGTCCTTCGCTTCGCGCTCGACTACGACTACCGCGCCGGAGAGCAGTTCCTGCGCATGATGCAGGCGAAGTCGCTCGGCGAGTGGAAGGACGCGATGCGCATGGGCGCGCGGCTCTCCTCCAACTTCACTTACGCCGATCGCGACGGGAACATCTTCTACGTGTGGAACGGCGCCGTTCCACGTCTGCCACTCGCCAGCGGCGCCGACACACTCGCCATCCCGGTGAGCACGACGGCCGACATCTGGACGCGCTACATCCCCTTCGACTCGCTCCCGCAGCTCCTAAACCCGAAGGGCGGCTACCTGCAGAACTCCAACGACCCGCCGTACTACACCAACCTTCACCAGATCCTCGACCCCGAGCGCTTCCCCGACTACTTCCCCGAGCCGGAGCTCGGTCTGAGGACGCAGCTCTCGCTGCAGCTCATCGACACGAAGAAGAAGCTGAGCCTCGAGGACGTGATCGCGCGCAAGCACTCGTACCGGATGCTGCTCGCGGATCGTGTTCGCGATGATCTCGTGAAGCTGGTGCGCGCGTCGAACCCGTCGCCGGATGTGGGCGCGGCGATCGAGGTGATAGCTAAGTGGGACAAGACCGTGGCGCCGGAAAGCAGGGGCGGCACGCTCTTCGAGGCCTGGTGGCGCCGCTACACCGACTCCACGCGCGCCGATACCATGTACGCCGTGCAGTGGAGCACCGACGCGCCCACCTCCACGCCGCGCGGCATCCGCTTCCCCGAGCGCGCGGTGGAGGCGTTCACCTGGGCGGTGAACGACACGCGCCAGCGTTACGGCAGCGTGGACGTAGCGTGGGGCGATGTGCACCGCGTGCGCGTGGGCGACGTGGACGTCCCGGTTGGCGGTTGCAGCGGCGACATCGGCTGCTTCCGCGTCCTCTGGTACAAGGACGATCCGGACGGTAAGCGCAGCGTGAGAGGGGGAGACGGCTGGATACTGGGTGTGGACTTCGGCGACGAGCCTCGCGCCGTCTCGGTGCTCGCGTACGGAGAGACCCGGCGCGAGGACTCCCCCTTCCACAGCGACCAGGCCGGGATGTTCGCGCGCGGGGAGGTGAAGCCGGTGCTGTGGAGCGAGAAGGACATCGAGGCGAACACGGTGAAAAAGTATCGGCCGGGGGAGGGGAGGTAGGGGAGAGCAGGGGGCAGGGTCGCGCGGGGACGCACGGAGTGTGAGTTTGAGTAACATGCGAAAGACGACAGCAATCATCGCTCTGGCACTCCTGGCAGCCTGCGGCACCACGGCCCGGAAGCCGCAACCCGCACGCATGCCGCCGGTGGTGGTTTCGGAGCCGGCGGCGCCGAGCCCCGGCGCGGCGCTCGATTCCACGTCCGCGCTCCAGGCGCGGCTCGCCGTAGCTGACTCCATCATCCAGGCCTGGGTGAGTGCCCAGAAAGTGCCCGGCGCCGTCTTACTCGTCGCGCGCGACGGCCAGGTGGTACACGACCGCGCATTCGGCTACGCGCAGCTCTACGACTACGCGATGCACCGCCTCGCCGATCCGCCGGCGATGGATACCTCCACGATGTTCGATCTCGCATCGGTAACGAAGGTGATGGCGACCACCTTCGCGGTGATGATGCTGGTGGATCAGGGGAAGATCGACGTCGATGCGCCGGTGTACGCCTACCTCCCCGACTTCCGCGGCGTGCACAAGGACAGCATCACCGTGCGCCATCTCCTGCAGCACGCGGGGGGGCTGGTGCGCTGGCAGCCGCTGTACTACCAGGCGTCCAACGAAGACGAGTGCTATCGCGCCATCCGCGACATGCCGCTGCAGTGGGGCGTGGGGAAGGAGAGGCAATACAGCGACCTCGGATTCATGCTCCTCGGCTACATCATCGAGCACGTCACCGGGGAGCCGCTGAACGACTACCTGCAGAAGAATTTGTACGAGCCGCTCGGACTCCGGCATACCACGTTCAACCCGAAGAAGCACGGATTCACCCACTTCGCCGCAACGGAGCAGGGGAACGGCTACGAGCGTCACATGGTGTACGACGATGACTTCGGCTACGACTACGACGGCGATCCAACGTCATGGGATGGCTGGCGGCACTACGTGCTCATCGGCGAAGTGAACGACGGCAATTCCTGGTACGCCAATGGAGGTATGGCGGGGCACGCGGGACTATTCTCCACCGCCGCCGATCTGCGCATCCTCCTCGACTTGCTGAACGCACGCGGCGAGTACGGCGGTCGCCGCTACATCAGCGCGAGCGTGATAGACCAGTTCCTCACCGAGGACCGCTTCCACAACTACCTTGGCTGGCAGAAGCCGCGCGAACTCCCCGAGGGAAGCTTCTTTCACAACGGCTTCACCGGCACCTACGTGCTCGGTGTGCCGAGCGAGAAGCTTTCGATCGTGCTCCTCACCAACCGTCAGAACGTCGGGACGGATGCGAAGGGTTACTTCACGAACGTGGGGCCGCTGGACTCCGCGGTGGCGCAGGCGGTGGCCGGCCCGACGGGGTCAGGTCTTTAATTTCGAGCGGGCTGGGCGAATGCCCA
>DASSNL010000273.1:0-11600 GCA_035688075.1 Gemmatimonadaceae bacterium
CTCGAAATCAAAGACCTGACCCCGTCAGACCAGTTGCGTCAGCCGGTCGCGCACCACCGCCAACAGCTCCGTCACCTCGAAAGGCTTCTTGAGGAAGCCGTCGGCGTGCGCCATCACGCCACGATTCACCAGCTCCTCCTCCGCGTACCCGCTCATCAACACTATCGGTGTCGCCACGCCGCGCCCACGCAGCTCGCGTGCGGCGGTTGGCCCATCCATCGTGGGCATGGTCACATCCATGAGGATGAGATCCACCGCGCCCTCGCTGCACGCCGCGCCGACGGCTTCCGACCCGTCGCCCGCGGTGATCACTTCGTAGCCGAGCTTCCCTAGTATTCGCGCCACCGACAGACGGACAGTCTCCTCGTCGTCCACTACGAGGATGCGGGCCGCGGTCACCGGAGATGGCTCCTCGCTCGCCCCACGAGGCGGCTCCTCAGGCTCCGCCGCCACCTCGGTCTCGGCCAGCGGGAGATACACCAGGAAGCGCGTCCCGCGTCCCGGACCGGTATCGACCTTCACCCCGCCGTGGTGGCCCTGAACTATTCCCAGGAGCGCCGCGAGCCCGAGCCCGCGACCAGTAAACTTGGTGCTGAAAAAGGGATCGAAGATTCGTTCCAGGAGCGCCGCGTCCATCCCGCAGCCGTCGTCCGCCACCTCGAGCGTGACGTACGGACCGTGCCGCGGCATGTCGTCCGCCGAATGGAGCAGATCGAGCGCGCTCCGCGGTCGCTCCTCGAGCCCGACGCGAACGGTAACGCGGCCAGCCCTGTCGCCGACGGCTTCGCTCGCATTGGTGACCAGATTCATCACCACCTGTCGCAGCTGCGTGGCGTCGGCTTCCACGAACGACGGTGCCTCGTCGGCGGCAAAGTCGAACTCGATGGTTCGCGGCACGGCGCTGCGCACCAGCGTCAGCATCTCGCGCACCAGCACCGAGAGATCCACGCGCTCCACCACCAGCCGCCCCTTACCCGCGTACGCCAGCATCTGCCGCGTGAGATCGGCGGCGCGTAGAGCCGAGGTGCGGATGTGGCCGATCGTCTGATCGGCCTCCGCGTTGATGAAGGCTTCGTAGCGGAGCAGGTCGGCGCTGGCCAGGATTCCCACGAGCAGGTTGTTGAAGTCGTGCGCGACTCCACCCGCCAGGATGCCAAGGCTCTCCGACTTCTGTGCCTGCAGCATCTTCGATTCGAGCGCGGCTCGCTCCGACTCCGCGCGGCGCTCGGCGGTCGCGTCGGTCATAACGCCGGTCCAGATCGTGGAACCGTCGCCGTGTCGCGACGGGTGCGCGCGCACCGAGAGCCAGCGCGCCTCCGATTCGTCAGACGGGTACCAACGCAGCTGCGCGCGCCAGGGCTCGACCATGCCGGCGGGAGCGGCCAGCACGCGCTCCGCCGCAGCGCGGTCTTCCTGATCGATGCGCTCGACGAGCAGGCGGGCGATCCGCCGCGGATCCCCCGGCTCATCCGGGGCGCCGGGTCCATCGTGATGGTACAGTCCCGCAATACCCTCGCTCACGAAGGGGAACGACCGGCTCCCGCCGGGCGCCACGCGCAACTGGAAGACGGCGCCCGGCACCGCCGCAGTGATCTCGAACAGCTCGCGCGCGGTCTCACGCTCTCGCTCCAGTGCCTCGTGCAGGCGCGCCTGAGCATCGGTGAGATTGCGCGTCTGCTCCTCCACGCGCTGCTCGAGCAGCGCGCTGCGACGCCGGATCGAGCGCAGGCGAATCCGCACCACTGCCACCAGGAGCCCCACCACGAGGAGCGCCGCCAGGACGCGCGCCCACCAGGTGGCCCACCAGGGACGATCGATTACGAGCGTGACGGCGGCGGCATCGCGGTTCCACGCACCCACTACGTTTGTCGCGGCAACGTGCAGCACGTAGCGTCCTGGGGGGAGGTTCGTGTAGCTCGCCTCGCCGCGGCTCCCGGTGCCGATCCATTCGCGATCCAGACCTTCCAGACGGTGGGCGTAGTTGATCTTCTCGGGCGCCGTGAAGTCGAGCGCCACGAAGGTGAAAGTGAAGGCGTTCTGGTCGTGTGCGAGCCGTACCACGGAATCGGCCTTGAGCCGGATCACGTAATGGGCCGAGTCGTTGCCCACCCGCATCGTGACGAAGGTCGCGCTCGGAGGCGGTGGCGCCGGTGCGACCGCGTCGGGACGGAAGACGTTCACGCCATTGACGCCGCCGAAGTACATCGTCCCATCGGAGCTGCGAAAGTGCGCGCGCCGGTTGAACTCGCGCGCCTGCAGCCCATCATCCAGCCCGTAGCGCGTGATCGCCAGTGTGCGCGGATCGAGCATCGCGATCCCGTTGTCGGTGCTCAACCAGAGGTAGCCGCGCGCATCCTCCAGAATGCCGTACACGAAGCTGTGCGGCAGGCCGTCAGCCGTCCCGATAGTCATGAAGCGCCCCGTACTGCGGTCGAAGCGGCTCAGCCCTCCGCCCTTGGTGGCCACCCAGATGGCGCCCCGGCTGTCCTCGAAGATGTTGGTGACGAAATCCGCCCCGAGGGCATCGCGGCGGCCAGGCACGCCGGTGAAGTGTGCGACCGCTCCGGTACGCCGATCCAGCCGTGTCAGCCCGTGTACCCCACCCACCCACAACATCCCCTGGCGATCCTCGAGAATCGCCTGCACGTCATCGTCGACGAGCACGCGCTCATCGCCCAGTGTCTTCCCGTAGCTGTGCACACTGCGCCGGTCGGGGGAGATCTCCAGCAAGCCGCGCCCCTCGAGCCCCACCAGGAGCGCGCCGGCTCTGTCCTCGTAGATCTGATTCACGCTCACGTCGCGCGGGGCGAGAGCGAAGCGGGTGAAGCTTCCCGTACGCGGGTCGAAGGTGCCGAGCCCACGCTCGTGCAGCCCCACCCACATGGTGCCGTTGTGATCTTCCAGCGTAGCCCAGACGTTGTCGCCAGGGAGCGAGTGGGGATCGCCGGGATAGTGCCGATAGACGGTGATGTGGCCGGTCTCGTGGTCGATGCGATCGAGCCCGCCGAACTGGGTGCCGATCCACACGTCGCCGCGGCTGTCCTGGGATATGCCGCGCACGTAGCCATCGCTCAGCGAGCGTCGCGCCGACGGATCGTGCCGGATCAGCGCGAAGTGCATCGCCGAAGGCGCGTACTTGCTGACGCCGTAGGTCTCGAGCCCCACCCAGAGTACCCCGCCCCGGTCCACCAACACCGACCTGACGATGTTGCCGCCCAGCGAGAGCGGGTCATCCCTGCTGTAGCTGTAGCGCGCGAAAGTGCCGTTCTCGGGGTCCAGCGACGCCAGACCGCCGTCGCTCCCGACCCAGATCGTCCCCCTCGCTCCCTGGTACAGCGCGAGGACTCTCCCGGTGAGCGGCGCGGAATGCGCGGGGGTGGAGGACTCGTAGCGCCTCAACAGCTTGCGCGCGCGCGGGTCCACCGCGAGCAGCTCGTTCTCGGTACCTATCCAGAGCACTCCATCGCTACCACGCAGGAGCGAGAGGACCAGCTCCGTGTGAAACTCGTCGGTGAGACGCTCGAAGCTGCCGCGCCCGGGATCGAAGGCGAAGAGGCCGGCGCGAGCGCTGATCCACAGCCGCCCCGCACCATCGTCGGTGATCGCGAGCACATCGTTCAGGATTCCAGTGGAGTCGTCACGCACCGGCTGGAAGCGGCGCGCTCGCCCGGTCGCGGGATCGAAGCGGTCGAGCCCCCGCGCGGTCGCCAGCCAGATCGCGCCATCAGGCGCCTCGTACATGGCGTTGACCTGGTCGCTGCTGATCGATGAGGAGTCGCCCGGTATGCTCCGGTACCTGTGAAAAGTCTGGCTCCGCGGCAGATAGCGATTGAGACCACCATGCAGCGTGGCGAACCAGCGAGTACCGTCACGGGCGATCAGAATATCCGTCACCCAACCATCCGCCAGCGAAGTCGTGTCGCCCGGGATCGGGCGGTAGAGGGTGAACCCGGAACCGTCGTAGAGATTGAGCCCGTCCTCGGTGCCGAACCAGAGCAGGCCGACCCTCCCCTGGGCGATCGCCGTGACCGTGCCGTTGGAGAGCCCGCGCTCCTGTGCGATCCTCTCGAAGGCAGGACCGGAGCGTTGCGCAGCCGCCGGCGCTGGCGCGAAGCAGAGGAGGAGCGCGACCAGCGCGGCCGCGGCCTGACGACCGGGGCGATCCGCACTCGATCTGCGCGCGGTTGGAGGCATTCGGAGTCGGGGAGCGGCAGGAGACGGGCGAGAACGGAGCGCGTCGCGCTATGCGTCCGTCGTCGGTGTGGGAGCCGGCATCTCCTACCGACACGCGAGCCAGGCCGGAGCGTGGCGGCGGAAGATACACAGTGTTATCACCCGAGTCGACGACTACCCGGTGCAAAGGGCACACACCTCGCCCTCCGTACGCTCGGGTCATCGGCCGCCTGGCCGGTCGAGGTATCCCTCCGGCGCCACCACCGGACTGCTGAGCGTCCGCAGGAATGCCACGAGCTGCTCCCGCTCCTTCCGCGAGAGCTCGAGCTTCCGCAGCTCGCTGTGCCCGAACGGCGCCTCCGGCGCCTCGTCGTAGTGCGCCACCACTTCCTCGAGCGTCGCGATCTGGCCCGCGTGCATGTACGGCGCGCGCTCCGCCACGTTGCGCAGCGACGGAGTCTTGAACGCGCGCACCAGCTCCTCCCCTTCGGCAACCGCGAAGCGCAGCTCCTCGCACTCCTCCGGCTTCGCGTCGCTGTACTCGCTGGTGCAGCTGAACTCCGCCGCCAGCGCATTGCGCACTCCCGCCGTACGGCCGCTGTCAGGCGGAAGCTCCGTCTCTGGAAGAGGAACGCCGGTGTTGTGGAAGTGATTGTCGGTGAAGAGCGAGCCGTTGTGGCAATTCACGCAGTTCCCCTTGCCGATGAAGATTCGAAGCCCGGCCACTTCATCCGCCGAGAGGGTGTTCTCCGCGGTGTGCGCGCGGCTGGCGAGCTCCGCGTCCACCCAGCGATCGAAGCGCGACGGTGCGAAGCCGACCCGCCTCTCGTATGCGGCGATCGCCTTCCCGATGTTGGCGTACACGCGGGAGATGGCCCGCTGCCGCTCTGGAGCGATCGTCTTCCACGCGGCGGCGCGCGTACTGTCTGCCACCGGCCCTGCGTGCGCCGGCAGCCCGCCGAGATCGGGGAGCGGGCCGAACACCCGTTCGTAGATCGCGCTGTACTGCTCGGCGATCATCTTCGCGTACTGCGTACGATCGCCGCCGTGCTCCACAGGGCTCTCGAGCGGGCCGAGCGCCTGCTCCCACTGACTGTCGGCGCGACCGTCCCAGAACTGCCAGGGGCTGTGCGCGGTGCCGGCTATCGGCATCGTGCGGCGCGCGGTGGTTCCCACTCCCTTCCCCAGCGGTAGGCCATCCTGGAAGTTCTGGTCCGGCATGTGGCAGCTCGCACACGACACGGTGCCCGTGCTGCTCAAACGGGTGTCGAAGAAGAGCTGGTGGCCCAGCCGCGCGGCTACACTGTCATCGGCGTACCGGTTGGACGGATCCGAGGGAAGTGGACCGAGACTGCCGAGCGAGAGCGAGCGGAGGAGAGCTCGCTCCTCCGGCGACCAGCGGCCGCCGGCCGTGAATCCGTACACGGCGGCGGCGGAAGCGAGGATCAGTGCGACCAGCGCGGCCACGACTGCGACCGGACGGGTGGAGAGAGCGAGGCGCATGGGAGTGTCGAGGTGTGGTGTGAGATCCGGTCGCGCCGATCAGAGCTTCAGGTTGAACACCAGCGAGTCGTTCCCCGCGGCCGCATCGACGCGGAACTTCACTACCCACCAGCCGCCCATGTTGAACTTCATCCCCTCCACCAGGTAATCGCCGCTGTCGGCGAGGCGCCTCACCTGCGGCTTCGTGGGCAGCCCGTGGCCGTGCTGCGGCATTCCACCGTCGACGGTGAGCTTCGCTCCATCCACCGGCGCGCCGGCAGCATTCTCCAGGTGGAGCGTCCAGCTGTGCAGCTTTCCCTGCGGGATCGAGTCGCCCGCGGGCTCGATGGTGCCGCGATAGATGCCAGCTTCGCTCGAGCGCGTGCGCGAGTAGTCGAGCGTCTGGGGCGGCTTGGCGAAGAGCATGCACCCGGTGAGCGTGGCGGCTACGGCTGCGGCGGCGCTGATCCGGATGGCGGCGGCGCCGAGGCGCGCGAGACGGGAGCGAGTGGTGGTGCGCATTGAAAACCTCACGAGTGAGTGTCAGTCGCAAATCAGAAGGGCCACGTTCGGTGAACGTGGCCCCATGATATCCCTCGCCGGTTTTTCGCTCTTGAAAGAAGCGGTCGATAGTGTTGAACGTAGCGGCTGACTTGCTCGTGGCCGCGTAGGTGCGACCGCCGATGCGCTAGCCCGATCGCCGTGGCGTACCGCTCTCGCCCCCGTGCGAAGCGCCGTCGTCGCCCGGGAGCAGCGGCCCATCCAGACGTATCGCAGAGGGTGGGAAGCCGAACATGCTGCGGGAGGTGCGCGTGAGGTGCGCCGCGTCGGCGAAGCCCGCCGCGTGCGCCGCCGTGGAGAGCGACTCGCCTGCCATGAGAAGCTCCCACACGTGGAGGAAGCGGCGCCAGAGGATGTACGGCCTGAGCGCCATCCCGGTCTGCTCCACGAAGAGGTGCCTGAAGCGGCTGGGGGAGAGGTACGCTTCGGCCGCCACATCTTCGAGCGTGAGGCGAGTATCGAGGTTGCGGTTGATGAACGCCACCGCGCGAACGATGCGCTCGTCCGAGAGCGTCATCGGCTCCACACCCTGCGTCAGCGCCTGGATCACCCGCCTCGCCGCGTCGGCGATCGCGCGCTTGCTCCGTTGCTCACGCCACGCGGCGAAGAGTGCGGGGCCAGTGCTCGCGAGCACTCCCTGCGGAATGGCCGCAATCCCGTTGCGCAGGTACAGCTCCGTGAGCGCCCTCCCTTCGCGAGTCTCCGGCTCCACGAAGATCACGACGTTGTAGCGCACTCTCGAGGCATCCATGGAGTGCGGTTGGCGCGACGGGACCATCGCGCCGCCATACTCCGTCCACTCCTCGTCTTCGCTCGTGCGAAACGCGATCCCCGGCTCCGAGCCGAAGGCGATCTGGAGGGCGTAGTGCGCGTGGAGCGGGACGATGCCAGCCGCTTCGGTCAGGAAGAGGCAGCCGCCTTCCCACGGCACGAAGTGACCCACCGCGTTCACCCGACTCATGATCCGGCTCCCCAGTACATGGCGGGGAGTCTACACTGCGACCGTACCGTGGAGCAACGTAAGCGGCGGGGTCAGGTCTGGAATCGTGCGCCATGTCATCCCCGCGCAAGCGGGGACCCATATTCTGGTCGGTCAACATGGATTCCCGCTTGCGCGGGAATGACGATGTTGGCTACAACCAGCCCGGCTGGAGCAATTCACGATTCCAGACCTGACCCCGCCCCCGCCGCCACCTGGTCCGCGATGAAGGCCGCGTCCTCGCCCACGCCGCCGAGGAGCGCGGATGTCAGCGCACGCTGGAAGCGGAGGCCAACGAAGTAGAGTCCCGGAGAATCGGGCGCCACGCCGGCGCTCTGCCGCGGCCACCCCGACTCACCGAGCACGGGGAGCTCCATCCACCGGTAGTCCGGCTCGTAGCCGGTGCACCAGATCACCACGCTCGGCTCGATGACCTCGGTGCCGCACACCGGGAGGCCGCCGCGCTCACCGGTCACACGCTCCACTCTCTGCATGCCCGCCCGCGCCAGCATCCGTGCCGACATCCCGACCAGGGGATCGGCGCGACCCGAGTGCCTGCGCAGGCGCCGGCCGAGCGCCGAGCTGGCGGTGATACGCCGTATAACAGGCCAGAGCCAGTCGAAGATATCGCGGCCAAGCACTCTGCGCGGGAGATGTCCGCTCTCGCGCCCCGCGAGCCACACCTTGCGGAAGCGCGCCAGCTCGAGCGCGATCTGCGCGCCGGAGTTTCCCGCGCCCACTACCAGCACCGACCCATCGGGGAGATCGAAGGGATTGCGATACTCGCTCGAGTGGAGCTGCCTGATCTCGGGTGCGAGGCGCGGCGCGACTGCGGGGATCCTCGGACGCTGGAACGGCCCGGTGGCGACGACTACGTTCTCCGCCTCGAGGCGGCTCTCACCGGAGCGTATGACGTACCGATCGCCTACGCGGGCGAGCGAGTCGACGCGAGTGTCGAGGCGAATGGGGAGGTCCATCCGCTCGGCGTAGCGCTCGAGGTAATCCGCCACCTCATCGCGGTCGGGGAGGTGCGCCGGCGGTGCGGGAAAGGGCATCCCCGGAAGCGCGCAGTGAGCGGCGGTGGTGAAGAGCCGCAGCGAGTCCCAGCGCTTCCGCCACGAGTCGCCCACGCGCGATGCGGAATCGAGGATGACGAAGTCCACATCCCGCGCGGCGAGGTGGTATCCCACCGCGAGCCCGGCCTGGCCAGCCCCGATGACTATCGTGTCGTAGCGCTCCACTCGCGTCGAACGGGGAGTGGTCGAGCCGCTGGATTCCATCGTTCTCTGCATGAATGGCTACCTTCGAGCGATCGAGAGCGGTGCCTGGAAGTTGCCGCGCAGTCGTCCGCGGCGCGTGGTAGAAAGATGCTGGAAGCGGTCTCGCAGCGATTGAATGTATGGGCTGCATCTCGCGGCCTACCCTGGCGTCGGGCTGCGCACAGAGACACAATTGGCGTGGGGCGCTCGGAGCCAGACCGCAGCGCTCAACTTCCGCAAGGCAGGCAAAATGGACGATCCCTCCAATCCTCCCTCGAATCCCTGGACGGCACCGCCGACGGCGAAGGAGCGGAACGCGGTTCAGCGCGCCGTCACGGCACTTCTCGACGAGCTCGCGCCGGAGAGAGTGATAAGTCGCACCGAACGGATTCCCGTTCCTGTGGAGCAGCACCGCACCCCCGGCGGCTGCGTACTGCAGGCACCGAATGCGGCGCTCAGCGTTTCGTGGTACCCCGACTCCGACGAGGAATCGGCGTTCGGCGAGCTGGACGTGGTGGTATGGCGTGGAGTGGTGTCGCGCCGCGGCGCGCCTCCGCGCCGCGAGGGAGCGAAGATCGTCGGGGAGCTGGCGCTGCGCCCGGTCGAAGACCCTTCGGGGATTTTCGTCTGGCGCGCAGCCGACGGTCAGACTTACGACACAGACGCGCTCGCCGCGAAGTGCCTCGCGCTCCTCGATCAGCAGATGGAGTGACGGCGCCGACGGGGTCAGATCTTTGATTTCGAGGGGCTGAGCAGTCGCTCAGCCCCTCGAAATCAAAGATCTGACCCCCCATCACTCCATGATCGCGTGCGCGCCGGCGGCGCCGCGGGTCCGGCGCACGAGCAGCAGGAGCGGGATGAGCAGGAGGATGATCAGCGCGCTCAGCACGTAGACGCGGCTGTACGCGATCACGCTCGCCTGCTGCATGATTTGCGCATCGATCACCGCGAGCGCGCGGCGTTGCGCGGTCCAGAAGTCCACGCTCCGACTCATGAAGCCGTGCGTCAGCATCTGCAGTCGTGCCAGCGTGGCCGGATCCGTTGCCGACACGTGCTGCACAAGGTTCGCGCGGTTCTCCGCAGTGAAGCGGATGATCAGAGTCGAGATTCCCGCTATGCCGAACGACCCGCCCAGCTGGCGGAAGAAGTTGTAGAGCCCAGTCCCCTGCGGCAGCTCCTGCGGCGACAGCTCCGCCAGGGTGATGGTCGTGAGCGGCACGAACATGAGGCCGAGCCCGGCTCCGCGCAGGATGAGCGGCCAGAAGAAATCCACCGCGCCACTCTGCCCCGTGATCCGCGATAGCTGCCACGCCGCCAGCGCGAAGATCAGCGTCCCCACCGTGATGAGTAGCCGCGGGTCCACGCGATTACTGAGCCGGCCGGCGACCACCATCGACAGCGCCGTCACGACGGCGCCGGGGAGGAGCACGATCCCCGTCTGCTCCGCGGTCATGTGCAGGTTCCCCTGCAGGAACACCGGGAGAGTGAACGACATGGCGTAGAGCCCGATCCCCATCACGACGCCGAGCAGGGTGCCCACCCACATCTGCCGGTGCCGGAGCACGCGGAAGTCGATGGCCGGATGATCGGTGGTGAGCTCACGCCAGATGAGCGCCGCGAGCCCCACGACACCGATTACCGTGAGCGAGGCGATGAAGTGAGACGCGAACCAGTCGTCGCGCTCCCCGTGCTCGAGCACGTACTGCAGCGCACCGACGCTCACGATCAGCAGCGCGATCCCGATGTAATCGATCCGGCTCGGCCGCTTCTGGTGTGCCGGGTCGTGCACGTACATCGCGATCATGATCGCGGCCAGCACCCCGAAGGGGATGTTGATGTAGAAGATCCACGGCCAGCCGTGGTTGTCGGTGAGCCAGCCGCCCAGCGTGGGACCGATGGTGGGGCCCACCATGACGCCGAGCCCGAAGAGCGCCATCGCCATCCCCGCTTCCTCCACCGGGAACGACTCGAAGAGCACCGCCTGCGACACCGTCATGAGTGCGCCGCCGCCAACACCCTGGATGATGCGCCACATGATGAGCATCCCCAGCGAGGCCGATGCCCCGCAGAAGAAGCTCGACATGGTGAAGAGCACGATCGAGCCCACGAAGTAGCGCTTGCGCCCGAAGAGATCTCCGAGGAAACCGGTGAGCGGGATGACGATCACGCTCGCCAGGATGTAGCCGGTGGAGACCCAGGCGATTTCGTCGAGGCTCGCGCCGAGGTTCCCCATCATGTCGGGGAGCGCGACGTTCACGATCGAGCTATCGATGACCTGCATGAGCGCCGCGAGCACTACCGCGAACGCGATGATGTATTTGTGCTCCGCCCCGCGACGTTCCGGGATGCTGGCCGGCCGCAATACCGCGGTCGGTTCCTCGTCGGCCGGAAGCTCGAGGACGGCGACGCTCTCACTCATTCCACACTACTCCGAACGCGCGCCGGGCGCGCGATTTGTACGCTGTGATGTATGACGATTGGACGATCGATGGTTCGGGCCGACACCCGCGTCGTGGAGCTATGGCGCGGCCGCTCCCGCGAGGACTCCACTCTCGTCGCGCTCCACCGAGGCTCTGAGCGTGTCGAACACCCGGAGGCAGACTTCCAGATCTTCGTCCGACACGTCGGCGAGGAGCCGCGCGCGGGTATCGTGGAGGATCGGCTCCACGCGCTCCGCGAGCGCCTTCCCCGCGGGGGTGAGGTGGAGTGTCCTGGCGCGCTGGTCGGCGGGGTCGGTACGCCGATCCACCAGCCCGAGAGCGCCTAGCTGGTCGAGCATGCGGACCAGCGTGGGTCCTTCGATGTCGAGCCGGTCGGCGAGCTCGCCCTGGCGGATCCCATCGTGCTGCGCGATGAGCACGAGCGGATACGCCTGCGCCGTTGAGATCCCGAGCGGCGCCAGCGCCCTGCCGTTGATTCGCCTGAGCGCCTGTCGGATGGGCCCCAGCTGCGTGAGGAAGGCGCGCTCGTCCCGAGCGCGCCCCACGCGCAATCGTCTGGTCATGCGAGCAATTTAGATAGCTATCTATCTAAATGAAAGACGGGGTCAGGTCTTTGATTTCGAGCGGGCTCTAGTATAGGAGACGGGGTCAGGTCTTTAATTTCGAGCAAGCTCAACCATGGCTTCACCATGGTTGAGCTTGCTC
>DASSNL010000275.1:0-2788 GCA_035688075.1 Gemmatimonadaceae bacterium
CGTCGGCCTGCCAAGGCAGGCCGACGCACGATGCAAGACCTGACCCCGTCGATCATTTGCTCCGTCCGCTCGAAATCAAAGACCTGACCCCGTCGTTCACGCCTCTGCGAAAACCTCGTCCTTCGACGACTCGGCGGCGACCTTCTGCGCCGCATCCATCGGCATCTCCTCGTAGCCGCGGAAGCGCGATGTGAACGACGCCCGACCGTGGGTCATGGAGCTGAGCTCCGTGGCGTACAGGTGGAGCTCCGCCTCGGGGATCACGGCGTGCACTATCGTCCCGCGGCCATCCGGGCTCGCCTCGGTCCCGAGAATCTGGCCGCGACGCGCCGAGACATCGCCCATCACGTCGCCCAGGTATTGGTCCGGAGTGCGAACCGTGATCTCCTGCAACGGCTCGAGGAGCACCGGCTTGCACTTGGCGGCGACGGTCCGGAAGGCGAGGATCCCCGCCATCTTGAACGACATCTCGTTGGAGTCGACCGAGTGGTACGACCCGTCGAAGCACTCGACGCGGAAGTCCACCATCGGATACCCCGCGATGACGCCGCGCGCCGCGGCTTCCTGGATCCCCTTGTCCACCGCGGGGACCAGCTTGGAGGGGATCGCGCCGCCCACGATCCTGTCCTCGAAGACGTACCCCTCGCCGCGCGGGAGCGGCATCATGCGGATCCAGCAGTCGCCGAACTGGCCGCGGCCGCCCGTCTGCTTCTTGTGCCGCCCCTGCCCCTCGCCGCGCCCCTTGATCGTCTCGCGATACGCGATGCGCGGCCGGGTGAGCTCGCCGCTCACACCGAACTTTCGCCTCAGCTTCGACATGCTCACCTCGAGATGCCGCTCGCCCATCCCGGCCACCACCGTCTCGTGCGTCTCCGGGTTGTAGTGCGTCTGGAAGGTGGGGTCCTCGTCGTGCAGGCGGTGGAGTCCCTGCTGCAGCTTCTCCTCGTCGTTGCGCGATGTCGCGTGCACCGAGAGGGTGACGAGCGGCTCGGGAAGCCGGATGTCGGGGAGCCGCACCGGGTGCTCGCGGGTGGAGAGCGTGTCGTTCGTGTGGGTGTTCCTCAGCTTCGCCACGCACCCGATGTCGCCCGCGTGCAGTCGCGGCACCTCGGTGCGGTCGCGCCCCTGCGGGACCGAGAGGTGCCCGAGCTTCTCCGTCGTGTTGCGCGTCGCGTTGAAGACTTCCTGGCCGTTCGTCACCGAGCCGGAGAAGATCCGAAAGAACGAGACGTCGCCCACGTGCGGCTCGGTGAGAGTCTTGAAGACCAGAGCACTGAAGGGAGCGTCGTCCTTCGCGTGGATCTCCACCGTCTCGTCGCCCTCGGCGCCGTGCAGCGCGTGGAGCTCCTCCATCTCGTACGCGGAGGGCATGAGCTCCACCAGCTTGGTGAGGAGGGCGCGCGTGCCGTAGGTGAGCTCTGCCGAAACACAGAAGAGCGGGAAGAGCTCTCCGCGCTTCATCCCCTCCTTCATCGCCGCGATGGCCTCGTCGCGCCCGATCTCCTCGCCCTCGAGGTAGCGCTCGAGGAGCGAGTCATCGGTGGTCGCGATCGTTTCGATGAGCTCCTGGTAGTAGCGGTCGAACTGCGCCTGGTTCTCGGGTGGGATGTCGGTCTCATCGTACTCGCCGTTCTTCGTCCCCTTCTTGTAGACGTGCGCCTTGCGGGAGAAGAGGTTGAGGATCGCGCGGAACTCGGTTCCCTCGCCCACCGGCACCTCGACCGGAATGACCTTGCTGGTGAGCCGCTCCCTGATCGACTGGAAGGTGCGGTCGAAGCTCGCGTGCTCCTTGTCGATGAGCGAGACGACGAAGAGCACCGGGTCGCGACGCGCGAGCGCTTCGCGGAACATGAGCTCCGTGCCGACCTCGACGCCCGCGGTGGCGCTGACCACCACGAGCGCGCCGTCGGCGGCAGCGAGTCCCGCTATCGCGTCGCCCTGGAAGTCGAGGTATCCGGGGGTGTCGATGAGATTGATCTTGGCGTCCATCCATTCGGCGTACGCGCAGCCCAGGTTGATGGAGTACTTGCGCTCCAGCTCCTCGGGGGCGAAGTCGGTGAGCGCCGAGCCGTCGTTCACCGAGCCGTGTCGCTTGCTGGTGCCGGATGCAAAAGCGAGCGCGTCGACCAGAGTGGTCTTCCCGCTCGCTCCATGTCCGACTACAGCCACATTGCGGATCTCCGAGCTGCTGTATTCCCGCATGGTGGACTCCTCTTGTGCAGCGGCCGCGGCCGTGAGCGCACGCTCGCGTAGCGCGACCTGTGTTCGTCACTGGGCCGGCGGGAGTTGTCCCGAACTCGACCCCTCGTCACCCCTGGCTTCCGGCACTCTTTCGCCGGGCACGGACGCGTTCGGCGCGACTGCGCCTGGCCTCTCGGTGCCGAGAGCTGCTATCTGGCTATGCTACGCGGGGTCCATGGAGGGGGCAAGAGGGATCTCATCGCGGCTGGGACGCTTGGTTCTCAGGGGGAGGGCAGCCCGCGGTTCACGCGGAGGTCGCGGAGGAAACTGAGAGGGCCGCGGAGAGAACCCTTGCGAGACAAGTACTCCGCTCCTCTTCCGAGATCTCGATAGGAATAGCTCGGTGTGAATGGGGGAACTGCTCCCCCGCTTGGAGTCCTGCCCACCCGGGCAGAACCGGAGGCGAGGGAGCAGTTCCCCCAAAACTCACCTGACTCTCACTTGCAGTGATGTCGGAACGGAGAGCGGAGCTCATCTCGTAGCGGAGCCCCTCCGCGTCCTCTCGCTTTACCCCTCCGCGATCTCCGCGTGAACCGCGGGCTGCCCT
>DASSNL010000276.1:0-2549 GCA_035688075.1 Gemmatimonadaceae bacterium
AGGGCAGCCCGCGGTTCACGCGGAGATCGCGGAGGGGTAAAGCGAGAGGACGCGGAGGGGCTCCGCTACGAGATGAGCTCCGCTCTCCGTTCCGACATCACTGCAAGTGAGAGTCAGGTGAGTTTTGGGGGAACTGCTCCCCCACCTCGGGTTCTGCCCGGGTGGGCAGGACTCGACGCGGGGGGCTGTTCCCTCATTCAGACCGAGCTATCCCTATCGAGATCTCGGAAGCAGACCGGAGTACTTGTCTCGCAAGGGTTCTCTCCGCGGCCCTCTCAGTTTCCTCCGCGGCCTCCGCGTGAACCGCGGGCTGCCCTCCCCCTGAGAACCAAGCGTCCCAGCCGCACCGAAAAACAGAAGGCCGCTCCGATCTCCGGAGCGGCCTTCTCGCTGTTCACTCGAGCGAAATTACGGACAGAAAAAGTAGGATTGTCTCTCAGTCTCCCTCGAATTCGTAGGCGAGTGCGTCGGCCTGACGGAAGTTTTCCAGGAATCCATCGAACTTCGCGGCGGCCGTGCGTGTGTGTTCGGCAATCGGGTCGAGCGTGATGTTGATCGCCCGCCAGGCACCCTCGGGCCAGTCGGGCATCGAGAGGCCAGCCACGAGACGGCGGATCGCGCCGCCGAACTGTGCGAGAACTGCTTCGGCGAGCGCACTGAGCTTCTCGAGCGGGATGTCCAGATCCCGCGTCATCAGCTGCCCCGTGCTCTCATCACGCCAGGCAGCATCTCCCACGGCCCCTCGTTCGGGCCAGACCCCCAGGTGACGGAAAGCGCCGTTGTCGTCGCCAGTACCGCGGCTTTCCAGTGCCGCGGCGATCGCGAGAGCGAGCGACTCCGCTCGAGGAGTGCCGTACAACGTGACGACATCCCTTGCCCGATGCGCCGACGAGAGCTGCGCCGGGACGGAATCCACCCGCGCCAGAACTGGCGACTTCTCGGAGCCTTCCTCGAGCATGACGAGGAAGTTCATGATCCCTCCGGTTGGGGTGTGATCATCGACCGCGAAGGCCCCGCGCCCACGCTGCCGGTGGTCGAGCTGTTCGTATGCTTCAAAAGCAAGAGCGGGGCCGTTTGTGCCACACCCCAGTCCCGCAGGCGCAACGTGCTGCACGACAGACACTTCCGACGAGCGGGCCGGAGCCGCCGTCCACCGGGCGGTCATCGTGGTGTCTCGCTATGGCGACAGCCCCGTGTAGCGATGCGACGATCACGCACCGGCGGTCGCTTCGGCCGCGCGTCCGACCCCGAACCTGATTCCCAGAGCCAGTGCCAGCGCCATCACCAGATAGAAGACGCCCATCTCCCACGGAGATAGCAGCTGCACCAATCCCGAGGAGAAGACCATCGGGAGCATCAGCCGATTGACGAGCCAGATCAAGAGCGCGTAAGCGACAGCCGCACCGACGAGCCGGAGACCGCGGAGGCGAGCGGCGATGAGGGCGAAGATCACGCCCAATGCCACGAACACGGCGAGGTGCAGCAGGAGCGCGGCGGGAGTGATGGCCCAGTCGAAGCCCTGCATCAGGAGGGCGCGTGTGCCGAAGAACGGGTGCGCGATGGAATTGAGTGGCTGCAGAGCGGCGCCACGCGACCGCCCGAAGCCGACCAGAACGCCGAGTGTCGCCGCCCAGGCGACGATCCCGGCCTGCACACCGCGTCTTACACGTTCGCTCGCCACGCGGAAAGAATAGCGCCGGCAGCGTGCTCCTCAAAGGGGCAATGCTTGGCGCCGGCGTCCGGGAGCGATAAGTTGGCGTCTATGCTCGAAGCAAGCAACGAATCCCCCACCCTTCTGGTGGTGGAGGACGACCCCGATCTACAGGCAGTCCTCACCCGCATCCTCACCATTGAAGGTTATCAGGTGATAACCGCCGCCGACGGTGAAACGGCGGTCGCGGAGGCGCTCGGCCGCGCCCCCGACCTGGTGATCCTCGACGTGGGATTGCCGGTGAAGGATGGAGTAGAGGTCGTGCGCGAGCTTCGCGAGCGCGGCTTCCTCGCGCCCGCGCTCATGCTCACCGCACGCGGCTCCGTCGAAGACCGGGTGACCGGACTCGATGCCGGCGCCGACGACTACCTCCCGAAGCCCTTCGAGCTCCCCGAGCTCCTCGCTCGCGTGAAGGCGCTCCTGCGCCGGGCCACCATCAACATGGACGGCACGCTCCTCCGCGTTCGCGACATCGTGCTCGACCCGATCAAGCGCCGCGTGGAGCGCAACGGCCAGGAGGTCGAGCTCAGCGGAAGAGAATTCGCCCTCCTCGAGTATCTGATGCGGAACGAAGGCAGAGTTGTGAGCCGGCAGATGATCGGCGAGCAGGCCTGGCACCAGCCTCCCGAGCCAGTCACCAACATCGTCGACGTCTACATCGCCTACCTCCGCAAAAAACTCGGCCACGATAACTCCCACCCGCTCATCGAGACGGTGAGGAAGACGGGGTATGTGATGAGAGGGTGAGAGAGACCAGAAAGCAGAGAGCAGACCGCAGACAGCAGTGAACTACCTGTAAGGCAGTCATCCCCGCGGAAGCGGGGATCCATGTTACTCA
>DASSNL010000277.1:0-29782 GCA_035688075.1 Gemmatimonadaceae bacterium
TCTGCTCCTTCAGCGCTTCCTTGACCGCATCGAGGAAGGCGTCCACCACGCGGGCGCAGTCCTTCTTCGAGATCATCGGGCCGGCGGTGCGGGATATCTGCGCTGTTACACGCTCGACAAGGTCGGCTTTGGTCATTCAGATACCTCGTGTCAGACGGTCGCCACATGGCGAATCGTGTGTCGAACTTACGCCCTTACTTGTTGTGTGTCAACCGTTTGGCTCACTTGGAACGGGTGTTCGAGCGCACGGCAGCCATGAAGTCGCTGAACAGCGGGCGGGCGTCGTGCGGACCGGGCGCGGCCTCCGGATGATATTGCACGGCGAACACGGGCAGCTCCCGGTGGCGAAGACCCTCGACCGTCCCATCGTTGAGGTTGACGTGCGTCACCTCGAGCTCTGGGGCACCGGCCACGCGCGTCCCGTTCTCGCTCGAAGCCTCACCCACCACCGCGAAACCGTGGTTCTGCGAGGTGATCAGCACGGTGCCGGTGTCGATCGCCCTTACGGGGTGATTCCCGCCGTGGTGGCCGAAGGGCATCTTCTCGGTCCGACCGCCATAGGTGATCCCGATGAGCTGGTGGCCCAGGCAGATGCCGAGCATCGGCGTGCCGCTGTCGGCGATCTCGCGAATGATGGGTGGAGCGTAGCCGACGGCAGCGGGATCGCCCGGCCCATTGGAGAGGAAGACTCCATCCGGATTAATGGCGAGAACATCCGCGGCTGGCGTGTCGGCCGGCACCACGGTGACGCGGCAGCCGTGCTCCGCGAAGAGGCGGAGGATGTTGCGCTTGATCCCGTAGTCGTACGCCACGATGTGCGAGGGCGCATTGGGGTCGCCCCAGGTGTACGGCTCGCGAACGCTGACGTGCGATGCGAGATCGAGCCCCTCCATGGAAGGACACGCGTCGAGCACCGCACGGCTTTCGGCGCTGGGCTCGGTGCCCGTAGCCATCAGCCCGCGCATGACGCCGGACGAACGGAGGTGGCGAGTGAGACGGCGCGTGTCCACTTCCTCGAGCACAGGGATACCCGCGCTGTCGAGCCAGCTGCGCAGGTCGCCGCTGGCGCGCCAATTGGACGGGTGGTCTGCCAGCTCGCGCACCACGACGCCGGCCACCTGCGGAGCGGCGGACTCGGGGTCCTCCTGGTTGACGCCGTAGTTACCGATCATCGGCGCGGTCATCACGACGATCTGGCCGCGGTACGAGGGGTCGGTGAAGACTTCCTGGTAGCCCGTCATGTTGGTGGTGAAGACCACCTCGGCTACGGTGTCGGGGAAAGGCGCGCTGACATCCCCGTGAAAAAGGGTCCCATCCTCGAGGAGGAGGAACCCTGGCTTCACGCTGCTGGTGCTCACTGAATTATTGCTTTGGTGGATTGGCCGGTGGATTGGCCGTCGCCCCGCCCGATGGCTGTGTGGAAGGGGCGGGCTGAAGCGGAACCGCCGGCGCGCTCGTGGAAGGAGCCGGAGCCGCGGGAGCCGCTTGCTGGAAGGGCTCATCGAGTACCGACTTCGGCACGTTCGACGCCGTACCCATCAGCTGGAGGATGAACGCGAGGGCCATGAAGATTCCCCCGCCCCACCAGCTGGTGCGCGTGAGCAGGTTGGCCGCCTGACGCGTTCCCACGAAGGAGTCGGCAGACGACGCAGCGCCGCCGAAGGACGCCGAAAGGCCACCGCCCTTGCCGGCCTGCATGAGGACGGCGGCGATCAGCACCACGCTGTCTATGATCAGCAGTACGAGAATGAACGTATACATCGCGGGAGAGACAGGGTAACGTGACGTAACCCGCGTAACCTAGGCAGGTTAGACTACGTGGTCAAGTGCGTGCTATGCCAGCCCAGACCTCGGGGTCGAGGCTCGCTCCGCCCACGAGGAGACCGTCGACCTCGGGCGCGGCGAGGAGTGCGGCGGCGTTCCCCGCGTTCACGCTGCCGCCGTAGAGAATCGGGACTCCAGCGGCCCGATCACCCACGATGTCACGGAGCGCACGCCTTATGGCGGCGTGCACCGCGGTCGCATCCTCGGGTTGCGCGGTCCGCCCGGTGCCGATGGCCCAAACCGGCTCGTAGGCGATCATCATCTCCGCCACACTGTCCGGTTCCAGCCTGCTCACGCCGGTGCGGAGCTGGCGAAGCACGATGCTCTGAGTCGCGTTGCGCTCGCGCTCGTCGAGTCGCTCGCCCACGCAGAGCATGGGCATGAGTCCGGCCTTGCGTGCCGCGGCGCACTTGCGCGCGGTGAGCTCATCGGTCTCACCGAATAGCTGGCGTCGCTCGCAATGCCCTACCAGAGCCACCTTCGCTCCGGCGTCGCGCGCCATGGTCGGCGAGGTCTCACCGGTGAACGCGCCATGGTCCTCCCAGTAAACGTTCTGTACACCGGTGAGGATCTCCGGGCGCTGGCGCAACGCAAAGCCCGCCACGGCCAGCGACACCGCGCTGGGGAAAAAGATCACGGTGCGGTCGTCGTGGGGCGGATACGAAGTGAGGAACTTCTCGAAGTAGGAGCGAGTCTCTTGCGGCCCGAGGTGCATCTTCCAGTTGGCCGCGAAGACGGGGCGACGGATCATCGCCCGCTCCGCTGGTCGAGCGCGGCTACTCCAGGCAGTGTCTTACCCTCCAGGAACTCGAGTGATGCGCCGCCACCGGTGGAAACGTGGCTGACGCGCCGAGCCAACCCCATCTCTTCCATCGCCGCGGCGGAATCTCCGCCGCCCACGATGGTCGTCGCGCCGGCGTCCGTGGCGCGCGCCATCGCTTCTCCCACCGCACGCGTGCCGGCGTCGAATGGTGGGTGCTCGAAGACCCCCATGGGCCCGTTCCACACCACGGTTTTCGCCGACTCGATGATCTTCGCGAAGGCCTTCGACGACTCCGGGCCGATATCGAAAACAGCTTCGTTGGCGGGGATCGCATCGCGCGCTGCCGCGTGCGCGCGATGGCCCGCGTCCATGGACGGCGCCACCACGACATCGCTCGGGAGAACGAGCTTCTCGCCAGCATCGGCCAGGATCTTTCCCGCAAGCTCCACGCGGTCCTCTTCGACGAGCGAGCCGCCCGTTTCGAGATCCATCGCGCGGAAGAAGGTGCACGCCATGGCGCCGCCGATCAGCAGGCGGTCCACCTTGGGGAGGAGATTGTTTATGACGTCTATCTTCCCCGAGATCTTGGCGCCGCCGAGTATCGCCACGAAGGGGCGTTCGGGGCTCTCCAGCGCGCCACCGAGGTAACTCAGCTCGCTCTCCATCAGCAGACCCGCGACGGCCGGGTGGAGATGGTGCGCCACGCCCTCGGTGGATGCGTGCGCGCGGTGCGCCGAGCCGAAGGCGTCGTTCACGTAGAAGTCACCGAGCTTCGCCAGATCGCGCGAGAGGTCCGCGTCGTTCTTCTCCTCGCCGGGGAAGTAGCGCGTGTTCTCGAGGAGCACGATCGTCCCCTCTGGTGCAGTACGCGTCGCGGTCAGCGCATCGTCGGATACGGTGCTCGGAACGAATATCACCGGATGCGACGAGAGCTCCACCAGCCGGCGCGCCACCGGCGCGAGCGAGTAGGCGGGGTCGGGCTTCCCCTTCGGCCGTCCGAGGTGAGAGAGGAGAACCACGACCCGTGCGCCGCGCTCGAAGAGCGCGTCGATCGTGGGGAGAGACGCTCGGATGCGCGTGTCATCAGTGACGTTCCCCTCGGCGTCGAGGGGAACGTTGAAGTCCACGCGCACGAGGGCCCGCTTCCCGCGGATCTCGGAATCCGCGAGATCGCGGATGGTCTTCGTCGCCATTACTTGCGGGCGGCTCAGAGGCGATCGCCGACGAAGCGAAGCAGGTCTACGCAGCGCGAGGAGTAGCCCCACTCGTTGTCGTACCAGCCGCAGACCTTCACCAGCGTTCCGTCGATGACGTTGGTGCTCATCGAGTCGAGGATGCAGGAGTACTGGTTGCCGATGTAGTCGGACGAGACGAGCGGCTCCTCGGAGTAGGCGAGGAAGCCGGCGAGATCGCCATTCTCGGATGCGGCGCGGAAGGCAGCGTTCACTTCCTCGATGCTCGTGGACTTCTCCACTTCCACCACGAGATCCGTGAAGGAGACATCGGGAGTCGGTACGCGGATAGAGATGCCGTCGAGCTTGCCCTTCACCTCGGGAATCACGAGCGAGGTGGCCTTGGCGGCACCAGTAGTGGTCGGGATCATCGACAGCGCCGCAGCGCGCGCCCGGCGGAGATCCTTGTGCGGAGCGTCGAGGATCTGCTGGTCGTTGGTGTAGCTATGGATGGTCGTCATCGAGCCGTGCTTGAGACCGAAGTTATCGATGATGACCTTGACCATCGGTACCAGGCAGTTCGTGGTGCACGACGCGTTCGAGATGATGTTGTGCTTGGCCGCGTCGTACTTGTTGCTGTTGACCCCCATCACGATCGTGATGTCCTCGCCCTTCCCGGGCGCGGAGATGATCACCTTGCGCGCTCCGGCCGTGATGTGCTTGCGAGCGTCCTCGGCCTTGGTGAAGCGGCCGGTGGATTCGAGCACGATATCCACTCCAAGATCCTTCCACGGGAGCGACGCGGGGTCCTTCTCGGAGAGGACCTTCACCTCATCGCCATCGATCGTGATGCAGTCGGGACCAGCCGTGACTTCGCCATCGAAGGTGCGATGCACGGAGTCGTACTTGAAGAGGTGAGCCAGCGTTTTGGTGTCGGTGAGATCGTTCACCGCCACGAAATCGATATCGGTGATCCCCTGCTCCTTCGCCGATCGCACCACCTGCCGCCCAATACGGCCGAAGCCGTTTATCCCCACGCGAATCGCCATCTCAGTCTGTTTCCATGTTCGAGGTCAGACACGGTCGCCGGATGCCGGCGCCCTGCCGAAAGTCACGATGCTGATCACGCGCGCTCCGGCGCTGAAAAGCTCAGCGGCGCATGCCGCGAGAGTCGCGCCAGTGGTGACAACGTCGTCCACCAGCACCAGGTGCTTCCCGCGCAGCTCTGCGGCGGCGATCTCAGGCACCCGGAACGCACCCGAAACGTTGCCGCGCCTCTCGTCCGGTGTCAACCGCGTCTGTGTACGTGTGGCGCGCACACGTTCCAGCACGTGATTCCACACCGGAAGCTCCCATCTCGATGCGAGAGCGCGCGCGAGGAGAGCGCTCTGGTTGTAACCCCGCTCCCGTTCGCGCACCCGTGCCAGCGGTACCGGCACGAGTGCCGCTCGCTCCTCGATCACATCGCGCGGCCAGGAGAGCCGCGCCATGCGCTCGGCCATCCCTTCGGCGACAGCGCTCCATCCGCCGTATTTGAGCGCGTGCACGATCGGCGCGCCGGTGCGCCCGGGTATCCAGCACACAGAGCGCGCCGTGCGCACGAAGGGCGGAAGCAGCTCGCACCACCTGCACTTCTCGTGGGGCATGGGGTGGCCGCAGCGACCGCAGCGCGGATGGTGCAGCTCCTGGAGACGCGCCCAGCAGCGTCCGCAAACCGGTCCTTCATCGCCGGCGTCGAGAAGCCGCCGGCACGAGACGCACGCGCGCGGAAGGAGGAGGTCGAGGAGCGAGGCCGCTGCCTCGCGCGCGAAGCGGGCGAAGGGAGTGGAGTAAGTGGTTGCGGTCGTATTCGACACCTGTCCGGCCGCACTGCGACCACTGCCACCGTCATCCCCGCGGAAGCGGGGACCCATGTTCAGGCCGGCTAACATGGGTCCCCGCTTCCGCGGGGATGACGGTGGTGCGAGTCCCCGCTTCCGCGGGGATGACTGCTTGCTGGTGTGCCGTTCCTGCTTTCTGCCGTCTGCTCTCTGCTTTCTTCCCCTGGCTCCCCGCTTCCGCGGGTATGACGGCTCTCACGCGACTCCTTGTCTCCTCGCACAGCGTTCCGCATCACCTCGCGTGGGGCGGGCACGCCGAGCCACCATTCGAAGGCGAGAGCGCCCTGCTCGAGGAGCATCTCTAGACCGTCGGCGGCGCGGTGACCGGCGGCGCGCCCGGCGTGTACCCAGCGAGTCTCGTCACTACTGTACACGAGGTCCACGACTACCGCGTCGCGCTCGAGCGAAGCGATCGCCACAGGGAGAGCATCGCTCGGGCGCAGTCCGAGAGGCGTGGCATTGACGACCATTTCGCACCCCTTCACCGCGCGAGCGACGTCGCCGGTAGTCGAGCGCACCACCGGGAAGCGGCTGGCTAACCGATCGCGGCGTTCGGCGCTTCTGTTGAAGAGCGTGACCTCGCACCCCGGCCAACCTTCCACCGCCGCGAGCACCGCGGCCGCTGCGCCGCCAGCGCCCAGGAGCGCGACTCGCCGGGGGAGTGGAGTGTCGCCGAGCGCGGTGCGAGCGAGCCGGTCGAACCCCGCGACGTCGGTGTTGTGACCCACTAGCAAGCCGTCGTCATCCACTCGGAAGGTGTTCACTGCTCCAACGCGCTCGGCCACCGGCGTGAGACGCGTACAGCGAGCGGCGACGCGCTCCTTGTGCGGAATCGTGGCATTTCCCGCGGCGCGCTCCGCGATGAGAGCATCGAGGCGCGCATCCAGTTCGTCGGGCGGCGTATCGAGCGCCTCGTACACCACCGGGATGCCGATGCAGCGGAGCGCGGCGTTCTGGAAGATGGGCGACACGGAGTGCGCCACAGGGTGACCCAGCAGCACGAGGCGGCCGGGGCGCGCCGCTGCGGTCACTTGGCGCTCACCCCTGTGCGCGGTCGGCCGTGATACGGTCGAAGAGCCGGTTCAGCTCGCGCTCCAGCTCGAAGTACGTCTCGCGGTAGAGGTCGAGCTCACCGCCGAATGGATCGCCGATGGGGCGCTCCACCTCGCCGTTGGACGCGTAGCTGGTGAGGAGATACGCCTTCGAGCCGGCACCGAGCGCGTCGGCGCGCTCCACGTGGTGCGGCCCCATGCCGAGAATGAGATCGTGCGACCGCACCAGCTCCTCGGTGAGGAGGCGAGCGTGATGCTGCGACAGATCCACCTCGTGCTCGAGGCAAACGAGCAACGCGCCGTCGGACGCGGGCGCGTTCTCCCAGGCGGCCGTGCCAGCGCTTCCCACCTCGACGTCAGTGATGCCGCGCTCGGCGATGATCCGCCTGGCCATCGCCTCGGCCATGGCGCTGCGACAGGTATTGCCGGTGCAGATGAAGAGCAATCGCAGGGGCATCAGACATCTCCAATCAGGTCGGGGACGCTCTCGCGGAGCACTGACGACGCGATGGCGCCGGGCCGGATTACTCGCGGCCATCTTCCAGTGCAATCTACAACCGTCGAAGGCGGCGACGGGACGAGAGTACCGCCGTCGAGTACCCGAAGAACGCCGCGGCCGATCGCGTCGCTCCACTGCTCTTCCACTTCCCTGGTCGACATCGCCGGAGGGGTGCCCGGACGGTTCGCGCTCGTGGAAGTGATCGGCTCTCCGTACGCCTGGAGGAGGCGCTGCAGCGCCGGGTGCGAGGTCCACCGCACAGCGATGCCACCCTCGGGGCCGCGCAGCTGCTCGGGAACGCGGCGCTCGCCGCCCGGGAGGACGAGAGTGAGCGGCCCCGGCCAGTGGCGCGCGGCGAGCTGCGCCGCGTAGCCGGCGAGGCGGATGTCGAGCCTGGCGAGCATCTCGCTCGATGCGACGAGAATGAGAAATGGCTTCGCCGGGGGACGCGTCTTGAGCTGGATGAGTGCGTCGACCGACTCCTGATCGGTCGCGCCGCCGAAGCCGTAGACTGTCTCGGTGGGATACGCGAGAACGCGGCGCTCGGCGAGGTGCGCGATGGTGCCGGAGAGCGAAGCTTCGATCTCGGCGGGCGACCAGAACGGAATGGAGAGTGGTACAGTCATACAGGGAGCGTGGAGAGCGCCTCGAGCCGCGCGAAGTCTTCCTCCACGGTGACTTTCATCGCCAGCTCGCTGCCGGGAACGACAACGACATCGAGACCCAGGCGCTCGCAGAGAGCAGCGTCGTCGGTGGCGCTCACATGCGACGTCCGCGCATCGACGTAGGCGCGCTCGATCATGTCGCGCGGGAAGCCCTGAGGAGTCTGGGCGCGCCACAGCCGCGCGCGGTCCACGGTGCGTACTACGCGGCCGTCGCCGTCGACTTCCTTGAGCGTGTCGCTCACCGGAAGCGCCGCCACGGCACCGTGTCCGCGGCGCGCTTCGGCGATCACGCGCTCGATCGTCGCGGCGTCGGCGAGTGGGCGCGCGGCGTCGTGGATGAGCACGAACTTCACCTCGGGCGGCAGGTCCTGCAGCCCGCTCAGCACCGAGTCGCCGCGCTCCCGACCGCCAACCGATACGAGCAGCCGATCGATATCGCACTGGAAGAGCCACGGAGGCGGATCACCCGCGTACGAGCGCGGGAGTACACACACCACTATCGCGACATCCGGACGCTCCATGAAGCGCTGCACGCTGTGCAGGAGCATCGGCTTCCCGGCTACCCAGCGGAACTGCTTCAGCTCCTCGCTCCCGGTGCGCGATCCGCTCCCCGCCGCCACGATGACCACGCCCACATCGCGCTCGACCGCGCTCATGTGAAGAGCTTCTCGAACAGATCGGCGATGCCGCGCACACCCACAGCCTCGATGTGCGAGCCACCGGCGTCGCGGCGCGCACCGCGCGGCACGCTCCGCTCGGCGAGATAGGCGCGGCGCATCCCCATGCGCTCGGCTTCACCGAGGCGGCGATCGGCCAGCGAGATCGGGCGCACCTCGCCTGCGAGCCCCACCTCGCCGAGGAAGATCGCGTCCGAGGGAAGCGGCCGGTCGTACACGCTCGACGCGAGTGCCGCTGCAATGGCGAGATCGGCCGCGGGCTCCTGCACGCGCAGTCCGCCCACCACGTTCGCGAACACATCGAGCTGCGCGAAGGAGAGGCCCGCGCGCTTGTCGAGTACCGCGAGGAGAAGCGCGAGGCGGCGCGAGTCGTAGCCGGTGGCCACCCGCTGCGGAGTGCCGAAGCCGGCCTTGGCGGCGAGCGCCTGGATCTCCACCAGGAGCGGGCGAGTCCCCTCCATGAGCGCGGTCACGGCGCTGCCGGATGCGCTCGAGAGGCGGTCGCCAAGGAAGAGCTCCGATGGGTTCTCGATGGCGATGAGCCCAGCCTCGGTCATCCTGAAGACGCCTATCTCATCGACGCCGCCGAAGCGGTTCTTGGTGGCGCGCAGCACTCGTTGGTCGAAGGAGCTCTCGCCCTCGAAGTACAGGACCGTGTCCACGATGTGCTCGAGGGTCTTGGGACCGGCGATGCCGCCACCCTTGGTGACGTGACCCACCACGAATGTGGCGGTGCCGCTCTCCTTGGCGAAGCGCATGAGCCGTGCGGCACACTCGCGAACCTGCCCCACGCTCCCCGGCGCGCCCTCGAGGTCGCCGGTGAAGATGGTCTGGATGGAGTCCACGAACATGACGCGCGGCGAGATCGACGAAGCCGTCGCAATGATCGTCTCGAGCTCCGTCTCGCCGAGCAGCTCCACGTCGAGTGCGCTCGCGCCGAGGCGGTCGGCGCGCAGCTTCACCTGCAGCGGCGACTCCTCGCCGGACACGTAGAGCGCTCGCTCGCCCGACTCCTGGAGCCGCGCGGCTACCTGCAAGAGAAGCGTGGACTTTCCGATCCCCGGCTCTCCGCCGATGAGCACCATGGAGCCGGGGACGATACCGCCGCCGAGGACGAAGTCGAACTCGCGAATGCTGGTGCGGAAGCGGCCGCTCTCGGACCCCTGCACTTCCGCCAGACGGGCGGTGGGCGCCACGCTCCCACCGTGGGCGAGCGCTGCCCCGCCCCCCTTGCGGCGCGCGCTCGCGCTCTTGGGCGCGGCGGTCGCTACCGCCTCTTCCGCGAGAGTGTTCCACTCGCCGCACGCATCGCATCGCCCTGCCCACTTGGGGTGCTCGGCGCCGCACTCGGTGCAGCGGTAGATGCTCTTCGTCTTACTGCTCCGAAGGCCTTGATGTGTAATTCTCGAACCTCGTGTATGACTTGTGGAAGAACAGGTTCGCGGTGCCAATCGGCCCGTTGCGCTGCTTCCCGATGATTATCTCGGCGCGCCCCTCGAGGGAGTTGCCGTCCTTGTCCACGGGCCCGTCGTACACTTCCTGGCGGTAGATGAACATCACCAGGTCGGCGTCCTGCTCTATCGCGCCCGACTCGCGCAGGTCGGAGAGCTGCGGGCGGTGGTCGCCGGCGCGCTGCTCCGGCGCGCGGGAGAGCTGCGAGAGCGCTATCACCGGTACGCCGAGCTCCTTGGCGAGCATCTTCAGCGAGCGGGAGATCTGGCTGATCTCCTGCTGCCGGCTCTCCGAGCTCGCGGGCCCCTGTATCAGTTGAAGATAATCGACGATGACCATGCCGATGTCCGAATCGGCCTTGAGCCGGCGCGCCTTGGAGCGGATCTCGAGGAGGGTGATTCCGGCGGCGTCGTCGATCCAGATAGGCGCGGAGCTGAGGATGCCCGCCGCGCGCGCCATGCGCGGGAAGTCGTCGTCGCGCAGCATCCCTTTGCGGAGCTTCTGCGCGTCCACGCGCGCCTCCGCGGTGAGCATGCGCTGGACGAGCGACTCCTTGCTCATCTCGAGCGAGAAGATGGCGACGGGGGTCTTCTTCTCGATCGCGGCGTACTGGGCGACGTTGAGAACGAAGGCCGTCTTCCCCATCGACGGCCTGGCGGCGACGATGACGAGATCGGCCGGCTGGAAGCCCGACGTCATCTCATCCAGGTCGTTGAAGCCGCTCGCAACTCCGGTGATGGTCTTGCCGCCGCGCTGGAGCGCCTCGATGCGCTCCATCGTGGGCCACATCAGCTCCTTGATGCGCGTGAATCCCTGCATGCCGCGCTGCTGGCTCACCTGGAAGATGCGATGCTCGGCATCGTCGAGAAGCTCGGCGGCCGTCGTCTTCCCCTCGAAGGCTTCCGACACGAGCGCGGTGCACGTCTCGATCAGCCGGCGCTGGAGCGCCTTCTCCTTTACGATCTTCGCGTGGTACTCGACGTTCGCCGAGGTGGGGACCGCATCGATCAGCTCACCGATCCGCTCCTTCCCGCCGCCGGCTTCCAGCTCGCCGCGGCGCGAGAGCTCTTCGGCGAGCGTGAGCGGGTCCACCACCTCGCCACGCTCGGAGATGGCGATCATGGCGCGGAACATCCGCCGGTTCTGCTCCCGGTAGAACATCGTATCGTCCACGTGCTCGGCGGCGCGCAGGATCGCGTCCTGGTCCATGAGCATCGCGGCGATTACCGCTGTCTCGGCCTCCTCGGAGTACGGCGGTCGACGGTCGCGGTAGACATCACGCGGGGGAGTTATCGAGTATTCTGCGGGCGAGCTGGACATCTTCCCAGGTTGGACGCTTCCACGCCGGGTTCCGGAGGAGGGCCGCGGGGTGATAGGTCACCACTACCGGAATCCCGTGGTAGCGGTGGACCGAGCCGCGCAGCTTGCCTATCGCGAGCTTGGTGTCGAGCAGGGTCTGCGCGGCGAAGGCGCCGAAGGTGATGATCACCTTGGGACGAATCAGCGCCACCTGGCGCACCAGGTACGGGCTGCAGGCCGCGACCTCCTGCGGGAGCGGGTTGCGGTTGCCCGGTGGCCGGTGCTTCAGGACATTGGCGATGAACACCTCGTCGCGCCTCAAGTTAATAGCGGCGAGGATCTTCGTCAGTAGCTCGCCCGCCGCCCCCACGAAGGGGCGCCCCGTTTCGTCCTCCTTCGCGCCCGGCGCCTCGCCGATGCACATGAGGCGTGCGTGCGCATCCCCCTCCCCCGGAACGGGGTTCAGCGCGGTGCGATAGAGGTCGCAGCGCTGGCAGCCGGCTACGAGGGCGGCTACTTCCTCGAGGGTCTTGCATGCGGCGATCTCCGGCACCGGCTCGTCGTCGAAGCGCTCGCCCACCACGATGCCCTGGGGTGCATCGATGGCGGGGCGCTCCGGTTGCGTGTTTCCCTCTCGCGCCGCCTCCCTGGCCGGACTCACGGCGCTCGCGTCGCGCCCTTCGAGCGGAGTAGGACCCGGAAGTTCCGGATCCTCGCCCCGAGGGTCCGGGTCCGAGCGCCCGGGCTCCGGAGTCGAGCGTCCATCCGCTGCGGGGCGCGGCCGCGGCGCGCCCGCCGAAGGCCTCTCCGCTCCAACGGCGCGCAGCGCCTCGCGCCAGTCGGCGGTCTCCGGGATCTCGACGTCGCCGCGCCCCGCTCCGGGCTCGCGCAGCTCATCCTCCGGTGGGGCATCCGCGAACCGACCGCTCCCCGAGCGCGCGTTGTTCGCAGCGGCGTTCCCACTCGATGCGGGGCTCCCCGTTCCGAGCGCGCCGATGATCTTCATGACCTCGTCCACCGACATGCCGTCGAGGACGAGCTCACTCTCACCGAGCTCGCGGCGCTGCTCGAGGTAGCGGCGCAGCCGATCTTCAGCGCTCACGGAGCAGCGCCTCCACACGATCGAGGATCGCATCGGCCACCTCGCTCTTCGGTCTGAGCGAGAGCTCCTCGGCACCGCCCTCCCGCCCGATGATCGTGACGCGGTTCGTGTCGGCACCGAAGACGGATCCCTCCTCCATCGCGCTGTTGGCTACGATGAGATCCAGCGCCTTGCCCTCGAGCTTCTGCCGCGCGTTCGCGAGGAGGTTTTCCGTCTCCAGAGCGAAGCCGACGACCACCGCGCCGGGGCGGCGGCATGGGATGGTCGCAGCAAGTATGTCGCGCGTAGGCGCGAGTGAGAGCGATTCGGGCGACGATGACTTCTTGATCTTCTGCTCCGCCATGCGCTCGGGTCGGAAATCGGCGGGTGCCGCCGCCATGACGAGGGCGTCCGCACCAGGGAGCGCGTGCGCGACGGCGTCGGCCATCTCGTCGGTTGTCTCCACACGCACCACCGTCGAGCCTACAGGAAGCGGTATCTCGAGGGTTCCCGCCACTAGTGTGACGTCCGCGCCTCTCCGCCACGCCGCCACCGCGAGGGCCACGCCCATCTTCCCGCTACTGCGGTTGGAGATGAATCGCACGGGGTCGAGCGGCTCGCGCGTCGCTCCCGCCGTCACCACCACCCTGCGCCAGGCCAGATCTTGCCGCTCCAGCAGCCGGCCCACGTGAGCGAAGATCGTCTCGGGTTCCGGCATCCGTCCCGGGCCGATCCCCTCCCCTGCGGCGAGCATCCCCTCTTCGGGCTCCAGGAGCCGGTAGCCGATCTCACGGAGGCGCGACGCGTTGGCGCGCGTCTGGGGGTGCGCCCACATCCTGTCGTTCATTGCCGGTACGATGAGCACCGGCGCTTCCGTGGCGAGGAGGCAGGCAGCGAGCAGATCGTCGGCTCTCCCCTGCGCGGCGCGGGCCATGAAGTCGGCCGTGGCCGGAGCTACTACCACGGCGTGCGCCGCACGCGCCAGGCGGATGTGATCGAGCGCCCGCCCACGCGCGAAGATGTCGGTGTGTACGTCGCGCCCGGTGAGCCCCTCGAAGGTGACCGGACCCACGAACTCGGTGGCTGCCCGCGTCATCACCACGTCCACCTCTGCACCAGCGTGCGCGAGGAGGCGCGAGAGCCAACCGGCCTTGTAAGCAGCTATCCCGCCGGAAACGCCGAGCAGGATGCGCCGGCCGTCGTATGGGCGCATTCGCCTGGACCAGCTACCGGTCGCGGCGGGGAACGATGTGGTAGCGGATCCCCTCCTCGCCGGTGAGCTCCTCGAGCGCGCGCGTGGTGAGCTTCTTCTCGCGCGTGTCCGAGCCCATGCGCGGGAACTCGTTGAGCAGTCTCGCGTACTTGGCCGCGATAAGCACGCCGAGGTACTTGTTGGTCGCGCGCCGAGCTACCTCGGCCGGGGTGAATACTCGCATCTGTGCTCCTCGTCTGTTGGAACCGGCGGCAACGTGCTGCCGGCGTCTCACTATAACCCTCGAACACCCTGAACCAGATCGACTCTCTCGATCCGGCCGCCACTTCAGCTGTCCAGCTCCAGCTCGAGGCGGTCGACTATCGCCCGCACATCGCGCTCGAGATTCTCCAGCCGGTCACGCCGGAGCCCTTCGGTATCGATGATCCCAGCCACGTTCGCTACCGCGCGCTCGAGATCGTCGTTGAGAACCACGTACTGATACATCGGTACCGCCTTGAGCTCCACGAGCGCGCTCAGGAGCCGCTTCTTGAGCGAGTCGCGCGTCTCGGTGTTGCGCGCGCGCAGACGCTCCAGGAGCACCTCGCCCGAGGGCGGGAGCACGTAGATCAGGATCGACTCGGGGAAGGCCGAACGGAACTGCCGCGCGCCCTGGACGTCTATGTCCATTATCACGTGCCGCCCCGAATCCAGCACGCGGCGCACCTCGCTGCAGAGCGTCCCGTACAGGTGGCCGTGTACCTCGGCCGATTCCGCCAGCTCCCCCCGCTCCTGAAGGTCGAGGAACCTGGGAATCGAGAGGAAATAGTAATCCTTCCCATCCACCTCGCCCGGCCGCGGCGGCCGCGTGGTGCACGATACCGAATAGCCGATGTCGTTGCGCGACTCGAGGAGCCGGTGAACGATGGTCGTCTTCCCTCCGCCCGAGGGCGACGAGAGGATGATCGGGAAACGCCGCCTCACTCGACGTTCTCCACCTGCTCGGCGATCCGCTCCAGCTCCTCCTTCACCGCCACCACGTGGTGCATCATCTCCGCGTCGCGCGCCTTGCTCCCCGTGGTGTTCGCTTCCCTGAGCATCTCCTGCAGGAGGAAGCCAAGCCGCTTCCCCACTGGCTCGTGCGACGGCGCACGGAGCGCTGCGCGGAAAGCGGCGATGTGAGCACGGAAGCGGTCTATCTCCTCGCTCACGTCCAGACGGTCGGCCAGCATGGCGATCTCCTGCGCGAGGCGCGCGGGATCGACGTCAACGCCGCCCGCCAGCTCGCGCACGCTCTCGCGGAGGCGGTCGCGCTCCTCCACGAGCCGCGCAGGCGCGCGCGCTGCGATCAGCTCGAGCGATCCCTCCGCGGCGGTGATCCGCTCTTCCAGCACGGCAGCGAGCCGCGCGCCTTCCGCCTCGCGCATTCGCGTGAGTGCCTCGAGCGCGTCAGCTACGACCGCGGTCAGCTCCTCCGGCGAATCGAGGCTCTCATCCTGCGTCGCACTGGAGAAGACCTCCGGCATTCGCAGCACCGTGCCCACACCCAGCTCCTCCGAGAGACCGTGACGCTGCTGCAGGTCGCGCAGCTGGGTCACGTAGCCGGCGAAGCGCTCCTCGTCGATGGACAGCGGCGCTTTTGCCTCACGCTCGGCGCGAGCGGTGACGGTGACGTTGCCGCGAGCGATCGAGCGCCTGAGTTGCTCGCGCACCTCGGCCTCCCACCTCGTGAGCGAAGGTGGGAGCTTGACGTGGGGATTGAAGAAGCGGTGGTTCACGGTGCGCAGCTCCACCGTGACCCGCTGCGTGCCCACGAGGCCCGTGGCGGCTCCGAAGCCGGTCATGCTTCGAATCATGTAGAGCCGCGTAAGTTACGCTGTGACAACGAGCTTGTCAATTCCAGAACTGCCACCTGACGCCGTACAACTGGCGCTGCCGCGGCTGCAGCATTCCCGGCACGTACTCGTACACCTGGGGACTTATCCCGAAGCTCGCGTTCCAGAAGATCACCGCGTTCTGGATGCGGACCTCGACTCGCGTGATGAGTACGTGGCTGTAGAATGCCGACACCACGTTCGCCGGCTGTCCCGGGATGATCGATGCGCTCGGAAAGTAGGTAGTCTGCCGATACTCGTGCGCTACGGAGCCAAGGAAGCCGAAATCGCCGCTCGGGAAGCGGCTGATCCAGTCGGTTTCAAGGTAGAGCTCCTCGCGCGTCTGCGTCTGCGGCCGGTAGAACCCGGAGCTGTTCCAGCGCACACCGTAGATATCCACGCCGAGATCCTTGTAGAACTTCCCCCTCGCGCTCCCGAAGATGCCGGTGACCGCATCTTCGTGCACCGGCGTGTAACTGGTGTCGAACGCGATCAGCGCCGGCAGTGTTTCCTCGCCGCGGCGCATAACTCCGCCCGCCAACCAGAGACGGCCGATGCGAGCTCCGACTTCCCCGCGCAGGTCCACCGCACTAATGCCATCCGTGCCGCCGTGACGCCTCGCGATCGTGCCCGCAACGGCCAGGAAATTCACCGGTGTGAAGCGCGCTGACGCCTCTTCCACGGAGGTGGTGTCCGGGCCACGGTACTCGGCGTATAGCGAGAGCGCGAGGAGCGGATGAACGAAGGCCACCCGGCCGGAGATCGCGTTCACGCTGCCACTATCCAGGTCGTGATAGCGCTCGGCGGCGCTCAGTCGGAAGCGCCCGCTGTTCAGTCCTGCCATCGCGACGTACTGCGTTCCGCTGATCGTGGTGTCGGCGGCATCCGGCCCGGCGAAGGGGAGAGGCTGCTCGCGGAAGGGCGTGTGCTCGTCGAACTTCTCGTTGGCCACCATCAACTGCGCCCACCCGCCGACCGAGTCGGGATCGCCGTAACCGCCCCGGACATAGGCGTCGGTGCGCGTGCGCTCCTGCCGCGGCACGCCGCCAGTCACGCTGCGCTGCGGATCCTGCTCATCGCGCGTTCGACTCGAGCGCGTGGCGAAGGCATCGAGACTCCAGCGCCCCTTCGCCCAGCCGAGGCGCCCCATCAGTGCAAGATCGCTCCCGCCGCCGAGAGTGGTATTTTCCGACGTGCCGTACTGCTGCCCCGCGAGCTGGAACGCCAGACCGTTCCCGAACCGCTTCCCGTAGAAGGCATGGTAGAGGTTCGTGCCCTGGTCGCCAGTCATCACATCCACACGCGTGTTGGTAGCCGTGTGGGTGATGCTCCAACTCCGCACGTACACGCGCACTTCGCTCGCGCCGCGCTCCACGGTGACGTCCTCGAGCGACCAGAGCGGAACCTCGGTCATGTCGGGGACGCCGCCATTGCGTGGGTCGAAGGAGTCGAGCTCCACGCCGTCGTAGAAGATCCGCACGCGCGCGGCGCTCCCCATGTACGATGCGAACTCCGGCGAGCCGAGCCAGCCGGAGCGGATCTGCGTGACACCTGGAATCCGGCCCAGGAGATCGCCTAGCGTCAATGCGCCGGAGGCGAAGAGCGAGTCGCGGCTCCAGTGGTACTCGATGATGCTACCCGTCAGCGCAGGGCGCTCCGAGTGAGCGAGCGGCGCCTTGATCGTGTCCTTCGGAACCTTGGTGGTGTCCGACAGCGTGTCCGACGGGAGCGGCACCGCCGGTCGCCGCGTGGTGTCCGCGGGCGCGCGAGCAGTGTCGGTGCGGGTAGTGTCCGCGCGAGTGGTGTCGCCACGCGCGCCCGTCGTGTCTCGCCGCACCGCGGCCGTGTCTCGGCGCCGGGTGACGGCGGTGTCCGTCCGCGCCTGGGCGCTGTCGCGGACGGTGCGCTGAGCGCTGGCGCTCGCGGGCGCGAAGACGCCCGCGACGAACACGATGCCGGCGAACCACGCCGCGCGACGAACGCCGAGGCTCAGCTCGCCCTCCCGCGAGCGATCTCCACGAACATCCCCACCGGGATTCCCGTGGGTCCCCTGGGGATGTAGCCGAGGTCCGACTCGGCGTACGCGGTCCCCGCGATGTCGAGGTGCACCCAGGGATAGCTCCCGGTGAACTCCTTGAGGAAAATCGCGGCCGTGCTGGCGCCCGCCGCGCGCCCGCCGGAATTCTTGATGTCGGCCACGTCGCTGCGCATCAGTTCGCGGTAGTCGTCGAAGAGTGGGAGCTGCCAGCCCAGCTCGCCCGACCGCTTCCCGGCGGCGAGCACCTCCTGGATGAGCGACTCATCGTTCCCGAAGACGCCGCTCGCGGTGTGCCCGAGCGCCACCACGCACGCTCCGGTGAGGGTGGCAGCATCCACCACCGCGGCCGGATCGAAGCGCCGGGCGTACGAGAGCACGTCGGCGAGAACGAGGCGTCCCTCCGCGTCGGTGTTGATCACCTCGATGAACTTTCCGAGGTGGCTCTGTACGACGTCGCCCGGGTTCACCGCCGTGCCCGACGGCATGTTGGTGGTGCTCCCCACGAGACCCACGACGTTGATCGCGAGTCCGAGGCGAGCGATCGCTTCCATCGCCCCGAGTACACCTGCGGCGCCACACATATCGAACTTCATCGCCTCCATCCCCTGCGCCGGCTTGATGGATATTCCGCCGGAGTCGAAGCAGAGCCCCTTCCCCACGAGCACGAGCGGCTTTGCGTCGTTGGCGCCCTTGCGATACTCGAGCGCGATGAGGCGCGGCTCCTGCGGCGTACCCTGCGCGACGGCGAGGAAGGATCCCATCTTCTGCGCCTGCATCTCGGCGCGTCCGAGTATCGTCACCTGCATCCCGTGGCGCTCGGCAATGGAGCGCGCCGTGTCGGCCAGGTAGTCGGGCGTGCAGAGATTCCCCGGCATCATTGCGAGGCGACGCGAGAGACTGATCCCTTCGCCGATCGCGGATCCGGTCTCCACCGCGCGTGCGGCGTCGTCGCCTCCCGCCAGGACGGTGGCGCTCTCGAGCTCCGGCTTGCGCTCCTCGGCGCTGGGCGGCGACTTGAGGTCTGTGTACTGCCACGCGCCCAGGGAGAGCCCGACAGTGGCGGCCTCCACTCCCGCGGCATCGCTGCCCGCGGCGAGCCAGGCAAGCGACTGCACGCCCATCTTCCGCGCCTGCCGTGCCGCGACGCTCGCGCTCCTGCGGAGAGCGCCCGGGAGATCGGTGGGCTCTCCGAGACCTACCAGGAGAAGGCGCCGTGGCCCCTCGTCGGTGCCGGTGAGGTGTAGCACCTCATCGCGCTCGCCGCGGAAGTCGCGGCGTGAGATGGAACGGCCGAGCGCCCCACCGAGCGACTTGTCGAGTGCGTCGAGCTGTGCGGGGAGCGGGGCGTTCCTGGCGAGAGGGATGACGAGGAGAGGCGTATCGAGCGTCGCCGGCTCGGCGCCGCTCGAGGTAATCCGAAGGGGCATGGCGTGGCTCCAAAGTGGAACGGGCGGAGACGACGTGACGCCTCCGCCCCGGCTTGGTCAGGTAATGTATAATCGGTGGAGGCGCGCCACCAATCGAGGCGCGCGCTCCGCGCAAGCGACGGGGTCAGGTCTGGAATCGTGAATTGCCTGTAGCAATTCACGATTCCAGACCTGACCCCCGGACTTCCCGGACTCCCTCTCCGTCGCATCGCTGCGAGAGCAGCGCATGTCTTCTCCAGTTGATCCTGCACGAACGCCCTGGAGCTCGGATGTCCGCAGCCACCGCAGTCTTCACCAGTATTCGAAGTATCCGGGCGCTACTACTGGCCGTCGGGTTCGTGACGATGGCCAGGGCGTACGCCATCGTTGGGCGGCTCGTCATTACGCGGGTTGGGGCGACGAAGCCAGGTCGGAGTCTCGCGCCCGCACTGGCGGGTGCGGGGCTGGGGTCGTGGGCGATCCTGGTATGGATCGAGTTTTCGTAGGAGGGGCCGGGCTCGAAGAAACGAGTCGTCAGGGATCGGGAATGTCCGGCAGTGCTGTCGCCTGTACGCGCTTGCCCTTGACACCAGCGCCGCAGTACGTGTATCGTAGATAATACATTATGGCCTTTATTGTATCATCTACGATACACGGCTCGGCGGCCGTCGAGGATCCAGACATGCCTCAGCATAACGTGAACCGCGACGCGGCTCCGGCGGCGGTGGTGGCCACGGTGAAGGAGCTTGGAAGGAGCATCGCGACGGCGCGCACCCGCCGACGCCTGCGCGAGGAGGACCTCGCCTCGAAGGCGGGAATCAGCAGAAGTACGCTGCGCCGTGTCGAGGAAGGTGAGCTCGGTACCGGCATTGGTGCCTATGTCGCAGTGCTCTGGGCGCTGGGCCTCGAGCAGCAACTCGCGTCTGTCGCTAGCCCAGAGCATGACATCGAGGGACAGACCCTCGAAGCCGCCCGCCGAGGGGAGAGAGTGCGTCTTGGGCGCGGACTGAGCGATGACTTCTGAGAGCTCGTGCTTCGTCTACCTCCAGATGCCGCTGTCACTGGAGGTGGTGACCTGTGGGCGTTTCGTCCTCACACGGGTGGCGCCTGGCGCCGGACGGGGGCAGTTCATCTACGGACGGAGCTACCGCTCGCGCACCGACGCTGTACCAATCGACCCGATCGAACTGCCCATCACTCCCGAGACGTACGAGACGGCGAGGCTGGGCGGTGTCTTCGGTGTACTGCGCGATGCATCTCCGGACGCGTGGGGCCGGCTGGTCATCGAGCGTGTGCTCGGCAAGAGCGACCTGAACGAAGTGGAGCTCCTCCTTCAATCTCCGGAGGACAGGGCCGGTGCTCTGTCGTTCGGACTCGGAGCTATCCCTCCCGCCCCGGTTCGAGAATTCAATCGTGTCGTCGAGTTGGCGGAACTCCGCGAGGCGGCGCGTGTCATCGACGAAGGAGCATCGACGGAAGCCATTCGCGAACAGATACGACGCGTTCTCGAGCCGACTACCTCGATGGGTGGCGCACGGCCCAAGAATACCGTGGAGGACGACGCAGGACTGTGGCTGGCGAAGTTCCCGGGCCGGGACGACCGCTGGAACAACGCGGCAGTCGAAGCTGCGATGCTGGCTCTCGCGGCGCGTTGCGACATCCGCGTCCCGGAGACGCGCATCGAACGCGTGGGCGACGAGTCCATTCTGCTCCTGCGCAGGTTCGATCGCGAGAAGGTGGACGGCGGCTATTACCGCCACCGCATGGCGAGTGCGCTCACCCTGCTCGAGGCAGACGACACAGCCAAGGACCGTAGCAAGTGGTCGTACCTGCTTATGGCGGATGAGCTCCAGCGCTGGTCATCTCGGCCAGTGGATGACAAGGCGGAGCTCTTTCGGCGCGTCGTGTTCAATGCACTGATCTCCAACAACGACGACCACCCGAGGAATCACGCGGTGGTGGCGGCGGGACGTGATTGGCGTCTGGCACCAGCATACGACCTCACCCCCAACCCGCAGGCCGGCCGCGAGGAGCGCTCTCTCGCGCTCGTATGCGGAAGCTTCGGGCGAGCAGCGTGTCGTGAAAATCTCACCTCGTCCGCGCCGCGATTCGGCCTCGATGTGGAGGAGGCGGAGGCGGTAATCGAGCGGATGATAGAGGTGATCCGCAACCGTTGGCGCGTCGAGGTGCTGTCGCACGGAGGGAGCGAGCGCGATTGCGAGGAGATCGCGCCGGCGTTCGTGCACAGTGGGTTCGAGTACCCTGCTGTGCGGGGCTGAACGCCATCGGAGGTCTGCTGACTGCAAAGTGCACGGAGCGGGAGTGCGTCGGACGGCGGCGCGCAGTTTCCGCGCGCTATTGCTCGTAGGACACAGCGGATACGCTACCGAGAGAGGCCGACCTCCAATCGTGTGTAGATGAAGCGCCCGTTGAACCCGAACGGTGATGCCGACGGATAAGGGAAGATGAAGAAGCTGTTGTCCGGCTTCATGAACCCGGGGTATGTGTCGAAGAGATTCCGAGCCCCGAGTGCCACGCTGAAGAGCCGGAAGCCGTATCCGACTTCGGCGTCGAGGAGTGTCTTCGACGCGTACGTCTGTGCCGACTCCTGCGTGTAGCCGTAGAGCGACGAGGTGTACTCACCGTACGACGTGCTCCTCGCGAGGAAGCGCCATGACCCGGTGGCATAACGCGCTGTGAAAGTCGTTCGCCACTTCGGCCGCTCCCGTGTCATCGCGTTGAGCCCACCCTCGTAGAACGGATCGAAGAGCGCGGTGACTCCCGTACCCTGTAGCTCGGGAGGAAGCGGCCCCAGGCTGGCGATGCGGTTCTCGGTCCAGTTGAAGACTCCGTCCAGGTTCATCGTGCCGTTCCCCAGGGCGAATCTGTACGTTCCCGTCAGGTCCACGCCTTCAGTACGCGTGTTGATCCCGTTGGTCATGTACTGCGCCGCCTCGGCGCGCGAGCCGATGCTCCGGAGGATCGCCTTCACGCTGTCCGTCCCGAAGGAAGTCGTCAGCATGATGCGGTCGTCGACCTTTATCCAGTAGTAGTCGGCGGTGAAGGTGAGCGCCTGGATCGGGCTGAACGCGAAGCCCGCGCTCACATTCACCGAGGTCTCGGGCTTCAGATCTCTCGCGCCGAGCGCTCGAGCCTCGGGCGACCGCACCGGGAAGACGCCGACGTCGAATGGCACCGCTGCCCCTGTCGAATCGGCCTGGAAGTTGGTCGCGACCTGTGAATAGAAGGTCTGATTGAGCGACGGCGCGCGGAAGCCGGTGCTCAGCGCCCCGCGCAGCGTCCACTGCCTGGTGGGTTGATAGCGGAGTGCGAGCTTGCCCGTGACCTTCGAGCCGAAGTCGCTGTAGTGCTCGAAGCGCCCGGCCACGTTGGCGAGCAGCTTCGGTGCGATGCTGCTTTCGAGGTCTATGTACGCCGCGATGTTGTCGCGACCCTCGTCGGCCTCGTCCTGTGGCCGGAGTCCGGGGAAGACCTGAGAGCCGGCCGGTGCGATGTCACCGAACGGGTCGGGGTGGAAACCCTGCATGTACGACGCTGGCTCCCCGGCCACGATCTGATAATTCTCGCGGCGATACGCGGCACCGACCGCCACGTTCAGCGGCGACGCGAGACCCACGTCGTACTCCCGAGCGATGTCGGCTCTCGCTATCGCTTCCCATAGCTTCAGCTCGCCGGCATTGAAGCTGGTCTGGTTGGGGATTCCCGGGTCGTCGGCCGTGCCGAGAACGCCATCCGCGCCGGGAGCGCACGGCGTGTCGAGGCACGGGCCGAGCGATGTGTTGAGCGTGTTCTCGAGGTCGTAGACAAACGAGTTGTAGCCGAACGTCCCGCCCACATCGTATCGCCACTTACCGGCGATGCCTCGCACGCCGGCCGCGGCGGAAGCGTCGCGTACCGTGGGATTGAACTCGGGGAGGAATCCGTTTGGGTAGATCGCCCTCCAGTTGCGCGAGCTGATGGCCTGGCGATAGTAGCCGAACCCGGTCCCTCTCCGATGGCTGTAGCCGCCAAAGGCGTAGAGCGCCGCGCTTCCCGCCGAGTCGAGCGGGAGCTGGGCGTCGAGGAAAGTCAGGATGTCCTTCGACTCCCCATCGCCCCAATGGTAGTTGGGCATCGGGATCGGATTACGCTTCTCGATTATGCTGCCGTCGTCATCCACGACGTCGGCATCCCCCGGCGCCAACTGATCCTCGGGATCGGCACCGGCGCGGTTGGTCTGAGCGCGGTCGCGGTATTCGGCGAAGAGCGCGAGCGAGCCGCGGCCGAGCGGGATCCCCCAGGCGCCGTTGATGTCGATCGTCTCTCCGTCGGTAACCGTCCCCCTGTTCGGGGCGCCCGTGGTGACGTACTGCCCTCCCTCGACCGAGAAGGTAGGTGCGAACACGCCGCTGCGCGGCACGATGTTCACCACCCCGGCGATCGCGTCGGAGCCGTACTGCGACGCCGCGCCGTCACGCAGCACCTCGATGCGCTCGATCATGCTTGCGGGGAGCGCGTTGAGGTCGACTCCACTCGAACCCGCGCCCATCCCCGCGCCGAAGTAGTGGACGAGCGCCGTGTGGTGCCGTCGCTTCCCGTCTATGAGCACGAGGGTGTGGTCGGGGCTCAGCCCCCGCATCGTGAACGGCCTGACGATCTCCGTGGCGTCGGAGACGCTCTGGCGCTGGAAGTTCACAGAGGGGGCGAGCTGGGAGAGAATCTGCGCTGGCTCCGGCGTCCCCTGCTCCTGAACCTGCTCGCGCGTGAAAATGTCGACCGGGACCGCGAGCTCTTCGGCTGCCGTATGCACCGCGCGCGAGCCGACCATTACCTCCACGGGGGCGAGCGCGGCGGCAACCGGGGCGAGGGTGAAGTCCTGCCGCGTCTCCACACCCGCACGGACGGAGACGAACGCGGGCTGCGCCGCATAGCCGAGTCGCCGGACGCGTATCGTGTAGCTCCCCGGCGGCACTCGCTCTATGCGGTAGTCACCCGCCTCGCCGCTACTGGCGCGCAGAAATATTCCCTGGACTATTACCGCGGCATCTCTCACCGGCGCACCGGTGCTATCGGTGATCCGCCCGCGGATCACGCCATCCTGAGCTGCGAGCGTGCCGGCCTGGGCCAGCGACACGAATCCCGCACCGACGAGCGAACAGAGAGCCCTTCGCATACGACCTCCATGATGGGAGGAACGAAGTTCAGGATTTCCGAAGAGCTCTCACGAGGCTCGGGCGGTGTCGGCGTCGACCCGGTTCGTTGCGTCGTCAACTCACGGCCCATAGATACGATGCACCGGTCGGATGCGTCAAGCACGCCGTGGCGCGCTGCGAGCGACGGAGCTCACCGCTCTGTATCCGGGCAATATTATTCTGGTTGACCTCGTCGCGGCGCGGCGCTTCACGTACCCATCCTGGTGACCCCGAAGCGCCTGCCGACCGCGACGCTAGCGGAGGCAAGATGCTCGACATGGTCGTAGTGGTAACTGGCGCGAGCAGCGGGATCGGGGCGGCGGTGGCCCGGCTTCTCGCGCAGAGAGGAGCGTCCGTGGTGCTGGTCGCGCGCCGACGCGAAGCGCTCGAGGCCGTGGCCAGGGAGTGTGGCGACGACGCGCTAGCCGTGGTGGGCGACATGACCAGCCGCGCGGACGTTCGCCGCGTGCTGGAGGAGGCGCTGGCCCACTTCGGACACATAGACGTCTGGGTAAACAACGTCGGCCGCGGCATCACGAGACCGCCATCGCAGCTCACGGACGAAGACATCGACGAGATCATGAGCGTGAACGTGAAGTCCGCGCTGTACGGGATGCAGGAGGTGCTCCCGCATTTCAGGGAGCGCGGGACGGGGCAAGTGGTCAACATCACGTCCATGCTGGGGCGCGTCCCGTTGGCGGTGAACCGGTCCGCTTACAACGGGGCCAAGCACTTCCTGAACGCGCTGACGACGAACTTCCGCCAGGAGGTCCAGCAGACCCACCCGGGAATCCAGTTCACGCTCGTCTCGCCCGGCGTGGTGCGCACCGACTTCGGGCGTAACGCCCGTCACGGCGGCCCCGATTCGTGGGAGCTCCCGAACTCGCAGAGCGTCGAGGAGGTCGCGCGGGTCATCGTCGATGCGATCGAAGCGCGCCGCCCGGACGTCTATACGCGTCGCGGTGCACGGCAGCGAGTCATCGACTACTACTCGTCACTCGGGGCGGAACCCTCGTGAGAAAGGGAGCCGATCGCCACGCTTGCGGTCGGCTCCCTTAACTGGGTGCCTGTGGATTGGATACCCGGGACGAGACTCGAACTCGTATATCAGTCGCCTGATGGGGGATTTTGAGTCCCCTGCGTCTACCAATTCCGCCACCCGGGCGCGGGAACACAATCTAGCTGCGAAGCGCGGTGCACTCAACGCCGCGCTCGCCCCGAAGCCCGACAGTCTGCGCTAATGCCGATGCTGTGACGTATCCGGGCTGGGCTGCCCCCTCGACGCACCACCGCGCTGTCCGCGGTTCCGGTCGTCCCGGCGCCGGCGGAGATCCTCCACACGCGAGCGCAGCTGCTCCTGCAGGCCCATGTACTTCGCGCGCTGCACCGGCGTGAGGAAGGCGGAGAGATCGACCTGCTCCTTGCGATAGAGGTCGAGGCGCTCCTGCTGCGCCTGCATCGCCTGGTCGAGCAGCTCGGCCACGCGCTTCTGGTCGGCGCTGTCGCCGCGCCGCAGCTGCGCGCGCAGCTCGAAACGCAGCGAGCGCTCCCGCTGAGCGAGCGCGCGCCGTTGCTCGGCGTACCGGTCGGTCGTGGCGCTCAGCTTGTCCACCTGCTCCTGAGTGAGATTCAGGCGATCGCGCACCACACCGAGCACGCGCTGGTGCAGACGACGCTCCAGCTGCCTTCGCTCTGGCGATGCCAGGGCGGCACTGTCCGCGCGCTCGGCTGCGGCGCGATCGCGCTGTGCCGGGAGCGGCGCGGCCAGCAGGAGGAGGGCGAGCGTGATGATCGTGCGGCGCATCAGAGCGCTCCCTCCACGACCGTGGCGAGCAGCGGGAGTTGCTGTGGCTCGAGATCGGGCATCGCCTGAAGATCATCCACCGACTGCAGCAGTGCCTGCATATCACTCTCCGAAAGTTCGTTCACCGCATCTCCGAGGATGAGGGGACCGTCCGTACCCTTCGCAGCGTCGGACCCACTGTCCGCGAAGCCCGCCAGGTCGCTCGCCGCCGCGACGGAGGGCGTAGGGGCGCCGGCCTTCGCTGCACTGCTACTCGGGGCTCCCGCCGGCGCCGCGATGGGAGCCGGCGACTCGGGCGCCGCGGCGACGGTCGCCCGCTCGCTCTGCAGCTCGCGCATCGCAGACCCGCCGCGAGTGAGGGCGTAGCCGCCCGCGCCAGCCGCAACGAGCGCGATGGCGGCAGCGATTCGCCAGCTCTGTGGAATGGATCCGCGGGTCGACCGCCTGGGCGCACGACTCGACGCTCGGGTAGTCCGGAGCGCGTCAGCACCGCTCTCGCCGCGGCCGCGCGCTGCGGCGATCGGCACGACACTGTCGTCGGCTGCGTCAGCATCCGCATCGGAGCCAGCGTTCGTAATCGTGCGGCGCACGGCCGCCGCGATGCGGTCGGCATCCACTTCAGGTGCGGCGAACGCCGTGGCCCGCAGCGCGCGAAGGAGCTCCAGCTCTGCCGCGCACTCGGCGCAATCGACGAGATGCTGCTCCACTCGTACGCGCGCCTCCGGCTCGAGCTGGTCGTGAACCAGATCGGGGAGGAGGTCGCGAATGTCGTCTCGTGGACAGTCAACCATCGATGAACTCCTTGATAGCTCGCATTGCGTTGTGGTAGTGCACGCGCGCCGCTCCCTCGGTGCTCCCCACCACGGTCGCGATCTCCCTGTACGACAGCCCTTCGCTCACCCGGAGCGTGAACACCTCCCGCTGCATCGGCGTGAGTAGCTCGAGCGCCTGGCCGAGCCGCCGCTCGGTTTCGTCGGACACCGCCGAGTCCAGCGCGTCGTGCTCGGTTACCGCGTGGCTCTCCTCGATCGGCACGACCTGGTACCTACGGGCTCTGCTGCGCACCCTGTCGCGCACCAGATTGCGCGCGATGGTGAAGAGCCAGCTCCGCAGCGAGCTCTCGCCGCGAAAGCCATCCAGCGATGCGAAGGCGCGGACGAAAGTGTCCTGCACCACTTCCTCCACTTCCTGCCGCTCGCCCAGGCTGGCCACGAATCGCGCCAGCGACGGGGTGTAGCGCCGGACGAGCACGGTAGCAGCCCGCTGATCTCCGCACCGGCAGCGCTCCAGGAGCACGGCGTCTTCGGGCTCGTCAGTAGCCGCTATCGGTTCAGGCATCCGGTCACACGGTAAGACGTGGAGAAACCCTGGGTGTTAAGAATACTTGCTTGACGCCCTTCGGCCGAGCGGGTACGTTGGAGTTGAACGAGCGTTCGAAGCCCCAATGAGGTGCCGGATGGCCAACCAGACTCGGGATCAGAAGCTCGAAGGTCTTCTCTCGTCCGCCGCCCGCGAGTTCGCGCTGCGCGGCTACGACCGGACGAGCATGCGCGACCTGGCACGCGCCTCCGGCGTTTCTCTCGCCGGCGTCTACTACTACGTCCAGAGCAAGGAAGAGCTCCTCTTCCTGATCCAGAGCCGCAACTTCGAGGCGGTGATCGCCGGGATGCGCGACACGCTCCGCGGAGTGACCGACCCGGTGGAGCGGCTCCAGCGTTTCATAGACAACCATCTCGACTACTTCGCCACTCACATGGCGGAGATGAAGGTGCTCTCGCGCGAGGCCGACGCCCTGGAGGGTGAGTTCCTGCAGCGCGTGAACGACATGAAGCGCCAGTACACCCGTGCCCTGATGGATGTTCTCGCCGACATCGAGAAGACCCACGGCCCGGCGCACGCCAACCGCCGGGTGGCCGCGTACTCGCTGTTCGGAATGATGAACTGGATCTACACCTGGTACGATCCTCTCGGCGATGTAGGCGTCGAGCTGCTCAGCCAGAATATCTGCCGGCTCTTCCTCGGCGGCTACGTGGGCCTGCCGGTGAGTGAGACGGCGTTGTCGAGGGGGGGAGCGGGATGAGAACGGCAGGGTTCAGAACTGCAGGGTTCAGGGTTCAGATACTACCGAGGAGTCGAGATCTCGACCGTCAGGCAGTTCCTGAATCCTGAACCCTGCCTCCTGAACCCTGTTTCGATGCACTATCCGATCACAACGGAGGTCCGATAAGATGGCAACCGCAACAATCGCCGAGGGCGCGACCGACACCGCCCTCGTCACGTACAGGAAGGATGGCAACCTCGCCATCCTCGAGCTCAATGATCCGCCGGCTAACACGTACACGCACGAGATGATGCGGCAGCTGGACGATTGCATCATCCGCGCGAGGTTCGACAACGACGTGCAGGTAATCGTCCTTCGCGGAGCGGGCAACAAGTTCTTCTCGGCGGGCGCGAACATCAAGATGCTCAACGAGGTGGATCCCACCTTCAAATACTACTTCTGCCTGCACGCGAACGAGACTCTGAGCCGGCTGGAGCAGACGCCGAAGCTCGTCATCGCGGCGATCAACGGACACTGCGTGGGCGGCGGGCTGGAGATCGCGATGGCGTGCGACATCCGCATCGCGCGGCAGGACGCCGGGAAGGTCGGGCTCCCCGAGGTGAACCTCGGCGTGCTCCCCGGCACGGGCGGTACGCAGCGGCTGGCGCGGCTCGTCGGAAAGGCGAAGGCGATCGAGCTCATGGCCACGGGACGTACCTTCTCCTTCGAGGAGGGCCAGTCGCTCGGGATCATCAACGAGGTGTACCCGAAGGACGAGTGGTGGGAGAACGTGCTCCTCTACGCGCGTCAGTTCTGCCTCCCCAACAAGGCGGCGATGGCTGTGGGGCACATCAAGCGCGCGGTGCAGTCGGGTGCGGAAGTGCCGCTCGAGTACGGACTCGCGATGGAGCGCGAGCTGCAGAGCCTCCTCTTCAAGAGCGCGGATGCCAAGGAAGGGATCGGCTCGTACGTCGAGAAGCGGCAGCCGACGTTCAAGGGGAGATGAGGCAATGGTGACCGGGTTGCGCGTCCGCGCGCTGTCGAGGAGAGAGAGATGAGCGCGGCGCCGGCGGTGGAGCGCTTCCCTTCCCGGCTGATGATCGGAGGGGAGAGTGTGGAGGCGAAGTCGGGCGAGCGGTTCGACGTGGTGAACCCCGCCACCGAGGAAGTTCTCACCTCGGTGGCGGAGGCCGGACCCGACGACGTGAATGCCGCGGTACGTTCGGCGCTCGAGACTTTCGAGAGCGATGCGTGGCGCGGGACGAGCGCGCGGAAGCGCGGCGAGATGCTCTACCGACTCGGCGAGCTGATACTGCGCGACCTCGACGAGCTCTCGCGGCTCGAGACGCTGAACAACGGGAAGCCGGTGCTCGAGTCGAAGATCGACATCCGGCTCGCGGCGCAGACGTTCAGATACTACGGCGGGTGGGCAGACAAGATCCACGGCGAGACCATTCCCGTGGACGGACCGTTCCTCAACTACACCCTCCGCGAGCCGCTCGGTGTGGTGGGTGCGATCGTTCCCTGGAACTTCCCGCTCAATCTCGCCTCGTGGAAGGTGGCCCCCGCTATCGCGTGCGGCAACACAGTGGTCCTGAAGCCGGCCGAGCTCACGCCCTTCACGGCGCTGAAGCTCGCCGATCTCGCGCTCGAGGCAGGATTTCCGCCGGGCGTCCTGAATTGCATCCCCGGGAAAGGCTCCGTGGCGGGCGCGGCGCTGGTGAAGCACCCCGACGTCGCGAAGATCGCCTTCACCGGTTCAACGGAAGTTGGGCGCGAGATCATGCGCGAAGGCGCGGCCACGGTGAAGCGCGTCTCGCTCGAGCTGGGCGGAAAGTCGCCCAACATCGTCTACGCCGACGCCGATCTCG
>DASSNL010000102.1:0-14706 GCA_035688075.1 Gemmatimonadaceae bacterium
AAGGCGCGGCGCGATGCGCTGAACAAGCTGGCCGCGCAGGTGGACAAGGATGTGAAGGGCGCGAAGGATCCGGCGCGAGTGAAAGCCATGTCGGCCGCGATCAAGGACCTCGCGAAGGCGACGAAGTAACGAGCTGGCCGCGGATGAAGCATGCCGCCCGACGCGTCGTAACGCGTCGGGCGGTTTGCATCCGCGATCGTCAGCGGTACGACGCGGCGGCCGCGCACGCGATCGCCGCCTGAACTGGAGGAGGCGTATGGGTCGCACCTGGCAGGACATCCGCCTGGCGCTCCGCGGCTTCCGCCGCACGCCGGGCTTCGTTGCCACCGCGGTGATAATCCTCGCGCTCGGCATCGGCATGTCGGTCGCGATGTTCACCGTGTTCCGGACGGTGCTCGTACGCCAGCTCCCCGTAGTCGGTCAGGATCGCGTCGTCGTCATGTGGACGTACGGCTCCGATGCGGCTGCCGACATCGTGACCGGCACCAAGGACCTCTCGGTGGTGCGGGATGAGTCGCGCACGATGAGCGCGATCGCCGCGGTGGCGCACTGGCCGGCGACTTCGACCCCCTTCGAGTACGGACAGTCATCCATCGAGCTGAAGCGCGGGATGGTGACGGGCAACTTCTTCGAATTGCTCGGCGTCCGCCCCGCGCTGGGGCGGCTCTTCAGCCCGGGCGACGACGAGCCCGCCGGGGCCCCGCCCACCGATGTGAGCATCACCCGCGCGCTCGTCCTGAGCTACAGCGCCTGGCGCGAGAAGTTCGGCGGTGACTCGTCGGTCATCGGCCGCCACCTGGTCGAGCCGCTCATCCGCACCGATTACAGGATCATCGGCGTCGCGCCGCCGGGCTTCGATTATCCCGCCGGCGCCGACTACTGGATCCCGATGTGGGCGGGGTGGCAGTCGGGGGTAGGCGCCTTCGCCGTCGCACGCCTCGCGCCGGGCGCGACTGCCGCTTCGGCGCGCGACGAGTACCTGGCGATCGAACGACGACTCGAGCCGACGCTGGAGTTCCACGGCGCGCACGTCGCCACCTTCGCCGAGACGGTGCTCGGCAACGTGCGCCCCGTGCTCGTGCTCCTCACGTCGGCGGCGCTGCTCCTTCTGATGATCGCCTGCCTGAACGTGGGCAACCTGCTCCTCCTCCGCGCATCATCTCGCGCGCGTGAGATAGCGCTGCGCCGCGCCCTGGGTGCGGGCGTCGGCGACATCGCGCGGCAGCTCCTCGTCGAGGCGATCGCGATCGCGGCGATGGGTGGAGCGCTCGGGTTCGGCGTGGCGGTCGCGGTGCTGCGGCTGCTCGTGGCGTGCGCGCCGGCGAACGTTCCACGTCTGGACGAGGTGCAGCTCGCGGGTGCGCCGGTGGGGATTGCCGCCCTGGTCGCTTCGCTCACCGTTCTGCTCTTCGGCGTGGGGCCCGCGCTCGTCGCTGCGCGGGGAGATCTGCTCGCGCCGCTCCGGCTCGACTCGCGAAGCGGGAGCGAAACGAAGCGGCGGCGCCTCGTTCGGCAGACGCTCGTGGCCTCGCAGATCGCGCTCGCGATGGTGATGCTGGGCGGCGCGGCACTACTCGCCCGGAGCCTCGCGCGACTGGAGCGGCAGGACACCGGCTTCGTGAGCGACCACCTCTCGGTACTCTGGTATTCGTGGAACGCGCGGCAGTACGACTCGGACTCGACGCTGGTGAGTCTCGGCGATCGCCTGGTCCGTAGCGTCCGCTCCATTCCAGCGGTGACGGCCGCGACACAGATCGTTGCTCCTCCGATGCTCGGCAACGGCGTCTGGCAGTTCCGTTTCGCCACGGAAAGGCAGTCGGTCGCGGATGTCTCGACGCTCCCGTTCATCCCGGTGGAGCTGTGCGGCCCGGAGTACTTCAAGACGTTCGGTGTGCGTATCGTGCGCGGGCGCGCGTTCACCGAGCGCGATGACGGCTCGGCGCCACTCGTAGTGATCGTGAGCGAATCGGTCGCGCGGCGCCTCTGGCCGGGAGAGGACGCGATCGGCAAGCGCATACGCCTCGGTGGTACTGGTGTCATCGGCGGCGACGGGTGGCGCACCGTGGTCGGTATCGCGCACGATACGCATCTCCGCACGCTTCGGGAGGCATCGCCCACCGTCTTCATGCCGTCGCTGCAGAGCACCTGGCAAGGCTACGTCGCCATACGGAGCAACGTGGAACTGTCTGCGCTGCTGCCGGCGCTCCGCACCGCCGGGCGGGAGGTAGCGCCGGACATCGCGCTCTGGAGCCCGCAGACCATGGATCAGATACTCGCGGAGCCACTCGCGCAGCCGCGGCTCGGGGCGTTGCTCATGTCGAGCTTCGGCGCCGTCGCGCTGCTGCTCGCGGCGATCGGGCTCTTTGGTGTAATGGCGACGCTCGTGCGCGACCAGACGCGCGAGATCGGCGTGCGCATGGCGCTGGGCGCCACACCAGGGAGGGTTCTGGCCGAGGTGCTCGGACGGGCCGGCATCATCGCGGGGATCGGCACGGTCGCCGGCTTCGTCGCGGCACTGCTCACATCGCGGCTGTTGACGGCGCTGCTCTTCCAGGTGAGCCCCACCGATCCGATATCGCTCGGCGTAGCATGCCTCGTGCTGCTGGGAGTCGCGGCGGCCGCCGCGTATCTACCCGCGCGGCGTGCGACGTCTATAGATCCTGCGCAGGCGTTGCGTGCGGAGTGAAGCGGTACGGGGCAATGGGGTCAGACTCCATCGCACAAGCTCATTTGTACACGAGCGATGCCGCAGTAGTCTCCCCGGCGGTTATGGTCACGGCTTGTTCGAGCGTCGTAGGGGCGTACAAGGTACCGCCGCTGGAGACGGTAAAGGATCTCAACGAGTAGTTGCTGGCGGGAATATTCGTGTAGTGGGTAGTTCCGGCTGGGGCGTCGCCATGGGCCAGGAGTCGGCCGGAGACCTTGTCCAACATCCGCCACTCGACCTTGGTACCGCTCGGAATGCCAGTTACGGTGAGATCCATGTCACCGGTGCTGAGGTAATAGCTGGCGTGAGCCTCCGTCGGAGTTGGTGATGCGGTAATCCTCAATGGCGTCCCCCATTCATCGTCAGGGAGCGAGTAGGTCTCCTCTCCTGCAGGAGTAGTGACAGGAGTGTCGATCGACCAATAGAGCTTGTACTCGCCGGGCTGAACGTTGGTCATTGTATCGACCGCGCCGGCCTCCAGACGCACACCACCACCGTCTTTTACGAACACCCACTCCCCATCAGCGCCCTTCAAATCCCAGAGAACGTACCCTCCCTCGGGGAGGCCAGAGACGCTCGCAACCACGGCCCCGGTGCTCAGCCGATACGCGGTACTGAGCGCCACCGGGTCGTGTTGGGGCTGAAGCGTCACACTCTGGGATGCGGGGTCCGGTGCGAAGGTGGATGGGCCGCCGTATGCGTTGGCGGTGACGTTCTCCCAAAGAAGCGTGTAGGTCCCGGGATCGATGGACCAGATGGTGTCCTGGCCGAGTACCGATCCACTATCGATGACGGCTCCATCTCCCGCTTCGAGCTTCCAGCCGGCTCGAGCGCTGTCCGGCAATCCGCTCACCGACAGTGATATCGCCGTTGTATCGCCACCGGGCGGGTTGGTGATCTTCTCGCTCGAGCCACATGCCTGCGTGGTGCCGAGTACGAGCATTGCGAGGAGTGACAGGGACCACCGCAACGCGGTGGAACGCAGCTTGAGCATCGTCGAATCCGGGAAGGCGTCAGCGGGCAGGGCCACGGCCCGATCAATGGTGCGACCTCTCTAGCCGCCGGTCCCCGCATCTACGCCGAGTGTACGTGCCTGGCTCGATGGTAGCGTATTCCCTGTAACGAGACAAGCACCCACTATGGGTGGCGTACAGTCGAGAGAAGGAGGTAGAGCATGAACGAGATCGCGGAGCTCTTTCACCGGATGACGCTCGGAGTGTATGCCATAGGGGTCGCGCACGAGGAGCGGCGAGATGCGTTCACCGCTGCCTGGGTCATGCAGGCGTCGTTCGAACCGCTGCTGCTGGCACTGAGCGTCAATCCGCTGAACGCCTCTTACTCGCTCCTTCACGGCAGCGGCATCTTCACGGTCAACGTGCTGAAGCAGGGACAGCTGGAGCTCGCCCGACGATTCGGAACCGAGTCCGGGAAGGAGCACGACAAGCTGGCGGGCGTGCGCTGGCATCCGGGCCATGGCAGTGCTCCGATCCTGGACGAGGCGCTTGCGTACTTCGAGTGCGAGCTCGAAGGGAGCCTGCACGCCGGCGATCACGAGATAGTGCTGGGCCGTGTCATCGATGGGCGGATACTCACCGCCGATGCCGTACCGATGTCGTACGCGGAGACAGGGGACATGGACGGGAGCAGCGCGCTGTATCCGACGAAGTTCTGACTGACCTCGCACTCCGGCGTGCGCATCGGCGCAGCATGCAGAAGACGGCCTTCCTGGCAGACGCCATGCTCGGCCGGCTGGCCCGCTGGCTCCGGGTAGTCGGGGCGGACACGCTGCAGCTCCCGCTCGAGACGCCGGATCCCGTTCTCGTAGAGCGAGCGCGGAGAGATGCGCGGGTGCTCCTTACGCGTGATCGCCACCTGATACGCGAGCTGCGGCCCGAGTGGGTGTGGGCAGTTCGGTCGGAGATTCCCCTCGAGCAACTGGCTGCCGTGGTCCGCGAGTTCGAGTTGCGGCGCCCGGCGGAGCTGATGACGCGATGTCTCATCTGCAACTCGCCGCTCCTCGAGCTGGGAGCCGATGCCGCCAGCTCCGCGCTGCCACCATCTGCACGAGGGTTGCCTGGTCCAGTGCGACAATGTCCGACGTGCAGCCGCGTATACTGGCGTGGCTCGCACGTTCGACGCATGGAAGCCGCTCTCGCGGCGGCACTTCCGGAGTGGCGCTGATCGGACGCGCCCAACGGCCGCGTCGATCGTACGGAGCCGCCACCAGCAGCGCGGTATATTTCAGAAGGTGAGCACAGCTCCAACCGCGGTGTGACATGCCACGTATAGTCTCATTTCTCCCGGCGGCGACCGAGATCGCCTGCGCGCTCGGCGCGGGCGACGAGCTCGTGGGCCGTTCGCACGAGTGCGATTACCCGCCGAGCGTGCGTGCGCTCCCGGTAGTCAGCAGACCGGCGCTGTCGCTCGATGGTTTGAGCCAGGCCGAGATCGACGATGCTGTGGCCGGCCGGCTCGCGAGCGGCGAGAGTCTGTACGTCGTCGACGAGTGCCTGCTCGACTCCCTCGCGCCCGACGTGATCCTGACGCAGGATCTCTGTCAGGTGTGCGCGCCATCGGGCAACGAGCTCACTCGCGCGCTGGCGTCGATACCGTCGCAGCCAGAGGTGCTGTATCTCACTCCGCGCACGCTGTCGGAGATAGACGCCGACATCATCGAGGTAGGCCGCGCGATCGGGCGCGAGGCCGAAGCGCGCGCACTCGTGGCGCGCAACCATGAGCGAATCGCCCGACTCGAGCGGTCCGAGCAGCGGCGCCGCGTGATGTTCCTCGAGTGGACCGATCCGCCCTACTGCGCGGGTCATTGGGTGCCGGAGATGATCGAGCTCGCGGGCGGGGAGGATCCGCTCGGCCGGCCAGGCGCCGACTCGGTTCGTGTCTCCTGGGACGATATACGCGCCGCAGAGCCGGAGGTCGTCATCGTGGCGCCGTGCGGCTACGGGCTCGCCCAAGCCGAGCAGCTGGCGAGCACGCTGCCTGCGATTCCGGGAGCGCGCGTCGTGCCAGTGGACGCGAACTCCTATTTCGCGCGTCCGGGACCACGGTACGCCGAGGGTATAGAGCTTCTCGCGGGGATCTTCTCCAGCGAGTAGCTCGCGGTGTGCAACGGTGTGTAATGGAGTCTGACCCCATTGCACACCATTGCGCGTCGGATGACGCCGCGCTGATTACCGCCGCGGCGTCCCGCTCCCTCCCACCGCGCTACCCGTCGCATCCCACGTCGGGACCCGGCCACTCGTCCACGGTGCGCCAGCAGCTTCGGCGGAATCCTCCAGGCGCTTGAGGTCCACCGTGACGAGTGTCCGCAGCTGCGCCAGGACATCGCCGAACTCGGATCCTACGATATCGTACTGGTGCTTCTGCGTGTTGGTGGCATCGCCGAGCGTGGACGACCAGAGACCGTTGGTGATGTCGTTCAGGCGGCTGAGCAGCGACGGTGGGAATGACTCGCTGCGCCTCGCCGCGGTGCGATCGCCGGTGAGCGAGGTCTGGATGTCGCGCAACCTGCTCTCGAGCGCCCGCGCGTCAGAGAAGAGCTTCGCGTCCGCCGAGGGCGTCGCCTGCAAGGCACGCTCGAGGAGGTTCAGGCGGTTCATCGTTTCGGTCGCGAGCGCGTCGGCGCCGAGCACCGCGCGCGCGAGCTTCACCGTCTTCTGCTGGAAGGCGAGCACCGCTGGCGAGCGCGAGGTCGAGCCGGAATCGAGCGAGTACACCTCGAAGCTCACTGGCTCGCCGAGCGGAGTCACCTTTCCGTCCACGCGCTTGGCCATCGCCACGCGGTAGGTACCGGGGAGGACGTACGGCCCCGCAGGTTCGCGCCTCCGACCCTCATCGTCGTCCTCGCGACCCCTCGCGGATGCTGATGCGGTCGGGTTGGGCGAAGGGTAGCGAAGATCCCAGACGACGTGCTGCACGCCGGCGCCCGTGGGTCCGGTGAGCCGCCGCACCACGTGCCCTTCGGCGTCAGTTACGGTGAAGAGCATGGCCGGCTTTTCCTCGCGATCCTCCACGCGCAGCGAATCCCACGACGGGTAGAACACGTCCTCACCGTTCTTCGCGGCCTTCTTCTCCGCTTCCTGGCGCTCGGCGCGACGGGTCTTGTAACCGTCCTTCAGATAGTAGGTGATGTGCGCACCGAAGTCCGGGTTGGGCGCCGTGTAGAAGCGGCTCCCCAAGGATGCCGCGCCCGATCCGCCCAGTGGACGCGAGCGAACGAAGAGCGGCGTGCGACTTATCGGGAGGAGCGTCGCCTCGCTCGCCAGGACCTGGGGCGTGAGGGCGCGGAGCGCGGACAGGTCGTCGAGCAGGTAGAAGCCGCGCCCGAAGGTCGCGACAACGAGAGCATCGTCGCGCTTCTGGATGGCGAGGTCGCGCACCTGGATGGTGGGGATACCGCTTCCGAGCTTCGACCACTTCTTACCGCCGTCGGCAGTGTAGTAGAGGCCGGACTCCGTTCCGGAGTAGAGCAGGTCGGGATCTTTCGGATCATCGATCACCACGTACACGGTACCGCGCTCGGGGAGATTGCTGGCGATCGAGGTCCAAGTGCGTCCCAGGTCGGTGCTCTTGAAGATGTACGGCTTGTAGTCGCCCGCCTTGTGGTTGTCGAACGACGCGAACACGGTGTTGGTGTCGTGTTTCGACGGCGTGACGCGCGAGACGAACGCGCTGTCGGGTGCGCCGCGAATCCCCTCGACCTTCCGCCAGTTGGCGCCCGCGTCGCTGCTCACCTGGATGAGTCCATCGTCGGTGCCCACCCAGAGCAATCCTTCCTTCAGTGGCGATTCGGCGAGCGTGACGATCGTGCCGTAGAGCGAGGTGGACGTGTTCTTCGCTACGGCGTCCACGCTCCACACGCGGCCCATCATCTTCAACTCGTTGCGATCTATCCGACGGGTGAGGTCGGGGCTAACTGCGCGCCAGCTGTTGCCGCGGTCGTCGCTGCGGAAGAGCCGGTTGGCGGCGAAGTAGAGCCGGGTGTTGGAGAAGGGGGAGATGATGAGCGGCGAATCCCAGTGCCAGCGGAGTCCCTCCTCACCCGCGTCGGGCTGCGGCTGGATGTCGATGCGCTCGCCGGTGGCCAGATCGAAGCGAGCGAGGTTGCCGTGCTGCGACTGCGAGTAGACGGTGTTCGGGTCCTTCGGGTCCACCCGAGTCTGGAAGCCGTCGCCGCCCGCCGTGAAGAACCAGTCGCGGTTCGTGATCCCGTTGTCCGTGCGCGTCTGCGACGGACCGCCGACGGTGGAGTTGTCCTGCACGCCGCCGTAGATGCGGTAGAAGGGGAGCGAGTTGTCTACCTCCACTCTGTAGAACTGCGCGAGCGGGAGGTTGGAGAAGTGCGTGTAAGTCGCTCCGCGATCGAAGCTCTCGTAAAGACCGCCGTCGCACCCGATGAGGAGGTGGTCGGTGTTGTCCGGGTCGATCCAGACCACGTGGTTGTCCACGTGCTTGTCCTTCTCGCCCACCGCGGTGAAGGACTTCCCGCCGTTGTCGGTGACCATGGTCCTGACATCCACCGAGTAGACGCGGTCCACGTCCACGGGATCGGGGAAGAGCTCCTGGTAGTACAGGCTAGTGGCCGTGTAGTCGCTCATCTTCTTCCAGTTCACGCCCCTGTCCTCGGAGCGGAAGAAGCCACCGCCGTCGTTGGCCGCTTCGACCACGGCGTAGACCACGTCCGGGTTGGCTGGCGAGACCGCGAGCCCCGTGCGCCCGAGCTCCTCCTTCGGCAGCCCTGCCTGCGCCTTCGTCCACGTCTCGCCGCCGTCCGTGGAGCGGTACACGCCCGATTGTGGGCCGCCGGCGATGTATCCCCACTGGCGGCGATAGCGCTGCCAGGTGCTGGCGATGAGGATGTCGGGATCCCGTGGATCGAGCACCACGTCGCTCACACCCGACCAGTCGCCGCCGTCGAGGACCTTCTTCCAGGTGGCGCCGCCATCGGTGGTCTTGAAGAGGCCGCGGTCGCCGCCGCCGCTCCAGAGCGGACCCTGCGCGGCAACATAGACGACGTCGGAGTTGCGCGGGTCGATGACGATCTTGCCTATGTGCTCCGATTCCTTCAGCCCGACGTTCTTCCACGTGCGCCCGCCATCGATCGATTTGTAGACGCCGTCACCGTACGAGACCGAGCGCTGCGCGTTGTTCTCGCCGGTGCCCACCCACACGATGTTCGGGTTCGCCGAGTCCACCACGACCACGCCGATGGAGTACGACTTCTCCTTGTCGAAGATCGGCGTCCAGGTGGTGCCGGCGTTCGTCGTCTTCCAGAGCCCGCCCGACGCGGTACCGATGTACCAGGTCGTCTTGTTCCGCGGGTCGACGGCGATGTCGCTTATGCGCCCGGAGAAGAAGGCCGGGCCTATCGCGCGGAAGCGGAGGGCGGAGGCGGGGTTGGAGCGCTTCGAGGAATCCGACTCGGAGGACGCGTTGGCACCCTTGGCCGAGCCGCTGCGCGAGCCGCCGCGCTGAGCGAAAAGGGTGACGGGCGCCGCGAGGAGCGCGGTAAGCGCGACGGCGAAGATCGCCGTGGGGAACGAGCGCGGGAGAGAGCGTAGTGGAGTCCGCATGGGCCGGGAGGAGGGAAGTGCATGCCGCGGTGGCTGGTCCGTGTGGTACTTCTCCATCTTACGCGCCGGCGGGGGCGCGCGCTGTGATGATGTCCCACTCGGCTATGGCGTGCTGACGCTCCGGCGCTCTCGCGACATCGCCCAGCTGAGGAGCACGAAGCCGACGCCGGCGACGCCCAGGAAGATCCAGTCGTAGAGCGGGGCGTGGGCCGGCAGGTCGCGGACGTGATGGATGCCCAGGATATGATGGTCGATGACCCCCTCGACCAGGTTGAAGATCCCCCAGCCCAGTACGAGTTGTCCCGCGAAGGACAGCCCCGACGGCAGCGGCGCTCCGCGCCGAGCATCGGTGAGCAGCAGATAGATCCCTGCGAGCACGATCACCCACATCAGGGCGTGGAACTCGCCGTCCCAGATCATGTTCTGCCGCACCCCGGCCATGGTCGTCGGAGGCACGACCGATGATCCCATGTTGTGCCACTCGAGGATCATGTGGAGCAGGATTCCGTCGAGGAAGCCGCCCATGCCAATACCGATGGTGATGCCAGCGCGCTTGTCAGCCATGTCGGTCCAGGGCCAGCGTTGAGCCTCCCAGAGGCCTGGGCGCGTGCGAAAAGAGTGCCGCCTCGGGTCACGGATTGTCGGTAAGTCTTCCTCACTCCCCCCGGCGCCCGAACCCGCTCTCCTGGAAGCTTTCCGGCTCCCGCCCTACCTCGCGCGCGCTCTTGTCATCGCGCACGCCGACGAACACCGGTTGGCGCAATTTTCCGTCGTTGGTCCACTCGCTGAACTTCACTTCGACAACCACCACCGGTCGCACCCAGTGCACCGGCTCGCGGGTCTTCGGTGGCTCCGCGAATGGGGAGGTCTTGCGCTCGAGCCGCGTGAGACGCTCGTACATGTCACGCAGGCTGTCGCGATCGAACCCGGTCCCGACTCCTCCAGCGAAGACCAGTCGGTCGCCCTCGTAGTAGCCGAGGAGGAGCGCGCCGAGGTACTTACGCGTCCTGCGCGGCTCCGTCCAGCCGCCGACGACGAGCTCTTGCCTGAACTCGATCTTGAGCTTGAGCCACTCGTGAGAGCGCTTGCCGGGTCTGTACGTGGAGTCCTTTCGTTTGGCAATGATTCCTTCCCATCCCTTCGACTGCGCGCGACGCAGCATCGCGGGAGCGTTACCCGTGGTGAACTCGCTGAGCCTGAGCTGGGACGAGGTGTGATCGCGAAGCAGGCGCTCCAGTCGCTCACGGCGGGTGGACCACGGTTCGCCGAGGAGATCTTCGCTCCCATCCACGAGCAGATCGAAGGCGATCAGCGCGGCCGGCGCTCGCTTCGCTTCTTTCGCGATGCCGTGCGCATCGTCGAGGTGCACCCTGGTCTGGAGCGCCTGAAAGCGCGCGGCCTTCCCGCGCGCCAGCGCCACGATCTCACCGTCGAGCACCACGCTGCGCCGGACGCGCGAGGCGAGGGCGCTCAGCGCATCTACTACCTCAGGAAATTGCTTCGCCTTGTCTTTCCCGTTTCGCGTGACCAGCCGCACGCTTCCACTGTCGACGAAGGCGAGCACACGAACGCCGTCGTACTTCGGCTCGAACACCCAGTCGGTGCCCTCCGGGATCTCGGTGCCGATGTGCAGCTTCATCGGCTCGAGCTGCGACAGAGCACGCGATCGGGAGCGGGTAGACTTCACCGCTTTCTGGTCGGGCGCTTGCTGGTAGAGCGCTTGGTGGATGAGCGCTTGGTGGATGAGCGCTTGGATGTTGCGCGCTTCGACGATGCCCGCTTGCTCGGAACGCGCTTGCTCGAGGCACGTTTGCCTGGAGCGCGCTTGCGGACGGCACGCTTGCCCTCGCCGGCCGCGATCTCCTCCATCGTGCGCCCCGTCGCCACGGAGGTCGAGTACTCGGCCACGACGTCGGAGCCGGTGCGAGCGTGGTCATCGCGCCGCTTCAGCAGCAGCCACTGCGTGCGCGCGCCACGGCGGGTGCGGATGAGAGCCCACGAGCCGTGCAGTCGCTTCCCTCGGAGAGTGAACGCGAGCTCCCCGCTCTCGTAGCCACGTCGCAGTTCGGCGATCGGGTCGTTGGAAGGCTGATCCGCGCTGTACGTTCCGCGGTCCCAGAGCATCACGGTGCCGCCGCCGTACTCGCCTTCGGGGATCGTCCCCTCGAAGGTGTTGTACTCGATTGGATGATCCTCGACCTGGATCGCCAGCCGCTTCACCGCCGGGTCGAGGCTCGGCCCCTTGGGGACAGCCCAGCTCTTCATGACTCCGTCGAGCTCCAGGCGGAAGTCGAAGTGCAGGCTGCTCGCCGCGTGCTTCTGGATCACGAACCGCAGCGCCGCGCGACGCGTGCGGCCAGCCCTGCCGGCGGGTTCCGGCGTCTTCTCGAAGTCTCTCTTGCGGTGATACTCCGCGAGCTTGCCTTTGTCAGTCATGTCGGTTCAGGGCCAGCGATGAGCTTCCCACATCGCTGACCCTGTGCGAAAAGAGTGCCGCTTCGCCCTGCCTTGCCTACCGATCCCCGACGCGGATCGTAGTCATTTCTACCGCTGGCGACCTCCCCGAGCACCGTCCGCGTTGGTCGGAGCGGAGCCCGCTGGCCACACGTTGTCCGATGGGTCGCGGTCGGGGAAGCGGCCGTCGGGGTCGAGGGTGATCTGCTCGATCCTGCGCGATCCGAAATCCAGTGTCGCGGTGAAGTCGCGACTCCCGCGGAACCAGACATCCACGGGGTAGGTGACGATCGCTGTCGCACTGTCGCGCATCACGCTGTTGGATATCGCGCGGATCTTCGGTCCCTGAGGCGCGAAGTGAACGGCGAGCACCACGGGCGATGGCATCTGGCCGTCCTGGTGCACCACCACCGTCGTGCGCGGCCCAGATGTACTCACCTTCGCGATCGACCCGTCCACAGACTCGGTGGTGAAGAGCCAGTAGTACCAGAACCAGCCGAGGTCGCGGTGCAGCGCGTGGTTCATGAACATGGCGTAGTCCCACGGCGACGGGTGCTCGAAGCGCCACGCCTTCGCGTACTCGCTCATGGCGTGCCATACGGCGCTGTCGCCCACGACGCCGCCGAGCATCGAGAGCATCAGCGGCGCCTTGCCGTACGCCTGGAACGAATACATAGGACCACCATAGTTCGCGTCCCACATGAGCGGCGCCTCGCGCTCGTTGCCGCTGGTGCGGCCGTAACTCTGTCCGCGTCCGTCGAGCTCGGGCGATTCATGCCGCCGGTCGGCACCGGAGAGGATGTTCATGTACTGATTGAATCCCTCGTCCATGAAACCGTACCAGGTCTCGTTGGTCCCCACCATCATCGGCCACCACTGGTGACCGATCTCGTGATCGGACGCGCGAGCGCTGGACATGATGAACGACGGGTACTCCATCCCGAGCTCGGGTCCGTCCACCATGGTGAGGACGGGGAAGGTGTACGGCATCCAGAGCTTCGAATAGAACGCGAGCGCATGCCGCGCGATCGCGCCCGCCTCGGCGTACGACTCGGCGTGCCCCGGGAGGTACATGATGTTGACCGGGATCTTCCCCTTGCCGGGGATCTCTGCGAGCGTAGCATCCCACACGAACTGGTTCGACGTTCCCCACGCGAAATCTCCGGCGGTGTCGATCTTGAAGTGCCAGATCAGCCGGCTCCCTGGCGCTCCCATGGTGGACTTGCCCGGCCCGCGGTCGGCGGGGCCGGCGATGGTCTGCTGCGTGTCCGACGCGACGAGATGCGCCAGCCGCTCGCGCTCCGCGGCGGTGAGCACTTCTTCGGGGTTCTGCAGCACGCCGGTAGCGCCGACGATCCATCCTGCGGGCATGTCGAGGTGCACGTCGAAGCTGCCGAAGTTGTTGTAGAACTCCGACGGGCCGAGGTACGGATCCGTGTCCCAGCCGCCCTCGCGCAGATCGTCGCACACCGCCACGCGCGGATACCACTGCCCTACCTGATAGAGCGTGTCGGCCCAGCGGCCCATACGGATGCCGCGGGTTGGCTCCACGACCTTGGGAACCTGGAAGTGCCACTCGGCGCCGACCGTGGCAGTGCCGTGCGCGGGGATCGGCGTGGGGAGAGCGATACGCGCGACGGTCTGATCGAGGCCGCGCGCCTGCAGCGTGGCTGGCGGCTGCGGCCGCTCGCCGCGTCTCCGCCGCGGCGGTGGTGGCGGATCGAGGTCCACCGGCGCGCCGTTCACGGTGAGCCTGGTGACCTTCATTCCCTCCGTGATGTCGGTGACCACCTCGGCGCGCGGCACGTTGGGCGCGAAGAGGTTCTGATCGAGCCGCAGCACGATGGCGTGCATCGCGGAGTCGCTGTTGTTGTGAATCACCGCCGTCTCGGTACCGCTGATGGATTCGGTAGCGGAATCGAAGCGCGCGTCGATCTTGTAGTCCATCCAGAGCTGCCAGTAGTGCGCACCAGGACGTCCCGTAGAGTCGCGCGTGCCGGCGGCGTAGGCGCGCCGGATCATATCGGTCATCGGGATGTCGCGGCGCACCGCGCGCTCGGGGAGGGGAAGAGGCGCGGTGGCGGTGCGGGCGGTCGTGGCCGCGGTGGGAGATTGCGCGGCTTGCCGGGTGGCGGTCTGCGCGGAGGCGTGCGCGCCGGGCAGCGCCGGAGTGCCGATCAGCGCGAGCACGGCGAGCGTCTTTCGGATCATCGCTGGAGCTCCTGGGTTGGGAGAGCCCGCTCGTAGAGCGGCGGGCGGGTCATTCACGATACGATGGCACGCGGTGGAGCGCTGCGACAGCGCCGGAGCTCCGCCGCGTTTCGCGTTCCGGAACCCGCCGTGGGGCGCGGCGAAGCGGGCCCCGTGCGGGCGGCGCGTTCGTTAGTAGGATGGATGCCGTTGCCAGCCGTGGCAGCACGGTGCGCGGCGACAGGAGCTTGCGTAATCGATCATATTTCCTGGATCGCGCCCGCAGGAGGGGGAGCCAATGCCAGAGTACGGAAAGAGTCCCGAGGCCATCGCGAAGCTCACACCCGAGCAGTATCGGGTGACCCAGCAGAGCGGCACGGAGCGCCCGGGGACCGGAGAATATCTGCACAATCACGAGCCGGGCATCTACGTCGACATCGTGTCGGGCGAGCCGCTCTTCGCTTCGTCCGACAAGTACGAGTCGGGGTGCGGCTGGCCGAGCTTCACGAAGCCCATCGAGCCCGCCAACGTCAACGAGCTGCGCGACACGACGTACGGCATGGTGCGCACCGAGGTGCGCTCGGCGCACGGCGACAGTCACCTCGGCCACGTCTTTCCCGATGGCCCGCGCGATCGCGGCGGGCTGCGCTACTGCATCAACTCGGCGTCGCTGCGCTTCATCCCGCGCGACCAGATGGAGGCCGAGGGCTACGGTGATTACCTGGATCAGGTGGAGGAGGTACGATGAGCGAGGAACGCGCAGTGCTC